>CAZAXM010000049.1:0-13638 GCA_964489095.1 uncultured Ruminiclostridium sp. | reverse complement strand
GTATAAAAAGTGATCTTCGGCTAGCGGTTCGTTTTGAAATACATCAAGAGCTGCTCCCGATAAATGCCCATTTGAGAGCGCATCAAAAATCGCTTGTTCATCAACGCTGTTGCCCCTGCCCACATTTATAAAGTAAGAACCATTTTTCATATTTGCAAAAAATTCTTTATCGAATAAATTATTTGTTTTATTTGTTTTGGGTAGAGATGAAATAACCACATCGCTTTTTGATGCAACATAGTTAAGTTCGGAGAGGGGATATATTTCGCTGCAATAATCGGGTTTAATGTTTATGTTATTTCTTATTCCGATGATGTTAGCCCCCATTGCTTTAGCACGTTTGGCAAATTCCGAACCGATATCCCCAAGGCCGATAAGCGCTATGGTGCTACCATATATAGAATCTATTTTGGTTATTTTGCCCCAAATTCTATGGGATATCATATCGTTGTATTCAGGGATATGGCGCATGAGCATAAGCAAAACGCATATGAGATGTTCGGCAATGGTTACGCCGAAAGAACCCGAAGCATTGGTGAGAATAACATCGTCTTTCGGGTAGAGGTTTTCATCGGTATATTTATCCACTCCGGCAAATGAGCATTGCAGCCATTTTAGATTTAAGGCATATTTAAGCATTTCAGGCGGTATTTGACCGAATAGGATTTCACAATCTTCGATATCTGTAATTTGTATTTCATTTTCTACAAATTTTGTTTCGTATCCGAAAGATTTGGCAGCATCTTCAAGAAGAAGTCTTCTTTCGGGGGTAAGAAAGTTTATGTATATTCCTATTGTATTTTTTCTCATATCGGGATTATAAAGGATTTTCGCCGTTTTGTCCATACCGAATGGAATAATAGGGCGGTATGCGGCAAATTATTTCAAAAATAAAAGCTTTCGGTTCGGAAAGCTTTTTATAAATTAAGGAAGAAATTCCTTTATTATGGAATTATTCGAAATAGCATCATCGGAGAGAGCCTCAAACTCGGATATAAGCGAAATTATCGGGTGGACTCTTTCGGTGTAGTCGATATTTTCAATTGCATCTTTGAGTATCAATTCCAAATGCTTTTTATAAAGGCTGTATTCGTATGGGGCAGCGGAATTGAAAATATAATTTGCTTTTTCGGTATATGGGTAGATGTGTTTAATGCTGCTTTTCTTTACATTTTCCCACAATTCAAAGGTAAGCTTGTAGTCGGCATTTCTAAAATAATAATCCCGCACCATGCGGCGCATAAGGCGAGTTGTTTCGGAGCTTATGCGAACATTGTTTTTGTCGGTAAGCGAGTTCAGTGCACAGCAATAGATATTGTATTTCATATTTTGTGAAATATTATTTGCAATTTTGGGATTAAATGTTTGTATGCCTTCTACGAGTATCAATTCGTTTTCGCCTATGTTGACAACACGGTCCTTTTTTGTTTTGATTCGTTTTTCAAAATCGTAATGGGGCAGGTATATCGTTTTGCCTTGGGATAGATCCGATAGATCTGAATTGAGTAGTTCGTATTCGAAAGCTTCTATATCTTCAAGATCTGCTTTGCCGTCATTTCCGAGGGGAATCTCTTCAAGGGGTTTGTAGTAGTGGTCAAGAGAAATATTTACGGTGGATATACCATTTTGTTTGAGTTCATCGCAGAGTCGGTTGGCAAAGGTCGTTTTCCCTGATGATGAAGGGCCTGTTACAAAAATAAATTTGCACTCTGTTTGGGAGAGTATATTTTGGCAGCACTCTTTTATCATTTCGGTGTGGCGAGATTCGGTAGAGTATATTATTTCAGTGATTTTGTTATTTTTTATTGCAAGGTTGATATCAAGCGATGAATGAATGTTTAATTCGGATAAAAAGTTTTCATAGTCCGACATATTTTGTTTGATAATGTTTTCGTTTTGCATTATATTGTCCTTAATATGGTGTGGGCATATGCCTTGTATATAATATGCTTGAATAAATAAAATTATTGCATGAATAATTTTATTTCATCATTGAGTGTATCTGTATTTTATAGGGCTAAAGCTTGTCTGTGAATGATTTTGCCGTTTTATTGTAAATTATATGACATTGATTTCAGTACATATATGATTGGATGGTGGGTTTTGCTAATTATAATAAAAAAGCACTTTCACAAGAAAGTGCATATTGTCAACTGGAGCTGATAGAGGGACTCGAACCCACGACCTGCTGATTACAAATCAGCTGCTCTACCAACTGAGCTACACCAGCATTCCCGATTGCTTAATTATTATACCACGGGAATGACAATTTGTCAAGCGTTTTTTTGATTTTTTTTCTTTTTATCACATTTCGACAAAAAGCACGATATTATATAAGTCTTTTGCAGCGCAATGCACATCATTTACACAAAAAACGCGGCGAACATTGCTAAAAATCCGATTACAAATGCGGGATTCTTCAAAATAATTCTTATGCATTCCTTACCGTCCGGATCATTCTCAGCTTTTTTTATTTCCATAAGCCCCATTATCGCCGCCGCAACAATTGCAAGCAGACCTACCGGAAACGTCAGTGACGATAAAACTGACATTACCTCGGTGAACTGATTATTAAACGGCGCATAGCTCGCGGCTGTCACAATAAAATTGTTCAGTGCGTGCAGAACTATTGTTGGTAAAATCGAGTTTCGGCGGATTGCGATAAGCGCGTAGAAAATCCCGACAAGCGCCGCATACGCGAACTGGTCAAAATTTGCATGATAAAGCCCGAAAACTAACCCGCTCAGCAATGCGGCAGGGAAGTCGCCGAGCCTACGCAGGGGAATAAGCAGGAACTTTCTGAATATAAATTCCTCACAAATCGGAGCAATAACGCAGATACACACTGCAAAGGCGGCGAAGCGCACCCCGTTTTCGGGCATGGCCTGTTCAAAAGCGTCGGCAAGTTCACCGGTATGGAAAATGCTGTCGATAAGCGCGTTGATAAGTCTTGTAAGAAGCGTTCCCAGCGAGCCTGCGCCGATTCCTGCAAGAAAGAGAATTAAGCTCTCGCCGTTTCTCTTTTTGTATTCGTTCGAGGGTGAATATTTTCTGCAATCGTCGCCGAACATCGCCCTGAAAACGATCAGTGGAACAAGATACGCAGATATTTCGTTTACCGCCAGCGCAAAAATGTAGTAGCCATCGCCTCCTGCACCTGTCGGAACGCCGATTATAACATATATCAGAAATGCAAGCGCAAGCGGCATGAGAAGCGTGTTTATCGCAAGCACCAGCATACCTAACCCAAATCGGCGAACCGTTTCGCCGAGGGCGGTATTATCCTGAATTGCTGCTTTATTATCAATATTATTGGATTCGTTCAGCATATTTTCTCCGTTAGATCTTGCGTTTGCGGCGGGAGTTTTTCTCCCAATGCTCGATAATTTTTGTGTCAGTTCGTTCAACGGCAAGGCTGTCGGCGGGGACGTTGCCCGTAATCGTAGAGCCTGCGCCGGTCGTTGCGTTTTCGCCGATTTCCACGGGCGCGACAAGGTTGGTATTACAGCCGATAAAGGCGTGATTTCCGATAACAGTGCGGAATTTATTGATTCCGTCGTAATTAGCGGTAACGCAGCCGCAGCCGAAGTTTACGTCCTGTCCGACATCGCTGTCGCCGATGTATGTAAGGTGCGCGATACAGGTTTTTTCGCCGATTTCCGAGTTTTTAACTTCAACAAAGTCGCCAATTTTTACGCCGTCATGTAAAATCGTACCGGGACGAAGCTGCACAAAAGGACCGACCTTAACGTCGTTTCCGACGGCTGAATCGTAAGCCTGAACGTTATTAAGAATGGAATTATCACCGACAACGGTTTTTTCGACAACCGAGTTCGGACCGATAATGCAGCCGCGTCCGATTTTCACTGCGCCGCGCAGTATTGTGTTGGGGTAGATGAGCGTCTGAGCGCCGATCTCAACGTTTTTCCCGATAATAATGCCGTCTGTGCAGATAAACTCAACGCCGTTTTCGAGGTGTTTATTTATAACATTTTTTCGTGCCAGCTCGTTCAGCGCAAGCAGGTTAGCACGTGTATTCGCTCCGAGAACGATCTGAGGGTTATCGGTGCGGTAAACGCCCGCGTTATGACCATCTGCGCGGAGAATTTCAATTGTATCAGTAAGGTAGTATTCCCCACTTGCGTTGGCTGTGCTGAGCTTTGGAAGTGCCTCGGCGAGAGCCTTCGCGCTGAACCAGTACACGCCCGAATTTATTTCGCGTATCTTCTTTTCAGCTTCTGTGCAGTCCTTCTGCTCGGTGATACAGCTGAATGCGCCGTTTTTATCGCAGATAATTCTGCCGTAGCCTGTCGGATCGTCCACCTCGGCAGTTACGACGGTTACAGCGTTTTTGGCAGAGATGTGCTCTTCGAGCGAGGATTTTATTGTTTCCGCGTCAATGAACGGTGCATCGCCGCAGAGGATCAGAACGTTTTCACTTTCGGAAATAAGCGGCGTCGCCTGCATAACAGCGTGACCTGTACCTTTACGCTCGGACTGTAAAAAAGCGCGCGAAAAGCCCTTTTCGGACATATACTCCGTTACCTTTTCCGCACCGTTTCCTACGATGATTCCCACGCTTTCAGCGGAAAAACCCGCTTCGGTAACGCTGTCCAGCACCCAGCCGAGCATCGGTTCTTCAAGAACGCGGCAAAGCACTTTCGGGAGAGAGGACTTCATTCTTTTGCCTTCGCCCGCCGCTAAAATAATCGCACTATTCATAATATATATTCCTTTCGTGTTTTTGCGTATTTACATGTACCGGCTTACCGAGAAACATTTCGGGGTATTCTGATTCGGTCTGCTGAAATTTCTAATCTGATATATTTATGACAATTGCGGCAGAAAATGAAATTCTAAGGATCCGACAGTCGATACATTTATATTATTGCATATCTTTGAGAAAATTTCAATACAATTTGCCAAAAAGTTTTGTGAACGTCATTTCGTGTATCATAATCACGAAAAAATGTACGGTGTGCACGGGTTAAATGACGGTATTTTGTGCAATAAAGCGAAAATTCGCGATTTAAGGCATTTTGCGGATTGACAAGCGGCGTGGTAATGTGTTATGATATAATATATATTTGTATAATACTGTACTTTATGTGTTATGGAGGAAGAATAACCGTTATGAAAATGAGAAGAATTATATCAGCAGCTGCGTCCGCGGCGATCGCCGCAGCAGCATTCACAACAGCTTCGAGTGCATATATTAACGCGCCCTCTATGCCGAACTCCAGCGTTGTTGCAACAAACCAGAACTGGAAGCTTGTTATAAACGGAAGCTATAACGTAGATTATACACAGGTAGGCGCTATTCAGGTAACCGCAAAGGTATCCAACTATGACGCGTATACCCGCGATTTAGCCGCAGGCGTTTACGGCAGCACGGAAACCGCATTTATGGATTTCCAGGGCTTTATAGCCCTCGGCGCGAACGACTGGTTCCAGTACGGCTTCTCCACGCTTGCGAATGTTGCGGGCGATAACAGCTCAGAGGCTACGGTAGCTGCCGGAAGCGACGGAACGGTTGTTTTTTCCGCCGACCTTCTCGGTAAGAATATAACGAACGAGGCGGCAGCCTGGACAGCGATAAGTATCGGCGAATGGGGAAATACGTCGTCAGAATACGGACTTTCGGTTGTAAGCGCGTCCCTTTTCGATAAAAGCGGTAATCTTATCATCTCATTTGATGGAAACGGAAGCTGTACGGCAGATAATGTAGCTGCTCAGACAGAGGCGGAAACGACAGTACCCGAAACAACGCCTGAAACAACAACCACAACGACTGTTCCCGAAACGACAACTACAACAACCACAACAACTGCTGCCGAAACAACGACGACGACCACGACCACAGTTGAAACAACAACAACAACAACAACAACTGCGACGGAGGCTGAAACAACCACCACGACTGAGGAAGTAACAACGGTTGAGGAAACGACAGCTGAGGATACTGAAACAGAGGAAACAACCACCGAAACGGCTGAAACGGAAGAAACAACGACCACGGCAGCCGAAACGGAAGAAACAACGACCGCGGCGGCTGAAACGGAAGAAGCAACGACAACAGCAGCCGAAACAGCTGAAACAGCGGGAACAACAGCAGCGGTGCAGGCGGCTCAGCCGGCTTCTCACGCAAGCTCGGCTTCACAGAACAGCTCGCTTATGATAGTACTTATAGTTGCGGGAGTTGTAATTCTCGGAGCTATCGTCGGAATAATTATTGTACTCGCAAAACGCAGAAAGTAATTGAAGGGAAGCTTTATTATGAACACTTTAGAATTGATCAAACTCGCAGGCGTAAGCTCGCCTGTATCACCGGTAGCGATTGTAATTATCGTTGTTGCGGCGGTCGCTGTGGCAGCTTGCGTTGTTCTTTCCATTCTTGCTAAAAAGAAGAAGAAATAATTCTTATACTCTATTAACAAGGAAGGAAAGGTCAGGCTATGGAATTTTTTGATGGGCTTTACTAGGATTTTTACAAGTGCTTTATACGCGAGGACAGATATATGCTCTTCCTCGACGGTATCGGCGTAACGATTAAGATTTCTCTGCTCGCAATAGTCATCGGCGTTCTCATCGGTATGCTGATCGCGCTGTGTACGCTTTCAAACAAGAAGCCGCTGCGTGCGATAGGTAAGGTTTATACTGACGTTATACGAGGCACGCCGTCGGTTACCCAGCTTATGATTATCTATTTCGTAATTTTTGCTTCGGTACATATCGACAAGTGGATTATTGCGGCGATCGCTTTCGGCATAAACTCCGGCGCGTATGTTTCGGAGATTATCCGTGCGGGTATTCTTTCGATTGATAAAGGACAGACCGAGGCGGGACGTTCGCTTGGCTTAAGCGCAAGCCAGACTATGATACGTATTGTTATTCCTTAGGCGGTCAAGAACATCTTTCCTGCGCTTTGCAACGAATTTATCGTGCTTATAGAGGAAACGGCGATTGTCGGCTACGTCGGACTTATGGACATTCAGAAGGCGGGCGACTTTATCAAGAGTGCAACGTTTGAACCGTTTATGCCGCTTGTCGGAACGGCTGTAATCTATTTTATTTTCATAAAAATCCTCACAATCGGACTCAGGCTTATTGAAAAGAAGCTCAGAAAGTCCGAAGTACGCTAAAGGAGGAACGAAAAATGATAAAGGTAAATAATTTACATATGTCGTTCGGCGATCTGCATGTTCTTGACGGAATAAACGAGCATATTTCTCAGGGTGAGGTTGTTGTCGTGATCGGACCGTCGGGTTCGGGAAAAAGCACCTTTCTGCGCTGCCTTAATCTGCTTGAAACGCCGACAGAGGGCGAGATTTACATTGACGACGAGCTTATAAACACGCCCAAGGCTGACGTGAACTGGATGCGTCAGAAAATGGGTATGGTTTTTCAGTAGTTCAATCTTTTCCCGCACCTTAAAATTATGGACAATATAACGCTTGCTCCGGTTCTTTTAAAGAAAATGACAAAGGAGGAAGCGGAACAGCGCGGCAGGGAGCTTCTCACACGAGTAGGGCTTTCCGAAAAGGCGGACGTCCGCGCTTGACCCCGAAATGGTCGGAGAGGTTCTTGACGTTATGAAGGATCTTGCGGATTCGGGAATGACAATGGTCGTTGTTACTCACGAGATGGGCTTTGCAAGGGAGGTCGGTACACGCCTTCTGTTTATGGATCAGGGTAATATTCTGGAGCAGGGTACGCCCGAAGAGGTCTTCAGCAATCCCAAAAACGAGCGGACGATTAGATTTTTAAGTAAGGTTCTTAAGTAGTTAACAAAAGCCGAGGCTTTTAATATAATGTTGAACAAAAGGAGAAAACAAAATGTAATTAACAAAAATTTTCGCATTCGCGGCAGCAGCCCGGCGGCAGGCTGTTCCGAAGCAAAGACAGATGACGGCGCGCAGAGCGTTAAGACAGCTGTTGCAGGAACATTCAAGGTTGGCACAAACGCAGAGTTCCCGCCTATGGAATTTGTATCCGCGAGCGGCGTAGTTGATCAGTATGACGGCATTGATATAGCTATTGCAAAGCAGATTGCCGACGACAACAACCTTACACCTGTTATCGAGAATATGGAGTTCGACTCAACTCTTATTGCTCTCCATAACGGACAGATTGACGCGGTTATTTCCGGTATGACAATTACCGCGGAAAGACTTGAATCCGTAGATTTTTCGACTCCTTACTACGTTGCTAAGCAGGTTATGATTGTTAAGGAGGACTCTACGATCGCAAAGGCTTCCGATATGGCTGATAAGAAAATCGTTGTTATTCAGGGCTATACAGGTGAAACCTGCGTTAAGGATTTCGGCTACCCCTATGAAGCATTAAGAAGGGTACCGAAGCTATTCTTGAGCTTATAAACGGCAAGTGCGACGTTGTCGTTATCGACTCGGCTACCGCTCAGAAGTATATCGCTGACAATGAGGACCTGAAAATTGTTGAGGACAACGAAGCGTTTGAATCCGAGGAGTACGGTATTGCGGTCGCAAAGGGCAATACAGAAGTGCTCAATATGGTAAACGCAACTGTTGAGAAGATGATTGCTGAAGGCACAATCAATGAGCTTTCAGCAAAGTATGCAGACACTGAATAAGCAAAACGTCCTGTATCTATACTTTAAAAGGGCTGTTACAGCAAATGCTGAAACAGCCCTTTTCGGTATGTGTTGTTGCCCGTCACCGCGCCGCTGCCGTTTATTCCCAGTTAAACTTCGTTAGCGAGCCTTTATTTTTCAGTTCGGGGAAGCCCCATTGCCGCAGTACCTCGTATGCGCCGATTGCAACGCTGTTGGAGAGGTTAAGGCTGCGGGCAGCCTCGTTGTTGATCATCGGTATGCGCACACAGCGCTCCTTGTTTTTGTAGAGAAGCTCTTCGGGCAGTCCCTTATCCTCACGCCCGAAAACGATGTAAACACGGTCGCGGTAGATAACATCAGAGTAGTTGTTTATAGCTTTTGTGCTGAAATAACGGAAATCGCCGTCGGGATTTTTTGCAAAAAAATCGTCAAGGTTCTCGTAGTAGGTTATGTCCAGCAGATGCCAGTAGTCAAGTCCCGCGCGTTTTAGCTGTTTATCGTCGATTTCAAAGCCCATCGGCTTTACTATGTGCAGGCGCGCGCCTGTGAGAGCGCAGGTACGTGCTATATTTCCCGTGTTCTGGGGTATTCTCGGCTCGACAAGTACAATATTGAGTTCCATAAATCGCCTTTCCATAACTGAACCCGCTGCTTTTTCGCAGCGGGTTCGTTTTTTACTTTCTTCTTCTGCCCCTTTTTCTTCCCGACTTTTTAACGAGAAGAACCGAGCCGGCGGCTGCCGCGGGGAGGATTATTCCGACCGCAATACCCGTGTTGGGGTTTACAACGCCGTTTCCTTTCACGATATAAACCGTGTCATCAAGCGTTACGTCGCCTGCTGTGGGGGGATTTGTAGTGCCGCCCGACGTGGGAGCGTTCGGAACCTGTCCGTATGCGCCGTTGACGTAGATTATCTGACCGTCTTTACCATCTTTGCCGTCTTTACCGTCAACGCCATCTCTTCCGTCCTCGCCGTCTGCGCCGTCCTCACCGTCCGCGCCATCATCACCGCGAAGCGATTCGAGCCATTCGTCAACAGACCCCTTAAACCCGTTTTCCTTTGCGACTTCGTATGCCGATAAGCCGTCTTCGCCTTCAAGTGAATCAAGCCAGCTTGAAAGAGAGCCTCTATAACCCTGTTCAACGGCAAGTTCGTATGCGGATTTTCCGTCTGTTCCGGAAAAAACCTGCTGGAAGTTAGCTAACGAGCCATATTTCGAGATTATCCAATTCTCAAAGCTGTAATTGAAATAATTCTGTGTGCTGCCGTAAGTGCGGTTTGCCCATTCTTCAAAAGATTCGCCGTCAGCGCCTGTTGCGCCCGTAGCACCTGTTGCGCCGGTTGCACCCGTTGCGCCGGTTGCGCCGGTTGCACCGTCTTTACCGTCTTTACCGTCTTTACCGTCTTTGCCGTTTTCGCCGTTTTCGCCGTCTTTTCCCTTTAGGAGACTTCTCATTTCTTCATCTGCGAGAATCTCTTTAAGAACAGGGAGAAGTTTGTTATTGTCAACCATATAATCAGTAAGGAGATCACTGATTTTTTTATAGTTAAGCTCATCATAATCAAGGTCGGAGTAGTCGAGCGATTTGATAATATTTTCTATAAGCTTGTCACGGTTTTCATTAAAATACTTATCGATCAGCTTATTAACCTTTGCTTCGGTAATGTAGCTATCCGGAAGGTCATTTTTTATATCGCTGATTGCGGAATCGATATATTCCTCAAGCGTCTGGTTGTTATCAAATCCGTCAAGTCCGAGGTAATTCTTAATAAGGTTTTCGAGCATACCTATAACTTCTTTTTTGCTGTAATAAGTTGTGCTGTCTGTTTTATATCTTATCTGGTAGCCGAGGTTATTCTTATTATCGATTGGAAAGTCAAAATCGCTATTAGCACCCAGCTCATCGTACAAGTCGCTGGCAACCTTTTCCGAATTGTTGATCGTGTAAATGTAGTATCCATTCGTTTCGTTGAAAATTGAGTTATTAACAAGGTTGTTCCAGCTTAAGAGAGTGATAAGGCTGTCGTATGTAATTTTGTAGGAAATGCATCCTGTTTTTTCTTCCGGAGAGGGGTTTGCGGGCGAACGCATAACGTTTATATATGCGTCACCGTTGTCGTTAAAGCCTTTAGTGAACGAAAGCGTAAGTATCAGTAAATCGCTTGACGACATATTATTTAAATATTGACCCACCTGACTTCCGGAGATGGTAGTGCTGTACTTAAATCCGAGGGTCGAGTTGGTAAATTCAAATGAATATTTCATCGTTGAAAATGACGCAAGCGCTTTTACATCTGATTTAGTAAGCGCAAAATATGAACCGCGGGTATGTTCGATAGGGGGGATTTTAATGAGTCGGTATCCTTGGTTAAAGCAAAAATGGAGATAACTTCCAAGCGACTTATATCCGGTTGCTTTGTACATAACCTCGCCGAGCGTTGTATAAATGCTTGACGAGACACCTTCGGAGGTTCCGATAGTAGTAGAATCAATCGCGCCCGCTGTGACCTGGATAGCGGGAACTGACCCGAACACAACCATTACCGCAAGAGCAGAGCAAATAATTTTTTTCAGTTTCATTTCATTACCGACCTTTCTGAATTATCTTAATGGTTTCCCGAATCCCCATGAAGCATTTCAATTCGGGTTTCACAGTAAAATCGGGATTGCTTCGCGTTTTTCCGCAGGTAAAATCCCCACAAAAAAGCGGCTGCTTCAATACCGAAGAAAATGATGAAAAGTGTTTTTTTATCAGAAGTTATATTGTATAGCGGAGAAAAAACACAATCGGTTACTGCAACGGACAGGCTTCTTAAAACCTCGTCAATCGCGCCCGTTTGCGTGTTTTTTTCGCTTAACAGCAGCAACGGCAGAAACCGCAGCACTGCTGAATATGCGGGGAAGATCCAATGCCGCCGAAATCCCGCGAGCAATGCGGCGCTTACCGAAATGGCAAGCATCACTGCGAACGACAGGTAATACAGCCATTCATACGGCACATTTGCTGAAAGCATAGCGCAGGCGGCTGTCGCTGCGAAATGAACGGCGATATTTTCGCCGATACCTACTGCGAAAGCGGCACGTATGCGTTTTTTAGTAAAGCGTGCGGCAAAAGGGTGAGCTATAAGGAAATTATCATTTCCGTTCAGAATATCACCCCCGTATGCGAGAGAACTGCGCCGTAAAAAGCTGCGAGAATAAGCGCGACAGCTGTTAAAGCGATGATCTCTGCGGTTTTCGCCTTTTCGCGGAATGTCATAGATAAAAGCCGTTTCCCCACGATGAAGATTTCACCGCCGAGGGATAGGACAGACGGCGCGGCGAGCGTAATTGCAAGCGGCGCGAAACGTGTATCGGAAACGCTCATAAGCGACAGCACAGCCGCCGCAAAAAGCGTAATTATCATAATATCGGAGTACTCTTTTTTTCTGAACATTTTCCGCGTCAGCACGGCGAGAATGAACAGCGTGAAAAGCGCTGCCGGGATAAGGACGGATATTCCGTTTGCCGGGAATATCTGCGGGTCTGCGGACATAGATTTAAAGAGGAAGTCCGCCGGATTTATATATATAATAGCTGCTCCGACGGCTATTCCAACAGCAAGAAGCGGAATGCCGACAGGGAGTGCAAAAAATGGAATAAGCAGGAGAAGCACCCACATTTCGGGATAAAAGCATACCCCAAGAAGAATAAGCGCGGCACAGCGCACGAAATCACGCTGGTAAGCATATTTAAGGGCGTTCATAAACAGCGCGGCTGCGATAAACACGATTGGATTATGCACGAAATAGAGCCAGAACGCGCCTGCCGCGAAAAGAACAGCCGAAAAGGACGGCGATTCCGATTTATATATGTACGCCGAAACGGAAAAAGCGAATATTGCCGAAACAACAATGCTTACGGCTGAGCTATCGGGGAAGAGGAGCGTCAGCAGCTGCGCGGGGTATGAGAAGCCGATAGGGCTATTTACCGTGCCGCCTGCTGAAATAACAGCATAATCCGCCGAGAGCGGCGGGGCAGCTGAACTAAGGCAAAGGAAAGTGCAAAAAAATATAAGAGCGCCGACAGCCGTGCATATAAGCGGACGTTTTTTCAGCATTCCGCACGCCGCTATAAGCAGCGGAAATACAGTAAAAATTATCGTTGTCATTCGTCGTCCTCGTCAGCGTCAGAAGCGTTTTCGGCAAGTGCGTTACGATAGTCCGAAGCTTCATCGCGAAGGTCGGAGCAATGCGTTTTAACAGCGCCGATAAGGTTCGCCTTAGCGAGAGAAATTGTCGAAAGTGCCTTTTTAAGGTCAGTATGCGTGGTTTTATTCTCGCGAATCACGAGAAGAACTCCCGCCGTATACTCTCCGAAGAGGAGCGCGTCGTTCGCAACGCACAGCGGCGGAGAGTCGATAATGATGTAATTATAATATCCGTAAAGCATACGAATAAGCTGTTCCATTTTCCGTCCGCCGAGCAGGTCGGCGGGATTTTCGGGGACAATTCCCGACGGCATAACGTGGAAATTCCGCAGGACTTCGGGACAGATCGCGCTGAATACATCGCTTGTACCGCTAAGGACTGTGCTTAATCCATATCGGTTTTTAAGGCGGAACAGCTCATGAAGGTTCGGTCGGCGCATATCAGCGTCAATCAACAGCACACGCTTATCAAGTTGGCTGAAAGCAATTGCGAGATTAGCGGCAGTCGTCGTTTTCCCTTCGCTTTTACACTGACTTGTAATCGTGACAGACGGCAGCGCGCGGGCTGACATTGCGGAAATCAGGTTTGCGCGTATGTTTTTATAGACCTCGGAAATACGCGGCGGGGTGTTTTCATTAAGGATAAACTGCCTCGTAATTATATCGCCGCCGAAGCTTTCATATAAAGGCAATTCCATACCCCTTTCCGTAATAACTGCAAATATACATCATATATTCTATATTATTATACACAAATTCCCCTCGTTTGTCAATATCGGAAACCGTTTTTTTCTGTAAATATAAATTGCAATATAAAGTGTCCACAAAAATCAAGTGACAAACAAGTTTATTTT
>CAZAXM010000048.1:0-14097 GCA_964489095.1 uncultured Ruminiclostridium sp. | reverse complement strand
AGGAACGGCAAAAAATTTTACACTTCTATTGCTTCTTTATAACACACAAGCTAAAGCGAGGGGTGCCAAGCCGGGGCTGCGCGTCGAAATGCAGGAGGCTTTCCCGACTTTTAGCGCCCTTGACCGACAGCAGGGTTAAAAAACAGCGCGACCCCGCTCAGCAAAAAGATTTCGGAACAATTTCATTTTTTCGGATAGCTGATTTCATCTCCCCAGGATAAAACCTCGTCAAAAAAGCCTTTTATTTCCAACAAGCCGTATCGCCATAAAAAACACCTGTCCTTTTCCGGAATATCGCTTAATTCCAACCAAAGCACCTCTTTTATCGACTGATTATCCATACTCTCTTCGGGGTCATAACCTTTAACTGCAATCTGGTTATTCGGAACGCTTACTTCAAACGCGTACTCCGTCCTGTTATTGTTGTACACCTCTGCTAACTTTTTCAGGACTGTCCCGTCAAGACCGCACTCTTCCTTAAGCTCTCTTATCGCCGCTTGTTCCAGGGTTTCACCATCTTCGATTCCACCACCGGGAATTGAGTAAAACGACTTACCATCACAAGATATTTTTTCAACAAGTATCTTTTTATCCCTGACTACAAACACAACACTTCTGTTTCTCATACGAACCTCCTGTTCCGCCTTTTAGCAGCTTTGCGATATTTCACATTCTGGCTGACGGCGGACGGCAACGATAGTGCCGATTCCTCTTTCTCCGATAGCCCGTCATAAAAGGACGGGCGCGTGCCGCGCGCTCTCCCGTATTGCAGCTGCAAACCCCGTTTTGCGAGCTTCGCTCGCAAAATTCCCCCGCCCGCCCACCCCCGCGCGCCTGCGGCGCGCCATTTTTCGGAATAAAACAAAACACCCGAGTGAAATCCTCACGGGTGTTTTGCTGTATTCAAATATCATGTAGACGAGAATAACATTCTGTCGTTCGCAAGCTCAGTACCGCTGATTTCGGAGAACTTGTGGAGAAGCTGCTCAACCGTAAGGTTTTTCTTTTCCTCACCCTTTACGTCAAATATGATCCGTCCGTTGTTCATCATAATAAGACGGTTTCCGTAGGTGATCGCGTCCTTCATATTGTGCGTTACCATGAGCGCAGTAAGATTGTTTTCGTCAATTATTTTCTGGGAAAGCGCAAGCACCTTTGCCGCCGTTTTCGGGTCAAGAGCCGCAGTGTGCTCGTCAAGAAGCAGGATTTTCGGCTTCTGTAAGGTCGCCATCAGGAGCGTGAGTGCCTGACGCTGACCACCGGAAAGCAAGCCGACCTTGCTCGTAAGTCTGTCCTCAAGTCCCAAGTCCAGCGTTTTCAGCGTTTCCTTGTAGATCTTCCGTTCCTCGTCGGTTATGTGCCAGCGTAAGCCTCTGCGTTTGCCGCGTCTGTACGCCAGCGCAAGGTTTTCTTCAATGCTCATATTCGCCGCCGTTCCCGTCATCGGGTCCTGAAAAACACGTCCAAGAAACGCCGCGCGCTTGTGCTCGACCTGCTTTGTAACGTCCTGACCGTCAATTTCAATGCGTCCCTCGTCAATTCGGAACACGCCCGCAAGCGCGTTGAGCATAGTAGACTTTCCCGCGCCGTTTCCGCCGATAACTGTTACAAAATCACCCTTGTCAAGGTTAAGATAAACCCCGTTCAGTGCCTTTTTCTCGTTTATCGTGCCCGCGTTAAAGGTCTTGTGAATATTTTCAAGCTTCAGCATTTCACACTTCCTCCTTCGCTTCGGCAAATTCTTCGGTAATCTCCTCGGGAGCGTCCTCTTCGCCGTCATAATCCACAGGCTTTGTGCTGTTTATAATAGTTTCAACGCCGATAGCTTTCGTCGGTTCGCCGCCGTTTCTCTTTTTTATGAGCTTGTTGATGCCCTTCTTGATAAGCGGGAGAGAAAGACAGAACGTTACCGTGATCGAGGTGAACAGCTTCAGGTCGTTCGCCTCCATACCTGCGTTCATAACAAGCGCAATGATAAGACGGTAAATAACCGCGCCGACAGGAAGCGCAATAAGCACGCGCTTAAACGACTTTGTTCCGATTACAACCTCGCCGATAATGAGGGAGGCAAGTCCGATAACGATCGAACCGATACCCATCTGAACGTCCGCGAACGCCTGATACTGCGCAATAAGAGCGCCGGCAAGTGCAATAAGTCCGTTTGAGATAACAAGACCGATTATGATCATTGTCGAGGTGTGGATACCCTGCGCGCGAACCATCTTGTGGTTGTTTCCCGTAGCGCGAATGGACGAACCTATTTCTGTTCCGAAGAACCAGTAAATAATCACGGATACGATTATTACAACAATAAGTCCAAGCATCAGAGCGGCAAAGTTCTTATTCGTAAGAACATCGTAAAGCCAGCTCATACTGTCGCTTTTGTCATACTCGCCGACAAGACTCTTGAACAAGTCAACCAGCGGAGAGAAAACCGTGTCGACCGCCTTGCTTCCGTTTGAAGAAAGCGGAACATTCGCACGACCCATTATGCGCAGGTTGATTGAATACAGCGCAGTCATGGTAAGGATACCCGAAAGAAGGATCGGGATTTTGAGCTTTGTGTGAAGCACGCCGGTAATGAAGCCCGCGCAGAAGCCCGCGCACATCGCAATCAGCGTAGCAATCCACGGGTTTACACCCAGCGTAATCAATACGGCAGCCGTCGCGCCGCCAAGGGTAATCGCGCCCTCGCAGGACATATCCGCCATATCAAGTATGCGGAAGGTGAGATAAACGCCAAGGGTGACGATTCCCCACAAAAGACCAAGGGCAACTGCCCCAATAACAATATTAAGCATAACCTTTCACCTTTCGGGTTACGACGTTGCCACGCAATTAACGGCTTACGCATTTCGATTTCCGATTGCATCCGGCGCGAAAATAACTGTGTGGTAAAGCCTTATGTAGGGAGGCTTATCCGCCGATAATCATTCCTTTCTATTATACACTGTTTTTTTAAAAATTTCAAGTACATTTTCAGCTTTTTTCAACAAAAAAGGATTTTTTTATCAAATGGCAGTGTATATATGGAAAAGGCCACTGCGAAAACGTCGCAACAGCCTTTAATCCTTGTCTTTTTTACATTATCGAGCTCATTCCGCAGCTTCCTGAGAAGGGGAGATCACGGATTCTGCATATTTTTCGGGAACAGTGATACCGATTGCAGCTGCGGTATCGCCGTTGATGCAGAAATCGTAATTTGTGGAAGCCTCGATGGGCATTGTCGAAATATCCTCGCCCTCAAGGACGCGGATAGCCATTTTGCCTGCCTGATAACCGAGGTTATAGTAGTTAATTCCGAGCGTTCCGAGCGCGCCGCCCTCTACCTGACTGCTTTCGCCGCAGATTACGGGCATTTTTTCCGCAATTGTAACCTCCGAAACAACTGCCATAGACGAAGAGAGGATATTATCCGTCGGCACATAAACGGCGTCGCATTCCTTAACGAGGGTTGTTATAGCCTGCTGGACATCGTTTGTTGCGGAAACCGTTTTTTCAGTATATGCGATACCTTTTTCATCGAGGTAAGCTTTAGCGATATCGACCTGGAGGCGGGAATTATCCTCCGAGGTGCTATAAATAAAGCCTACTGTACCTGCGTCGGGAACAAATTCAAGCAGCAGGTCGAGCTGTCCCGAAATCGGGTTCATATCGGTCGTACCGGAAACGTTTGTGCCGGGATTATCGTTGCTGTTTACAAGTCCTGCCGCTGCGTAATCGGTGATAGCCGTGCCGATAATCGGGATATCGGTAGTCTTATTTGCGGCAGCCTGTGCAGCGGGCGTTGCGATTGCAAAAATAAGGTCAACATTTTTTCCGACATACTGGTCGGCGATCGTTGAAAGGTTTGCGGTTTCGTTCTGAGCGTTCTGGAAAATTATTTCCGCCTTACTCTCGTCGTAACCGCCGTCCTTCAGCGCCTGTTCAAAACCTTCATATGCCTTATCAAGCGCGTCGTGTGTTGCGAGCTGGATAACGCCTATCTGTAATTTTTCGTCATTACTGCTGCAACCCGCGGAGGTAAGCAGCATTGCCGCAGCCATCAACGCGGCAAATATTCTTTTTTTCATATCAATTCTCCTTTACTTTAACAATGTAAAATCAAAAAGCTAAAATGCTGTATTGCTTTTTGTTATTAAAGCGACAGCTTATATTATACCACACTGTCCCCAAAAAGGCAATGCCTTTTCCGATAATTTTTCTCCCCATTTTTTGTTGATTACGCACAAATCAACCAAAATGTTCTAAAAAATAAGACCCTCCGTCCGCATTACGCTTTCGGAGGGTGATTCAAGACTATTATTCAGCAGCTTCCTGTGAGGGGTAAACAACGGATTCGGCGTACTTTTCGGGAACAGTGATTCCGAACGCATTTACCGTATCGCCGTTTATGCAAAAATCATAATTTGTTGACGATTCGATAGGCATTGTAGAAATATCTGCGCCTTCGAGAACGCGGATTGCCATTTCGCCAGCCTGATAACCGAGGTTATAGTAATTGATACCGAGGGTTGCGAGGCCGCCTGCCTTAACCATACCGCTTTCGCCGCATACAACGGGGGTCTTACTGCTGAGAGTAACCTCGGAAACGATTGTCATTGCCGAAGCGAGGACGTTATCGGTAGGGATATAGATAGCGTCGCAGTCGTTTACGAGGCTAGTAACAGCCTGCTGAACATCGTTGGTTGTAGAAACGGTTTTTTCGGTATAAGCGACGCCCTTTGAATCGAGGTATTCCTTAGCTATTTTAACCTGGAGCTGGGAATTATCCTCGGAGGAGTTGTAGATAAAGCCTACCGTCTTAGCTTCGGGAGCGAACTCTAAAAGGAGATCGAGCTGACCTTCGATCGGGTTCATATCGGTAGTACCGGAAACGTTTGTACCGGGGTTATCGTTGCTGTTTACGAGTCCTGCCTCTGCGAAATCGGTGATAGCTGTACCGATAATCGGGATTTCGCTTGTTTTACCTGCTGCTGCCTGAGCTGCGGGGGTAGCGATAGCGAAGATGAGATCCATATTCTTACCGATATACTGGTCAGCGATAGTGGAAAGGTTTGTAGTTTCGCCCTGTCCGTTCTGATATGTTATTTCAACCTTACTATCATCGTAACCGCCGTCCTTAAGAGCCTGGATAAATCCCTCATAGGACTGGTCGAGCGCGACGTGCGCCATAAGCTGGATAATACCTATCTGGAGCTTTTCTCCATCGGCAGCGGGGGTATTTCCCGATGCTGTTGTGGTCGCTGCGTCCCCGCTATTACAGCCTGCCGCTGCGAGCATTGTTGCCGCCATAAGCGCAGCTGCTGCTTTTCTTAAAATCTTCATATTTTTGTCTCCTTCTTATCAGGTTTATTCCAAACCTTTAATTCGCCGTGTTGCTTTAAAACTAATATGTATTGTCGCGCGAAAGTATCGCGGTGTTGTTATTATAACACACGCCGCCGCAAAACTCAACACATCTTTTCAAAAAAAAACTTGTTTTCACGATTTTTGTAGCCTTTGACAAAACATATGCGATTTCCCGTCCGCATTACTGTCGTCTTTGCCGAATATTTCACCCGATCCGGCGGTGGCGGGGCGCGGCGTTTACCGGTGTTTTTTACTTCATCGGGGACAGAGAAAGCCGCGGGGAACTCCGACGGAGGGTGTAAGCCCTCACGGAGGAGTTCCCAACGAGAACCGGTGCTTTTCCGTGCGACCGCCTGCGGGGAAGAGCCACCACCCGTTGGCGGTCGCAGCGGCTTTCTCTACCCCCGCCGTCTTTGCCACCCCGTCTGACGCCGCACCCCGCACCCCGGCAAGATCGGCGCTTCTCCTTTACCCACCTCGGCTAAGCGGAAAGGGCGGGCACGCTATTGCCCCGCTTCGCGGGGCAATAGCGGCGCGGCTGCGCCGCCCTGAGCTGAAGGCTCAGGGCGTGCCCGCTCTTTCCGCTTCCACCGACCTCCCCGCTCCTCCGCAAAATGAGAATCGGCACAGCTTGTCCGATAAAGCCGCGCCGATGTTTGCAGTAAGGGAAGTAAAGCTTAAGCCTGATTTAAAACTCTGCGTTCGACAGTCTCGTTTTCGCCCTTGAAAATAAACGCGGCTGAGTAGCCCTGCTGTTCAAGCTGCGCAAATTGCTTTCCGAGCTTCTTCTTTGCAGGAAGAACCGTAACGTCAAATTCCTCGTGCAGCGTTTCTGCGTAGCGGTAGGCGGGTACAAAATCGCCCTCGTTGTAAAGCACAGCCGCCGAAGCGCGTGAGCCGACCGATAACGAGCCGTGTGCAAGCAGTACCGAGAAAATGCGCTCGAAGCCAATTGAAAAGCCAACCGCCGGCACGTCCTTTCCCGAAAAGCGCCCGATAAGCCCGTCATAGCGACCGCCGCCGGCAACTGTTCCGCCAAATTCGTCCGATATGACCTCGAAAACCGTGCCCGTGTAGTAGCCCTGCCCGCGAACGAGCGTAATGTCAAAAACAATCTCGTAGTTGCCTTCGGAAAGCTCGCTCGCCATCTCTATAACACGGAAAAGCTCGTCCGCCGCCTCGCCTGCACCATAGGCTTTAAGCTCATCGACAGTCATTATCTTGTTTTCAAGCACTTGGCAGAGGCTTTGAACCGCTTCCGCAGAATACCCCTTCTCCATAAGCTCATTTTTTACACCCTCTAAGCCGATCTTGTCCAACTTGTCCATCGTAATGCAAACAGAATTTACCTGCTCCTCGGTAAAGCCACAGAACAGTATGACCGAGCGTATTACCGCGCGGTGGTTTACCGCAATGTGAAACGCGCCAATCCCGATTTTCTGCAGCGCCTGCGCTGTAACCGTCATAAGCTCCGCTTCACAGTCAACGCTCTCGCTTCCCAGAATGTCAATGTCGCACTGGATAAATTCGCGCATACGACCCTTCTGCGGACGCTCCGCGCGGTAAACACGGTCTACCTGTATAACCTTGAACGGTACAGGAAGCTCCGAGGCGTGCGCCGTATAGTAACGCGCAAGCGGCAGCGTTAAATCATATCTCAGTCCTAAGTCGCAGAAGCCCTTTACATCTCCCGCAGCAACCGCCTTTTCAAGCTTCTCTCCGCGCTTTTCAATGCGGTATATAAGCTTCAGATTCTCGCCGCCGTCACTGTTGTCGAGATTTTCAAGGCTCTCAACAGCAGGCGTCGAAATGCGGCGGAACCCGTTTTCTGTGTATGTTCCGATAATCGTGTTCATAAGTCGGTCACGAAGTGCCATCTCCTCAGGGAGATAGTCCTTCATTCCCTCAACCGGTGTCGCTTTCATAGTAATCTTCCTTTTTAGTATTAGTCATTAGTCCGCAACTGTAAAGTGTGCAATGTAACTCTGGAAATCGCCCCAGAGGTTCGGAATGTGTATGCCGTTGTTCATAAGGAACGCGCCGCTGAACACCTGTCCGCTCTCCTCGTGCTTGTAGTTCTTGTCCTTGTCAAGCCCTTTAAGCTTTAAACGAAGCTCGAAAACACTCGGCATCTTGAGTATCTGAACAAATTCAAGCAGCGTTTCACTCTTGTCCTTAGCGACAAACTGCCATGCGTCCCAGCGTGTGCTCTCGCACGGATTTCCAAGACGGTAATAGTCCCCGTTTCTTACCAGCGGGTTATACTTGTTGAATTCCTCGATCTGCGCCTTGATCTCCGACTTGTCCGCGTCCGAAATTCTCGTTACGTCAAGCTCGTAGCCGAATGTTCCGACCATCGCAACGTGCCCTCTCGTCTTGAACGGTGTAACACGCCCCACGCAGTGGTTCGGGCTGTCGGAAACGTGCGCGCCGAAGCAGGAGCAAGGATAGCACATAGAAGTACCGTACTGGATCTTAAGGCGCTCAATAGCGTCGGTGTCGTCGCTCGTCCAGATCTGCGGCGAGTAATAAAGCATTCCCGCGTCAAATCTTGAGCCGCCGCCCGCGCAGTTTTCAAGCAGCAGGTCAGGGAAGTCGGTAAGCAGTCTTTCCTGCATTTCATAAACGCCGAGAACGTATCTGTGCCAGATCTCACGCTGTCTTTCGGGCGGAAGAACCTCGTTTCCGACCTCGCAGAGCTGTCTGTTCATATCCCATTTTACATATTCAATGTTAGCCGAGGAAAGGATTTCCTTTATCCTGCCGTAAATGTAGTCGCGGACGTCCTGACGGGAGAAGTCGATAACAAGCTGCGAACGCGCAGTCGTGCGGTAACGTCCCGGAATGTGTATGCACCAGTCGGGGTGCGCCTTATAAAGTTCACTGTCAGGACTTATCATTTCAGGCTCAAACCAGATACCAAATTTAAGTCCGATCTTGTTCACTTCGTCAACAAGATGCTTTAAGCCGCCCTTGATCTTTTCCTCGTTTACAAACCAGTCGCCGAGAGAGGAGCGGTCATCGTTTCTGTGTCCGAACCAGCCGTCGTCCATAACAAGCATTTCAATGCCCGCCTTTTTCGCCTCACGCGCAATATCAAGCAGCTTTTCAGTGTCAAAATTGAAGTAGGTAGCCTCCCAGTTGTTGATAAGAATCGGGCGGCGGATATCCTTCCACTTGCCTCTTATAAGGTTCTTGCGCATTACATCGTGCAGGTTGCGCGACATCTGACCAAGACCGCAGGAGGAATATGACATGATTACTTCGGGAGCCTGGAAATCCTCGCCGACTTCAAGCCGCCATGCGAAATCATAAGGATTGATACCCATAACGACGCGGGTCTTTTCGTACTGGTTTACCTCCGCCATAGCAAGGAACGAACCGGAATAGCAGAGCGAGAAGCCGTAGCATTCGCCGTAATCCTCGGTCGCAGTGTGGTCGCAGAGGGCGATGAAGTTGTTGTGCGCGTGGCTAGTCGCACCGCGGTTGGAGTCGATGGACTGCTTTCCAAAGCGGAGAGGGAAACGCTGAACGTGGCGTTCTCTTGCCCATGTACCATAAAGCGTAATCATATCGTAGTCCATTCTGTCCAGCTCAACGCAGGTTGACAGCAGGCGGCGAAGCTCGATAGCGTCCTCGCCCTTATTTGTAACCTTTACAGAACGGGTGATGATGTCGAACTGTTCAAAAACGCTGTACTGGAGTACAATTTCCATTCCATTGTGCGGGTCATCACAGATCACATCAAGACTAGTAACCTCATCGGGTGTGTTCGCGAAGGTCGCGGGAAGCCCCTTGAGCTTGTCCTTGCCCTTGTAAATACGGTAGTCCTTGAAATAAACCTCACAGGCAGTCATACCGTGCTTATCCATCACCTGAAAACAAGGTTCGCGGAAATCGGCAACGCCCGATGTCGAAAATTCGATCGGCGCACAGTCGAACGAATGGGGTCCCATAGCGTCGTGAACGGCAGGGATAAACGGCTTTCCGTCAGGGATACGGAGATTATAGGTCAGATCAGTTTCGGGAACTGTCGCCCCGTAGTATAAATGTAGGAGATTTTTACTTTCCGTAACATGGAAAGCATAAGTAGAGTTAGGCGTATCGAGCTTAAAAACACGCGCCCTTTCATTATAGGTAATAGGCATAGCGTTAATCCTTTCATTTTTTCATTTGCTGAGTTCACACTCATTCTATTACATTATACACGATAGCGGAGAATTTTTCAAGGGGAATGTAAAATTTAATTGATAATTAAAAAGGGTCGCCGCGAATTTTCGGCAACCCTTATTTTTCAAATCGTTAAGACAGCGCCGCACAAATGTCAATTTTCAACATTCAGCCTCTCAACGAAGCTTCGCATTGCCGCCTTTGTGGTGATGGAACGGGTCCTTTCTATAACCTCGCTGCGCTGCTGTTCGGTCATAGCTGAAAAAGCCTTGAGCGCGTCCGGATTTTCAGCAAGTGCATACCCTAATCCAAGCGGAACAGTCGGTCGGACTTCATTTCTTTTCATTTCCACACTTCCTTTCGGAAGTAATGTGCGCAATAATCTGTCCTTTATACGGCGGGGCTTATCTCTTTCCCGAATGTTTTATAACCTCGGCGGGGATCTGTAAAACGAGAGTAATAACGAGCGCGATAACCGCCATCATCGGATTTACCGAATCAAGCCCCACAGCTGTATTCACATAAGGAACGAATACAAGCACTATCGCCGCGAGGATACTTGCGCCCGAAATAATCGCCGCATACGCCTGCTTAGATTTGATCGCGTCAAGAACGCTCTTTTCGGAAAGATTTATCCAGCCCGAAATTATAAGCCCGAAAATAAACACCAGAAGGAAGTTTGAAGCGGACTGCGCCGAAAGATTTACTACCGTTTCCTTACTATTTACACCGAAGCCCGATGAAATAAGGTAAAATACTATCTCCGAAGCGCAGAGTCCCAGAGCCTGAATAAACGGGCGGATAAAATAACGTTTCGTTATTTTTCCTGTACCGTGGAAGCCCGACGGACGCTGTTCACCGCGGATATCCGAATTGTTCTCGATAAACATAAACGAAATCGCAGGTATTCCGACAAGCGTGATCAGCGCGACAAGGACCGGCGAAAGGATAAACGTTGTTCCGGGGAGAAGGAGGTTTACGATCGCGAAAATCGAAAGCGTGGTGATCGCGGTAATATGCGTTGAGATACAGCGTTTTATGTTCGCGTAAACCTGACGGCCTGTCCTGAACACCTCGACAACGCTCTCTAAATCGTTATCCGCCATTACAACGCCGCAAGCCTCGCCCATTGCACCGCTTGTTGCGCCGCCGAGAGCCACGGCAAAATCAGCCTGTTCAAGAATATCGCTGTCGGTATTGCCGTTACCCGAAACGGCGACAATCTCACCGCCGTCCTGAAGAAGCTTTATAACATCGGTTTTCTGCTCCGGAAGAATACGTGCGAAAATTCCGACTCCGGTAAGGTCGGGTCTGATTCCCGAAGCCTTCGCCGCGGAAAGCTGTTCACCCGTTATAACACCGAGATCCTTTATTCCGATCTTTTCCGCGATCGAAACGGCGGCGTCGGGGCTGTCGCCTGTCGTAAGAACAACGCGTATTCCCGATTTATAACAACTCCGTATTGCGAACGGGATATTATCCTTCGTTTTATTTTCAAAAGCGATAAGCCCCATAAATCCGTAGCGCAAACTATGGATAGCCTCAGGCGGTTCTTCTCCTTCGGGGAGCTGGGCGAAAGCTGTCGCGAGGACCTGGTAGCCCTGTTTTTCATAGGCGATTATCTTATTTTGTACAGTATAGAGCATATCCGACGGAACATCGCACAGCGGGAGGAGCTTTTCGGGCGCGCCCTTTATGCAGAAGAGCCTTGCGCCGTTTATATTCCAGAGATTTCCCGCCGCGCCCTCTGAACGCGAGAAAGGATATTCTTTTAAAAGCTCGTTTTCCTGTAAGCTCTTTACGTCTGCGCCTTTAAAGGCTGCGCTTAAAATAATAGCCTTATCGAGCGGGTCGGGGTCGCCGCTTTTTGTGCAGGCGAGAACGGAGATATTCGTCATCATTTCGGGGCTTGCGGTAAGTTCATCTGCGACTGCCATATAATCGCCGGTAACGGTTCCCGATTTATCAATGCATATACAGGTTACCGCGCTTAGATCCTCGATGACCTTAAGGTCTTTTATTATGACATTTCTCTCGGCGAGCTGTTCCGAACCTTTAATACAATATATTCTTATAATTGAAGCAAGCTCGGAGGGGATAAAGCAAAGTGCAAAGGAGATAGCGGGGTAGAATGTGTTATAAACGGTATTTAAAATAGGATTTTCGGCATAAATATCGATCTGGGAGAAATGGAAAAGGGCAGCGAAAGCAAGCATGACAGCTGCTGCGAGCGTTAAAATACGGCTGACGCGCATAACGGTTTTTTCGGTTGCGGTATAGTAGCGTTCCTCCGCCTTTTCCGCGCCGAATGTCTTAAAATATTTTGTATCAACGCCTGTTCCCGTAACACGTGCTGCGAGGCGGCCGCTTACGATTTTTGTACCTTTATATATGCAACTCTTTTTAAGCTCCTCGCTAAGGCTGTCCGCGCCGGTAATTTTAGAAGCCGGAGTTTTATCGCCTGAAAAGACGCTTTCATCAACGAGAAGGTCGTTTATTTCGAGCAGGTGGGCGTCAGCGGGAACATTTTCTCCTGCCTCCAGCAGCAGTATATCATCGGGAACGAGAAGTTCGCGCCGGATCTGTCTTAACTCTCCGCCGCGGACGATGTTATAATCGACGCGGGTCGTTTTCTTCTGCTCAAAAAAGTATTCGTCACATTTTTTTCCTTTAACAATTTCCGTTGCGGCATACGCAGCGGTTAAAGCGGCGAGGACTGCGCCCGTAATATAATCCCCGTAAAGGAAGCATATGACCGCAGCAGCCGCGAGAAGCCAGAAGCGAAGCCGAAAGAAAACGCTGACAGGCGAGAAGCCTTTTTCCTTTTCGTCAAGCTTAGTTTCGCTGTTATAACCGTAGAGTTTTATATGTTCGGAGGCTTTTTCGTCGCTTAGCCCCGTATATTCATTCTTAAAATCAGACAGCTGGATCAATAAGAACACCCTTTCATAAATTGCCATTTTCTCTCATTATATCACACTTTATTACAAAAATCAAGAAAAAACAAAAATATACCGTTAAAACAACAAGGTTAATTTCTCGCTCAATTCAAGAAATTCTAATGAAAAATTTAATATACAGCGATATAATATTGTTATAAAATATAAGGAGGTGGGTTTATGGATTTTTTAAGTATGAAACGAGGAGGGATTTTTGTTTAAGGTCAGGTTTACAACCTTTTTTACACTATGGATATTATGTTAAACCTCAAAAACACCGGAAGGAACATATACATACGGCTCTTCCACAAAAAACTGTTATATTTTTTCGGATGTTCTTGTTGTTGTCTTAGATTTAGACAGAGATCTTTCCTACACAAAAAAGGCAACGATCCACGAAATCGGTCACGCATTAGGGTGGATGGGGCATTCGTCAAACAGCAGTAATGTCATGCGTCAAGGTCAGACAAGTGTAACGACTTTAACCAATTATGACAAACGTCACTTACAACAGGTATATTAAGGAGGAAAACTACCATGAAAAAGACACTTGGAATAATTATAACAGCAGCGATTATTTTATCGCTGTCCGCCTGCTCGGATAAAGCCGAAGTTCAGACAGGATCGCCCGAAGCAACGACAGCTTCTCCGTACATCGAAAACAGCCTTGACGAGGACTTCTTCGCCAACTATGACGTTATAAACCTCGATTTCAGCGACGCGGTGAGCGATTGTTATGCTGTTGTTACTGCGAAATGCAGCGGGCTTCTTTTAAACGAAGATGACGAGCGAGTGTATGAATTTACACTTGAAAATAAAATCAGCGGCAGCGAAATGCCTGAAACGTTCCGCGTAAGTATGCCTAAGGGCAGTTTTTTATGCGAGGACGGAACGGCGTTCACCTCTAACGATATGATATATAAAAGAACGGCAGATATTTTATGCCGCTAAAAAAGGACACCTCCGTCTTTTACGATTATGATCTATATTATCCTACTGCTCAGATTTTTGCGGAGCTTAACGAAGCTGACAACTTCATTGACGCGATAATTCAGGGCAGGAGTCTTACAGAAGCAACCGGCGTACAATCATTTACAAATCTTGCGCAAAAGCAGCGTATAACCTGTTCACAAGCGAACGAAGAAACAGGAACACCGTTTTCGCGCTCTGACGACATTTCCGAAATTGTAAGCGAAACCGAATATATCCTTGAGGTTGAAGTTTCGGATATTGACTACAACGGTGCTGACGACAGAACGACCTACAAATGAACCGTTACCGACAATTTAAAAGCGAACGGAAGTGCGCCCGCGCAGATCAACGCTGTTCTTCCGAAAGACAGTGCCGAAATCGGTGGAAAATATCTGCTTCTTCTTAACCGCTGCGGGGACGATTCATATATGTTCGTAATTTCTTCCCGCAATTACAGCGTTTACTCTGCCGACAGCGAATCGGCGAGTGAAATTGCAGCCATGCTAGGATAATTTACACAAGCGAATGCACAAGGCGCCCCGTGAAGATTTCACGGGGCGTTTGCTTGTCAAAAAGACGAAAAGAGAAAAAAAGAGATTGGTGGTGCTTCCCCCAAACCCCTGCCAAAGGGATTCAATCCCTTTGGAATCCCGTATTCTGCTGC
>CAZAXM010000047.1:0-14177 GCA_964489095.1 uncultured Ruminiclostridium sp. | reverse complement strand
AGATGTATATTAGACGTAAAATTCAGGAGGATTATATTTTATGATTACAGCAGGCGATTTCAGAAACGGAATGACCTTTGAAGAAGACGGAAACGTAATGCAGGTCGTTGAATTCCAGCACGTTAAGCCCGGTAAGGGTGCAGCGTTCGTAAGAACAAAGACCAAGAACGTTATCACGGGTGCAGTTGTTGAAAAGTCCTACAACCCCACCGCAAAGTTCCCTACCGCTTTCATTGAAAGAAAGGATATGGAATACACCTACAACGACGGCGAACTGTACCATTTTATGGACAGCGAAACCTACGAGGACGTTCCGATCAACGCTTCCGACCTTGGCGACAGTTTTAAGTTCGTTAAGGAAAATATGGTATGTAAGGTTCTTTCCTATAAGGGTAAGGTTTTCGGCGTTGAACCCCCCAACTTTGTTGAGCTTGAGGTTACAGATACCGACCCCGGCTTCAAGGGAGATACCGCAACAAACGCTACTAAGCCCGCAACGCTCGAAACAGGCGCAGAAATCCGCGTTCCGCTCTTTATCGAAATCGGTGAGATTATCCGTATTGATACAAGAACAGGCGAATATATGGAGCGCGCAGGTAAGTAAGCGGCTTTGATCCGATAAAGGAGGATATTAAAATGGCTATGACAATTGCTGAAAAGGTTTCTTACATCAAGGGACTGGCTGAGGGTATGAAGCTCGACGAAAGCACAAACGAGGGTAAGCTTTTCAATGCTATCATTGACGTGCTCGGCGATATCGCTATCAATATCGAGGATATCGACGCTGATTTAGAGGACGTAACCGACGTTGTTACCGACCTTGAAGAAAGCGTATGCGACCTTGAGGACGAGGTTTACGGTGAGGACGACTGCGATTGCGATGACTGCTGCTGCGAGGACGATATGTACGAAATTACCTGCCCTAACTGCAACAACACGATCACAACCGACTTTGACGTTATTTCCTCGGGTTCTATCGAATGCCCCAACTGCGGCGAAACCCTTGAGTTTGATTTATCTGCTCTTGAGGAAGCTTGTGACTGCGGCTGTGAGGAATAATCAGAAGGCAATAACCAACATAATAAATCAACAATGTTTCGGGGCGGAGTGAAATTCTCCACCGGTGGTAAAGTCCACGAGCCTTTGGCTGAATCGGTGAAATTCCGATACCGACGGTATAGTCCGGATGAAAGAAGCATTAGCTATGCGCAGGGGTACAGCCCGTGCGCTTATGTTGCAGGCATTTTTTCCCCGACTGCATTACGCGGTCGGGGTTTTGCTTTTCGCCCTGTCGAAAGGAAATATCAGATGAACAAGACAAACAAGATGAACGACAAAGTAAAATTCATAACCGTAACAGCTGTGCTTGCCGCGCTGGCGACCGTTCTGCAATTCTTCGAGTTCCCGATCCCGTTTCTTATTCCGACATTTGTGAAATTCGATTTCTCGGATTTGCCCGCGCTGCTTGCGGCATTTCTTGTTTCGCCGATTTCGGGCGCGGCGGTTTGCGTCATAAAAAATGTGATCCACACGCTTACGAGCCAATCGGGATTTGTCGGGGAACTTGCTAACGCTATTCTCGGCATTTGTATGGTTCTTCCCGCAGGGATAATCTATAAAATCAAGCCGACAAGAAAAGCCGCGCTTATCGGCTGCGCGGTAGGGGCGGTTATTTCGGGTTTTATCAGCATTTTCGTGAATTATTACATATCCTATCCGTTCTACATCACCGTAATGGGCTTCCCGCTTGAAGCTATTCTCGGCGAGTATCAGAAGCTGAGCGGAAATGTCGTTACGCTCTGGGACGCGCTCATCTGGTTCAACGCGCCGTTCACGCTTGTGAAAATGGCGATTGATTCGGCGATAACTTTTGTAATCTACAAGCCGATTTCACGCGCTCTGAAAAATATATGAAAACGCTTGACTGCGCTCCCTTGTTATGTTATAATTTGCGTAACAAAGGAGTGTGCTTTAATGAAAATAAATATAACTAAATCGCTTAAAATACGCTGGATAATTACCGCTGCGGCGCTTGCTTTGCTGCTTGCGGCGGGTATTTCGGCGAAGCTTTCGGTGGGCTTCGCGAACTGGTACGGCGAAAATGTTTACCCGATTTTGGTGGGGATTTTCGCGCGTATAAGCGGGATTTTTCCGTTTTCTCTGGCGGAATTTGTCATTGCGCTTGCGGTGCTGACCTGCCTTTTTGCGATTGTTTATTTTATTGTACAGCTTGTCCGCAAAAAGGGTGGGCGGCTGAAATTCCTGCTCTCGTCCGTTTCGACCGCCGCAATGGTGTTTTCGGTTGTCGGCGCGGGGTTTATGTACAGCTGCGGGATAAATTATTATCGCACGCCGTTTTCCGCGTATTCGGGAATTGAAATCCGACCGTATACAGCCGACGAGGCGCGCGAAACGCTGGAGTACATAATCGGGAACACGAATCGGCTTATTGAGGTGATCGAGCTTGATGAAAACGGACAGTACGCACCTCCCGAAAACACTCGTGCTGTAACCGCAGAGGCTATGTACAGTCTTGCGGAGGAATATCCCGTGCTGAAATCGTATTATCCGCAGGCAAAGCCTGTACTTGCCTCGCCGCTTATGTGCTACACGGGAATAGTTGGAATTTTCACGCCGTATACAATGGAGGCGAACTATAACACCTGTGACACGCCCGAAAAAATGGGGCACACGATTTGTCACGAGCTTTCGCATCTTACGGGTTTTATGCGTGAGGACGAGGCGAATTTCATTTCGTATATTGCCTGCCGTGGGAGCGGGGACGTTTACCTGGAATACAGCGGATATTACAGCGCGCTTGGGTATATGCTGAATGCTTACTACAAGGCGGTCGGGTATGACGAGTACGTTGAGCTTCTTAGTACGGTTGACGCGCGGGTTTATCGTCAGATCTGCTTGGAGAGCAAATTCTGGGCGCAGTACGACACGCCTGTTGTGGAGGTTTCGTCTGCCGTGAACGATACGTACCTGAAAATCAACGACCAGTCGGACGGTACGAAGAGCTACGGGCGGGTCGCGGATTTAATAATCGGCGATTTTTTAAAGAATAAGGGCGACTGAACGAAAAGATGAAAAGAAAAAGAGAATGGGCGGCGCTCATTCTCTTTTCATTTTTTCGGCAGTAGAGAAAACCACCGGCTGAACCGGTGGTTTTGCTTTACTTATGCTTTCGTACTCTTGGTCTTAGTGTTTGATGCGTACCATTTTCCGTCAACGCAAGCGTAAACCTTGAATTTGTACTGCTTCTTACCCTTAAGTCCGGTTACGGTGTAAGAGTTGGACTTGATCGACTTCTTTGTGTACTGTGTTTTTCCGTCCGCGCTCTTAATGACGTAGCCGGTCGCGCCGTTTACTTTTGTCCAGGAAAGAGTGATCTTCTTGCTTCCCGCTGTGGCGCTGACATTCTGAGGCGTAGCTGAGGGGGTAGCCGATTTTCTGTTAGAACCGTACCATTTTCCGCCAACGTAAGCGTAAACCTTAAACTGATACTGCTTGCCGTTTTTAAGACCTGTTATGGTGTAATAATTTGTCTTGATTGCGCTCTTGGTGAACTGGGTTTTGCCGTCCGCGCTCTTGATGATATAGCCTGTTGCGCCGTTTACTGCGTTCCATGAAAGGGTGATTCTCTTATTATTTTTGCTAGCCTGTACATTCTGCGGAGCGGGTGTTGCGCCCGTTTTAGCGGTAAACGATTTGCTCCAATCGCCAATGATTTCACCTGCGCGGGTTCTGACCTGATATGTATAGGTTGTGGACGGTTTCAGATTCTTTATGGTCACGGTGTTGTCCACAATTTTGGAAATTGTTTCCCAGCTGCCCGAACCTGTTTTATAACGAATGTCATAAGAGGTAGCGTTATCGGGTCCAACCCAATCTATCGTCAATGAAGAAGATGTTGCTTTATTTATCTCGATATCGGTAGGGCAGGAAGGCTTTTCCATTTCCGCGATAATGTGCATTTTACCGTTGCCATCGGTGCCGTTAAATCTTCCGTGACCATGATAAGTTTCAGTGCAAAAACATCTAGCAACTCTTATAAGATATGTGCCTTTTGTAACATTACATGTATATACGCCGGCATATATTCCAGCGGTTGAATCCCATTTATTCATTGTTCCGCAATTACAATTCGTACGCTCGCCCGCTGTTGTAGTGAAATTCATTTCAATCTGTTCTTTTGTATAATCAGAAAAGACCTGAATAGAACTTAAATCTATGGAAACATCAAAAGTAATCTTAAGCGTTCCGTCAGTAGGAACATAGATAGAGAAGTCTTTATAGTTATGTCCGTCATTGTAATTTCCGCTGCTGTCGTAAGGAATCTGCGAGGTTGCCTGAACACCGTTGGTGAGAACGATAGGGTTTGTTCCTACGGGGTCTGTTTCTGTATCCATAACCGTAGGTTCAAATTCGATCTCGTCTTCTCCTACAATCAGAGCCCCCGAGTCAGTTTCGGTGACTGCCTCTTCAATGCTTGCGGTTTCGATTTCCTCAACATCTGCGGCGAGGGCTGAAACGGGGAATGATGTTACAGCTGCTGCGATAGCGAGGAGAACCGAAACGGTTCTTGTGCTAAGTTTCATGTTTTTTTCCTCCATAATAAATATGATAAGCGAATATACGCTATGTGAAATGATAGCATAAAAAATGACAGATGCGTGAAAGTTGGGTGAAATTTGGGTAGAATATGAAGATTTGACAATAAAACAGGAATAATTTAAAGCCTATGTCCATAATCGGGCATAGGCTTGCTTTCGGTTTATGTTTTCACTTTTTATGCCGTTCCATAACGGCTTCCGGGATACGAGAGTATTTTTCCTGTTATTTCGAGGTCTAACAATATCTCATACAATTCCGATATTTCGCATTCCATTCCCGAATAAATGTCATCAATAAGGACGGGTTCGTCACGCGCAGCGATTTTTGAATAAACCGCTTTTTCAAGCTCGGTTTCAAAGGCGTACTCTTTTACAGCCTGTTTTTTAACGCGATTCTTTGCGATTTTCGGCGTGCGGGGTTTCAGACGTCTTTCTAATTTAACGTTTGTCGGCACGAAATCGTCGGAAAATGCGGCGTCAATATCGGACTTATCGTAGAAAAGCCTTGCGCCCGCGCGAACCGCGGCGGCAGCACCGGCATAATCCTTCAGGAAAACATTATGCGGGGGTAAAAAGAATGCGGCGTGTGAATAGTTAGCGGGGAGGAGTGCGCCGCTGTCAATTCCTGCCTGAAAGACAAGAAGCGCGCCGGAGATACCGCCGATAATCCTGCTTCTTCGTACAAACGCTGCCTGGTTCGGTTTAACGGACGGCGGGTATTCGGTTATAACGCAGCCGCCGAGAGAAAGAAGCTGATAGCGGAGTGTACGGCTGTCGCGCGGGTATTCGTAGTCGAAGCCGCAGGGGAGAACCTCGATAAAGCCGCCTGAGTTTTTTATTGCACAAAGGCAGGTCATCGAATCGCAGCCGCCCGAAAGAGATGACACGAGGACGTAATCTTTATAAAGCTCGCGGCAGATCTTATCCTGTGCATAGAGCGTATAATTGGTCGCGGCGCGTGAACCGGACGTAGAAACAAGCTTTTTAGTAAGGAGGTCGGTATTTCCTGCCGCGAAAAGAAGGCAGGGGGGATTTTCGAGGTCGCGTAAGCGCGTTGGATATTTTTCGTCGTCATATGTTATAACATCTATTCCGCGTTTAAATAGCCCGGAGAGCATTTCTTCTGCTTCAGAAATATCCGTTTTTTCGGCGAGCATATTATTAACAGTACCGATCGCGGCGCAATTCGAGCGTATAGCCTCATACGCTGATTTCGGCGTTTCAAATCTTTCGAGAAGCTCGTTGATCAGCGGATTTCCTGCGCCGAACGCGAGGAGAAGCCATAAATAATACTGTTTCATCACTCTATCCTTTCCTTTTTCAGAATTATTTTTATAGCGGTAAGTCCCGAACGGAAGTTTATAGCCAGGATGAGCAGGAACAGTACCGAAAGTGAAACGTAATAGATGACCATATTTGTTACAAAAAATATTATACAGCTCATGCATAGCAGGAGGGCTGCATTTGCCGCCATTTTCGGCAGGTTCATATCCATACGCACGATTTTTCTCGTGTCAATCGCGCGGATAATGAATATTATAAGAAAGCTTATAAAGGCGGAGAGGGAAGCACCCTGTAACCCGAAAAGTGAGATCAGTACGATATTAAGCACGACGTTTGTACCCGCGCCGATTGCGGCGGTGGTCATAGAACGCACTGACTGCTTTGAGGCAACGTAGACGCTGCCCATAAAGGTTGAAAAGCAGGTAAAAGCGACGGAGAGGATCATAAATGGCGTATAAAGATACGCGGAATGAAATTCGGGGTCGCTTATTATTTCAATTGCGGGTTTTATCACGAGCATAAGTCCGCCTGCGAGGACATATACGAACGACTGGAAGATATTAAAGACATTCGTATAGAAAGTAGCGATCGTGCGCGAATTATTTTCGGTTATTGCGGACATATTCCATGCCTGAGAGAAGATGCCCGAAAAAATTGAAATCATACTGGGGAGCTTGAAAGCGGTTTTGTACAATCCGTTCGCGCCGAAATCAATCATTTCCGAAACGAAGAAGCTGCCCGAAACGTTGATTATCTGCCACATCATTGAGGTCGGTATCATTGGCAGGCAGAAGCGGAGCATTGAGCGGATATAATCGCGGTCAAGTCCGAAGAGCGTGAAATAGCGGTGGAGCTTCGCGGTAAACCAGAGGAAGATTATCGAGCATACGTCTGCGAAAATAACAGACAGGAGGTAGCCGACATTTCCGAGCTGTAACCAGAACAGCAGGACGAGATTGAACAGAATGTTCATAACGGTCGTTAGTATTCCGTCAATCGCGTAAAGACGGACGTAGCCTGCCGACCGCACGAAAAGTGCGCAGGAGCTTTTAAAGCTGCCTGTTGTTACGTAGAGAATCGTTATCCAGGCGTAATCTTTCAGCAGGGTCAATACTGAGTTGTCGGGGAAGATGTTGCTGAAAAGTCCGATTATAGGGACGAACAGCAGACAGGCGACAAGTCCGCACGAGGTTACGCGCAGACCGATCGAGAAAACCTGTTTATTATCATAGGCGCTGTCCAGTCCGAAGCGGATTATTGATTCGCCGATTGAAAGGGTCGCTATTGACATCAGCAGGGTTGCTGTGTCGATTATGTTATTGATTTCGCCATAGCCTGTTTTTCCGAGGGCAGCCTGATAAAAGCCCATCATCAGGATAACGAGGAACTTTGAACCGAACTGTCCAAGACCGAGGATAACCGTATTTGCCGCTAGGGTTTTGTATCGGTCCAAAAAATCACCTGATTCCTTTAAAAAAATTCTTTAATATTTCGGAGCATTCCTTTTCCAGTACACGGCTTCGTACGAGCGGTTTCCAGCCGAATTTTTTCTCAAAAAGCTCCGTTACCGAGGCGCACGCGCCCATATTTTCGTCGAACGCGCCGTAAACGACCCGCTTTAAATGTGCGTTTATTATAGCGCCGGCGCACATCGGGCAGGGTTCGAGAGTTACATAAAGAGTGCAGTCCGTAAGCCGCCAGCCTCCGAGCGTTTTCGCCGCCTGTTCGATTGCGATTATTTCGGCGTGGGCGGTAGGGCGCTGCTGTGTTTCGCGGAGATTATGTCCGCGCCCGATAATTTCACCGTTTTCATTGACAACGATTGCTCCGACGGGAACTTCTCCGATTTTTTCCGCTGCTCTTGCCTCGTCAAGTGCGATCAGCATCATTTCCTCGTCAAACAGCATTGATAAGGAACGCCTTTGCGCCGTGGGCGGGGAGAGATACGTCAAAACTGTCCGAAATCGTGAGCTTTTCGCCGCTCCATAACTCCTCCGCGGTTAAGCTTCCGCAAAGCTCAAGCGACGGGAAGTCGATATTTACTGTTCCATCAGCTTCGCCTGCGTTGAACACAGCGAGGTACTGCCCGCCGTCAGCGTTTACTGCTGTCCAGAGAATATACTCGTTTCCGTTTTCGATTCTGCGCCATACCTGATGGGCGTGACGGGAATTTTTGTGCATCTTAAGAACGGCCTCGTTAGTAAGAAGGCTCATTGTAAAATCGTCAAAGCGCGTCATTTCGCCGCCTATCATAAGCGGTGAGCGGAAAATGCTCCAGAGGGTCAGCATAGTTATCTGCTCGTCCTCGGTAAATTTCGTGTATCCGTCCTTACCGTAGTCCTGTAAAATAGGACCAACGGGCAGCATATCTGCGTCGGGCCAGTTTCCGCCGCCTGTATGGATACTCCACTTTTCGGCGCGGGAGAACATATCGTAAAGCAGCTCCCACTTGTCCCAGAAATCATCGGTAATGCGCCACATATCGGCGGTTTCCTTATAAAGCTCGGATTTTTCAAGCAGAGCGGGTCCGGGCGACAAGCTGAAAACCATACTTCTTCCGCAGCTGCGGAGGACCTTACTTATAAGGCGAAGCTCGGTTTCCTCGTGGGGAAGCTCGCGGCAGATGTCGTCGCACTTGATAAAATCAACGTCCCATGACGCATAAAGCGCAAATATACTATTATAATAAGCTTCTGCTCCGTCTTTTTCGGGGTCAACGCCGTACATATCGGTGTTCCAGGCGCAGATCGAATTTGTTTTCGCGATCTGACGCGCTGTTTTTTCAGAACCGAGGATAGGCGTATTTTTATGGACAGCCTGACGGGGAATACCGCGCATAATGTGAATGCCGAATTTCAGACCGAGCGAATGAACATAATCGGCGAGAGGCTTAAAGCCCTTTCCGCCTGTGGAGGAGGGAAAACGGTTTTCGGCGGGGATAAGCCTGCCGTACTCGTCCATACAAAGCGGGGTGAAGGGGTGATATTCGTGGCTGTCGGCTGTCGGTTCAGACCACTGGATATCGACAACGACATACTCCCAACCGTACTGCTTCAGGTTTTTCGCCATAAATTCGGCGTTTGCGCGCACTATATCCTCGGTTACGGAAGCGCCGTAGCAATCCCAGCTGTTCCAGCCCATAGGGGCGGTGGGGGCGGCAAGATTACGCATTGTTCTGTTCCTCCGTTTCGGCATTTTCGTCGTCGCCGTACTTTTCCTTATAATTCTTTATGCACTGTTCGATTATTTCGACAGCTGCCTTAAAGCCCTGAACCTCGTTTACGGCTGTATCCTTTCCTTCGAGCTGCTTATAAACGCGGAAGAAGTGCTGCATCTCCTGGAAAATATGTGCGGGGAGGGCTTCGATGCTGCGGTAAACGTTGTAGCTTGGGTCTTCAAAGGGGATTGCGATGATTTTTTCGTCGTTCTTGCCGTTGTCGATCATACTGATAACGCCGATAGGGTAGCAGGGAACGAGAACGAGCGGGTCGATTATTTCGTTGCAGAGAACGAGTACGTCAAGCGGGTCGCCGTCGTCTGCGAGTGTTTTCGGGATAAAGCCGTAGTTTGCGGGGTAGTGGGTGGAGGTGTAAAGGATTCTGTCGAGGATAAGAAGTCCCGTAGTTTTATCAAGCTCATATTTTTTCTTACTGCCCTTAGGGATTTCAATTACGGAGAGGAAGTTGTAGGGGGTGATGCGTGAGCTGTCGATGTCGTGCCAGATGTTCATATCTTTTATCCTTTCTCTTTAAGGCGAGTGCCTGTTATTCGTAAAGTTCTGCGATTGTTCTTGCAACGTATACGCCGGAAGCGGAAGCCTGTGAAAGCGAATGTGTTACGCCAGAACCGTCGCCGAGAACGTAAAGTCCCTTGACGTTTGTTTCAAGTTTTTCGTCTACCATAACCTTAGAGTTGTAGAACTTGACTTCAACGCCGTAGAGAAGCGTGTCATCGTTCGCCATTCCGGGTGCTATCTTGTCAAGCGCGTATATCATTTCAATTATATCGTCAAGCTGTCGCTTCGGAATAACGAGGCTCAGGTCGCCGGGTGTAGCCTTTAACGTAGGCGTAAGGAAGCACTGTGAGAAACGATGGTCGTTGGTGCGTCTGCCCGCGACAAGGTCGCCGAAGCGCTGTACGAGAACGCCGCCGCCAAGCATATTCGAGAGGCGGGCGATAGATTCGCCGTAGAGGTTGCTGTCCTTAAACGGCTCGGAGAAGGTATTTGAAACGAGAAGCGCGAAATTCGTGTTTTCGGTATGATATTTCGGGTCGGAATAGCTGTGTCCGTTTACGGTTATGATTCCGTTCGTATTCTCGTTTACGACTTCTCCGTATGGGTTCATACAGAAAGTGCGCACAAGGTCGCCGTACTTTTTGGTGCGGTAAACGATTTTACTTTCGTATACCTTTTTTGTGATATGCTCGAAAACAGCTGCGGGAATTTCGACGCGAACGCCGATGTCCACACGGTTGCTGCGTGTTTCAATGCCGAATTTGCGGCAAAGTTCGGAAATCCACTTTGAGCCTGAACGTCCCGCCGCGATTACGACCTGATTACAGCAATAGCTGTCCTTATCGGTTTCAACGTAAAATTTATCCTCACGCTTTTCGACAGATGAAACCTCCTCGTGGAAGCGGATATCGACCGAATCCTTTACGTAGTCGTAGATGTTCTGGAGAATTTCACGGTTGCGGTCGGTTCCGAGGTGGCGCACCTGCGCATCGAGGAGGTGAAGATCATATTTAAGTGCCTCGGCTTTAATATCGCTTGTGACAGTGCTGTAAAGCTTAGCGCCCTCGCCGCCCATTTCAAGGTTCACCTTATCAACGTACTCCATAAGCTCGATCGCAAGTTCCTTACCCGTGTGGGTGTACAGGTCGCCGCCGAAGTTATTGGTGATATTGTATTTGCCGTCAGACATACCGCCTGCGCCGCCGAAGCCGTTCATTATGTTACAGGTTTTGCAATGAACACAGGAGGTTATTTTCTTGCCGTCAATCGGGCAAACGCGGCTTTGGATCGGACCGCCGCGGTCGATGAAGCAGACCTTGATATTTTTGTTCAGCTTAGTAAACTCGTAGGCTGCAAAGACGCCGCCTGCGCCTGCTCCGACTACGATAACGTCATAATTTTTCTGCATTTATTGGGTCCTTTCTGTTGTTTTATTCTATTACAAATATTTTTGCCATTTCCGGGTAATTTTTTGTAAGGCGTATCGGGCGGAAAGTCTGAGCGTTGACGAAGCAATGCTCGGAGCTTCCGGTGACGTGGAGAGTTCCGTTTTCTTTATCGCGAACTTCGTATTCGACGCGCAGCTTTGTTCCGGTAAAAAGCGCGATTTTACACATCACGAGAACGGTTTGTCCGAAGCGCACGGGGACGTGGTAGCGGCAGTCGACTGAGAGAACGGGTATCATAACGCCGTTTTTCTCCATTTCCGCATAGGGCAGGTTTCGGTTCTCCATATAATAAAGCCTTGCTTCTTCAAACCAGCGTATGTAATTTGAATGATGTACGATCTGCATACGGTCAGTTTCGTAATAGTTCACTTTTCTTTCGTATATTTCATCGGGCTGCATAGCTGTTCCTTTCATTATCTGCCGTCATCTGAGAAAACTTTCAAGCGAGGAAAGCGGCTGTAAAGGTTCGGGCTCGCCTTCGGGCATAAATAGTTTCGAGTACATTTTCCCTGCGCCCTCGAAATTGAGCTGTTCGTCGGAACGTTTTATCCAGTAGCTGTCCGTGGGGAGCATTCCGTGAGTTTTCATAAGTATTTCATACGGTTCGTATTTCTCCAGACCCAGCTGTTTCAACATAGGCGCGGAGTATGGGGAATTGTCAAAAATCCGCGAACGGATCAGAAAATATATATCCTCGATTTTAAGCTTTCTTGTGACAGGCGTAAGAATCGGGATATCCGTATTTATATTATAGGTAAAGTCAACCGTCATATCCGAATCAATTCTATACGCGCACAGAAGCGTATTCGCCCAGAAAAGCTCAAGACGAAGCGGGAGCGGGAGAGAAAACGACTCCGGGGAAATCGGAATGTACGTGCCGGTTTTTATAATTTTCACGTTTATCACCTTTACTTATTTTGTAAAAACGGTAAAAAAAGACCGCTTATTTTCTAAGTATATCACAAAAAAAAGAATAATTCAATATATTTGTTGACTTATTTGAAAAAAAGTTGTAATATAATATGGTATGATTAAGTTATAAGGGGATAAGGTAATATGCAGGAGCTTCTAAACACGGGCGTAAGCTTTACGCTCGAATATAACGAAAAGGAAAACGCGATGCTGGGGCAGGTTAAGGGGTACTCGGCTGCTGTGCGGGAAAATCCCGAAACACGCAGCTACGGCTGTTTAATCTGGGTCAGGAGCGGGATTTCAAGCGGCGAGAGCCTTGAAGCATATCTTGACGAACAGAAGCGTATGCGCGCAGATTTTGTAAAAAATTATCGCGTTACCCCGAACGGGACGGCTATCGCTTTAAATCGGACTGACGACCCGTACACGAATATCACTTCGTTAAAGCGTTTTCTTTACGAGCTTGCGGATTTTCTTGCGAAAAACGGGTATGTGAACTGCTGCTGTGAATGCGGCGGCGAAAGCGGACTCGGAATTTATCACGCGGGAAAGGCTATTGCACAGGCGTGTTCCTCCTGCGGCGAAAAATACACACTTATTACGAAGGTTAATTCTCCTGAGCCGAAGCCGGCGGCTGCGCCATTACCGACGGAAGCTGTTTCTTTGGACAACTATGCGCAGGAGCTGCGTCAGCGTTCGGAACAGGCTGAAATTCAGCAGGAAGCCGAAAAGCCTGCGAATGACGATATAAGCGCATTATTAAGTGAAATTAAAACCGAACAGCCGTCAAATGAACCGACTGTGGAACAAATGCTCATAAACGAAAAAAATGATGACAACGAGGCGGCTTTAAGCGAACTGATGTTTGACGCAAATGATGTTCAGAAGGAAGAGGAAGCGCCTGCCGAGCCTAAGAATGTCAGCATAGATTCGCTGCTTTTTACCGAGACGGCTGAGCAGAAGCCAATCGAGGAGGAGCAGCGGGAGTACGACTGTACACCGCTTTCGGAGCGGCTCGACAACGAGATGGGCGCGCTGCTTGCGGGAAGTGTTCAGGAAAAAAAGCCCGAACCGCCTAAATCGAAGCTTTTTGAGGAAGCGGAGCGGGAATTTGCTGAAGAACAGGCGAAACTGCACAAAAACGAACCTGAAAAATTTGACATAAACGACCTTCTTGTAAATGAAAACGGTGAAATCGAATTGCAGGAGATCAAGCCGGAGATTGACGACGGAACGGTTGTTACCGAGATGCATGACGACAGCAACGACGGCGAGAATATTGATGTTGAGGAGCTTATTTCGCGCGTGGACGATCCGACTGTTACAACGGGACACCCGCAGCTTACGGCGGAGGAAACTCCGCTTGAAAAGGACGGAAGCGTGCCGTTGATGAACCCGAACACGAACCGCGAGGAGCGTATGGTTTCGCCTGTGAACGGACCTGACGCGGTAACTCCGCTTGAAACGAGATTTGCTGCGCCGATTGCGGCTGAAAATGACAAGCCGTCATCATTTGCGCCCGGATTTGCCGATTCTACTAATATGATCGACCGCGACATGCCTGAAAACTATGGCGGCTCATCGGCACCGTATGACCCTAACAATAACTATTCGTCTTATGTACGTCCTTACGGTGCGGCGCTTCCCGACGGAAGCAATGCCGTAACGGGAATTGTTGGCGCGCTTGTGGGCGGAATGCTCGGAGCGGCGGTATGGATCGCGCTGGGGGTGCTGCTGGATATTATAAGCGGCTGGTTCGGAATTATTCTTACGGTAACGGTGTTTGGCGGCTATCAGCTTCTTGGTAAGAAGATGGATAAGAAGGGAATTGTTATTTCCGCGGTCGTTACGATTTTGTTTATGATAATCGCCGTTCTTGGTGTTTCGGTCATTGACATTCAACAGGTTTTCGCTGAATATGATGTTGAGATGTCGATTACCGAGGCGTTGGAAATGTTGGGATACCTTTCTGAATTGTATCCTGATTTGAAATCAGAGTTGGCAGAGAACTTTATTTTTTCTGCTTTAATAACACTTGCTTCGGTTATCAGTACATCGGTTAAGCTTTGGAAAACGGCAGATTAAGATTTTTTGTTGTACAAATTCACCATATAGGTCTGCACAAAAGTGAAATAAACTATCCTAACAGCCAAAAAGGAAGAAAAGAGTAAAAATATG
>CAZAXM010000046.1:0-14180 GCA_964489095.1 uncultured Ruminiclostridium sp. | reverse complement strand
ATAAGCTAATAAGAAGATTTATTCCAAAGGGTGCCGACATCGCCAAATTCTCTCAGGAGAGAATTAATATGGTTGAGCATTGGATAAATAATTATCCGAGGAGAATCTTCGGCGGATTGTCATCTAATATGGTAAAAATAAACTTGTTTGTCACTTGATTTTTGTGGACACTTTATATTGCAATTTATAACATAAACTGCTCAAAAATAAAAAACTTGCATTTTTATTCAGAATATGTTATACTGTTTTGTGAGCGTTCTCAGATATACAGCTGAAAGGAGGAACAGTATGGCGAACAAGGAAAATGCAGTTAAACGAAGTTCGGACAAATTTATGGCATTTTTAGCGCAGTATCTTACGGATTTCGGACGTTATATCTGCTCGGTTATAGTTCTTCTTTTCATTTATCTCGGACGAAGCGCCGCACGGTTCTTCCGCTTTATCTGGAACAAGACGGTCAGCCTGCGCGGGACCATTTTTTCAAGGCTAAGCTACCTCGGCGTTATTATCGCTTCTCCTTTTGTTAAGATATGGTATGCTCTCGGTCGCGCCAAGCGTGACATTATAACGGGAAAGCAGGACGGCGGATTATGGAACGGCATTAAAATTGCGGCAAGTCATTTAGGCGAATTTATTTTCGGAAAATCGGGACTAGCCGTTTCGGTGTTTAATCTTGCCGCGCCGATTATCTCGGTTATGTTCCTGTTCAGCATCATTTCCTACGCAAGCTCGCTCAACTATGTTGTTAAGCTTACTGTAAACGACAAGTTTCTCGGATATGTTCAAAACGAACAGATCTACTATGACGCTGAAAAAATTCTTAAGGAACGTATAAACTATCTCGGAAGCGAGGAGAATATCCGCCTTGAGCCCGAATATTCAATAAAGCTCATTGAAAAGCGCGACACGCTCACTAAATATCAGGTTGCGGACAAGATGCTCGAATACTCTGGACTTAAAGTTGATTACGCTTACGGATTTTATCTTAACGGAACACTTATGGGAGCGATGCTTGACAACACTGAGGTTAAGGCGGCGCTTGACGGGGTGCTTAATAAGTATAAGACGATGTACCCCGACGCAGAAATAAGCTTTGCTGATTCTATCGAGTGTGATACGGCAGGTCTTTATCTTTCGGGAAGTATTATTAACACCGACTGGCTTATTTCGCAGCTTACCGGTGTTAAACGTCAGGCGGGATATTACATAGTTGAGGACGGCGACTCGCAGTCGCTGATCTGTGACAAGCTTAATATGACGACGGCACAGCTTGAGCTTCTTAATCCGGGATTTTCCGATATGTCGCTTTACACAGGCGACAGAATAAAAAGCCGCGAGGAGGTTCCCTTCCTTTCGGTAAACGTTACGGTTGTCGAGAACTATGACTCATACGTTGATTACGAAACGGAATACTACAATGATTCCTCGCTTTACGTCGGTGTAACACGAGTTACGACAGAGGGCGTCAAGGGTATAAATCACGTAACTGCAAACGTTACGTATGTAAACAGCATAGAGGTAAATCGTGATATTACCAGAACCGTTACGGCCTCACGCCCTGTAACAGAAAAAATCGCAATGGGAACGAAGCCTACTCCGGAGAGTCTTTATTCGCCTGAGGACGCGGGCTACGGAAACTTCATCTGGCCTGTTGACGGCGGTCACATAAGCGAGTACACGTACATGGACGGAGGATACGGCCGCCACGCGGGCGTTGACATTGTAAAGGGCTACGGAACAGCAATTTTCGCGGGTGCAAGCGGAACTGTTATTCAGGCAGGCAACAACGGCGACTACGGAATCAGCGTAATTATCGACCACGGAAATGGTTTCCAGACTCTTTACGCGCATAACAGTGCGGTTTACGTTGTTGTTGGTCAGCAGGTAACGCAGGGCGAATTTATCGCGGCAATGGGCGCGACGGGCTACGCGCAGGGTACTCATATGCACTTTGAGGTTCGTCAGGGTGACGCTAAGCTTAACCCTCTGAATTATCTTGAAACCTGGTACGACCTTCGCGGAAACCCGCACAAAGCTGGAGATCCGGCGGTATACTAATGAATATCAAAGGGACTGCTACGGCGTATGCTGCACCAGTCCCTTATTTTTGCAAAGTCTGCGGGCGCGGCGTTCATCGGGGTTGGGACGTTAGCTGATGCTTTTAAAAGCCGCGGGCAAATCTGACGGAGGGGTGGCGCGTCAGCGTTACCCCTCACGGAAGATTTGCCACCCGAACCGAAGCTGTCCGCTTAATCGAGGTGTGCCGAAAACGCTTACAGCCCAGCCTGACACGTTTTGCCGGCGCCCGCAATTCCGGCGACCGCCTGTGGGGAAGATTTACGCCACCCGTCGGCGGTCGCCGCGGCTTTTAATTGCTTTGATTTCTCCCGCACTTTTGCCAACGCCGCACCCCAAGCTTTTGTTAATTCGACATTTCTCCTTTGCAAGGTCAGACTAAGCGGACACGCAAGGTTCGGTTTTGGTTCCGCTGCGCGGAACTAAAACGCGGCGCGGCTGCGCCGCACCCCTTGATTTTTAACAGAAAATGTGATATACTTTTGAAAAAGGTCAGGGGTGATAAAAATGACGGAGCTTGAAGAAGCAATCCTCGGAAAAACTGCGGAAAAAACCGATTCGGTCGAAGAGCCGATCAATGGAGCCGTCCCGGAAAATGATTTGCAGGATAGCATGGACGCAGTGCGGCGTATGACCGAGGAAATCGAACAGGAAAACTTAGCCCTCGAACAGCGTTTCGCCCAGCCAAGTGCAGCAGGTGTCCCAACAAAAAAACGGCGGTATTTACGTGTAGGTGCGCTTTCATCAGTCGCCTCGCTCGTGTTTATGGGAATAGCTATGTCGGTTTCGCTTTTTTCTCCCGCAGGCATCCTCGGCGCATTTCGCCTTTCACCCATTATGCTCGTCTTTCTCGGACTTGAAATCGCCTTTTCGGTTTTCGTGAATAAATCTACTCACCTTCGGTTTGACCCGAAAAGCCTTATTCTGACCGTTTCTCTCATCGCTGTAACTTTCGCAATGTCGATAATCTCCGTTACTTATTCCGTAACAGGCGGCGAACGGCATTACGCACAGGAACGTCTCCGAAATATGCTCGCGCGCGAAATACACAGCGCTATCCCCTCGGAAAGCGTGCGCGATGTCGAAATCGAAATCCACCTGTACGGCGAAGACCCTGAGGCTTATAACTCAATCCGTGACCTTACCGACAGCGATACAATAAACCTACGGGTTATATATACAAATGCCCAGATGGGTACGTTCGAGTTCGCGGAAAAATGCCGTAATATCATAGATGAGCTTTCGGATATGCCGTATAATTTCGGCGAGGTCGGATTCTTGGCGGACGATGAGGAAAACCGCTATTCCCTTTCGATTAACTGGCTTTATCAGTCCGATTTAAGTGCAGTTGAGCTTGTTCCCCTCGTCAACTACTTCGGCGACGATATTATCCTTGACATTCCCGACCTTGTCGATGATGATGACGAAATCGAAAACGATATCAGCCGCGAATAAATGCAATACCGCAGATTTCTCGTGAAACCTGCGGTATTTTTCTTATTTTTTTATTATTTTTCAATTAGTCCTTGGATTCAACAATAGGCGCAAATCTGATTCTTATCTGCGGCATTTTCGTAAGCTCGGAATAATAGTTGAGCTGCCAGTCCTCACCCTGCGAAGAATCATTCTCTCCGCTCGCGGGAGGCGCAAAGATTTTTAATGTCATATCGCATTCCCCATCAAGAGGCTTTTCATAAAATGCGCTCATAAGGTCAATCGTTTTCGCTTCGGGCGACTTGTAGAACCACTTTCCGTTTATCTCCATCATAAGATTTACCGGTTCGTCAAATGTTACCTCGCAGAAAACAGGGTTCTTTTCAAAGTGAAGCGGAATAGCAACACCGTCTGCGTCCTCCGCACCGCCCCAACGCATTTTTACAGGGAACGAAAGCTCCTCGCCCTCGGTCATCTTCGGGAGAAAACGCTCGCGATTTATGATCTCCTTGTACGTTTTTAAAACAGGCTGCTCAATTCCTACGTCCTTGTTGTTCGGATCTTCAATTTCAAGTCCGAGTCTGCCGCGGTCACGGAACTGATAGAACGTGAACGCGCTGAACCAATCCGCGTCGTCCTCGTCAAGAATGTCACAGAAAAGCTTAACCATTTCAGCCTGGTCATAAGCACCCGTAACGTCACCGTCAGCGTTGAATTCAGACATTACCATCGGCTTTGAAACGCCGCCGTTAATGTACTTGAAACGCTCGTAGCTGAGCTTTGTCTTTTCATATGTGTCGCAAACGCTGCTGCGGCTGAACGAGTTTCCGCCAACTTCCGCTACGTCAAAAGGCCAGCCCCAATGAAGCGACATATACTTGTCAACCGACCAGATATCAGTCGCGCGTACAGCCTCGGAGAACTCCTTCTCCATCTCGATCTCGCCTTTTTCGGGATTTTCAACGCCGCCTATACACAGAATCGTCTGAACATTAGGCGCGTACTCCTTGATAATCTTGTGGAAGCGTACATAAAAATCCGCAACCCCCTGATATGTCGTGCGCTTTGTGAACGAGAACCAGTTTCCCGTCGCCTCGTGGTTTATTCTTAAGAGCAGCCTGCCGAACGGGCGCAGATCTTTCGCAATGGCAATAAGATGATCGTCCGAAACGTTCGGGTCAATCGTAAGCGTAAGCGTTACGTCCTGTCCATGCCGCCTTACGTCACGCATACAGGTAAACGGCTCATCGTCCGTTGTTCCGTTAAGCCCGCCTTTGTAGGTAAAATAATCGTCGTAGGGATAGTCCCACTGGAAGGAAACGTTTGCGTCCTTCATAACCTCAGAAATACGTCCCGGCCATTCCTTATCAAGAGGATAGTAGCAATACATAAGGCTGACGCTGCGGTGCGGTCTGCCGAGTTTGTGGAGAATATAGTCCTGATTTACATATTCGCCGCGTTCGCTTCCGTCGCCGAGGTCTACCGCGCACTTAGCGGGTCCCATGTGAATTTTTTTCATTTCCATAAAAATACCGTCCTTTATATAAAATTTTAATTTTTAAAGAAAGATTTAGTACAATGCCCTGAGCTGCTGCCAAAGGGATTCAAAATGCTCTGAAACGGATCTGTCAACACGCTTGTTTTAAAAAGCGCGAAGCATACATAAAAGTTTCCGATCAAGCCTTTTAAGGCACGGAACAACAGCCCCAAATGCCGTCGGCACAACTCCCATTTAATTCCGTTTTATTCAGTATAACATATCTTGAAAACGTTTTCAAGTGCTTTTTAAAATATTTTTTCGTAATTGACAACAAGTCTGTTAAGGTTTATAATAGTAACAAGTAAAATACAAGGAGAACCGATTTGAAACATATTACCGCAGGAATATTAGCGCACGTTGACGCAGGAAAAACAACGCTTACCGAGGCATTATTATACCATTCTGGCGATATCCGTTCACTCGGTCGTGTCGATAAGGGTGATTCATTTCTCGACACCTTCGCACTTGAAAAAAGCCGCGGGATAACCATATACTCAAAGCAGGCTGTACTCCACACGGAAGAGTGTGAAATAACTCTTCTGGACACGCCCGGTCACGTTGACTTCTCCGCCGAAACAGAGCGTGTTCTGCAAACGCTCGACTACGCAGTGCTGCTCATAAACGCGACCGACGGCGTTCAAAGCCACACCCAGACCCTATGGCACCTGCTGAAAAGCTACCGCGTCCCCGTTTTTATCTTTGTCAATAAAACCGACCTTGCAGGTAAAGAACGCGGCGAGCTGATTTCGGAGCTGAAACTCAGACTGAACGAAAACTGCGTAGATTTCAGCGGCTTTGCGGACGACACACTCGGCGGCGAAAACGGCGAAGCAGCCGCGCTTTGCGATGAAAGCTTAATGACCGAATACCTTGAAACCGGCGCAGTTTCGGCTTCAAATGTCAAGAAAGCGATAAGGCGGCGAAAAATATTCCCCTGCCTTTTCGGTTCAGCGTTAAAACTTATCGGAACGCGCGAGCTGCTCAGCCTTTTTCTCTGCTGTACAGACGAGCCGGACTATGATGACAGCTTCTCGGCGCGCGTGTTCAAAATCACCGAGGACGCACAGGGAAACCGCCTCACCCACCTGAAAATAACGGGTGGCAGTCTTAAGGTCAAGTCGCTTATCGGCGAGGAAAAGGTGAACAATATCAGAATATATTCGGGCGCAAAATTCCGCACCGCGGACGAAGCAGCGGCGGGAACTGTCTGCGCGGTCACAGGACTTACGAAAACCTATGCGGGACAAGGACTTGGTATGGCTGCCGACGCGCCGCTTCCGATGCTTGAGCCGCTTTTTTCCTATCGCGTTGAACTGCCGCCCGAAATCGACGATTTTACCGCGCTTTCGGTACTGCGCCGACTGGAGGAGGAGGACCCGCAGCTTCGCGTTGTGCGTAACGACCAGCTGGGCGAGATCCACGTTCAGCTAATGGGCGAAATTCAGCTTGAAGTGCTGAAAAGCGTGATAAAAGAGCGCTTCGGGTTCGAGGTAGGCTTCGGTGAGGGCAGCATTGCGTATCGTGAAACAATTGCCGCGCCCGTTATCGGCTGCGGGCACTACGAGCCGCTTAAACACTACGCCGAGGTGCATTTACTTATCGAACCCGCCGAACGGGGAAGCGGCATCCGCTATGCGAGCGAGTGCCGTGAGGACAGGCTTGACCGCAACTGGCAAAGGATTATCCTTTCAAATCTTGCGGCGAAAACTCATATCGGTGTGCTGACCGGTTCGCCGCTTACCGATGTCAAAATAACGCTTGTCGCCGGACGCGCGCATTTAAAGCATACCGAGGGCGGCGATTTCCGGCAGGCTGCCTGCCGCGCGGTTCGTCAGGGACTTCGCAGCGCGGAAAATGTGCTTTTAGAGCCTTGGTACAGCTTTTCGCTGCGGCTGCCGGGCGAAAATATCGGGCGGGCAATGACGGATTTACAGCGAATGGGAGCGCAGTTCGGTCAGCCGACAGGTTCGGACGAGCTTACACTGGAGGGCTTTGCGCCCGCTGCCGAGCTGCGCGGCTACCAGAGCGAAATTACGGCGTACACGCGCGGAAAAGGACGCCTTTCCTGTTTCCCCGACGGGTATCGTCCGTGCCGCAACGCTGATGATGTAATTGAGAAAACCGGTTACGACGCGGACAGTGACCTCGATAATCCTGCCGACTCGATTTTCTGCTCACACGGCGCGGGCTATGCGGTAAAATGGAACGAAGCGCCCGATTATATGCACATCGGCGCAGAAAACGATGACTGCGGGGAAACGCCGCAGGCTGTCCGTAATCAAAAAGAAAGGATCAACAACGAATTTAAGGAGCGGGCGGCTACCGACAAGGAGCTTACGGAGATCTTCGAGCGAACCTACGGAAAAATAAAGCGGGACGAGCGCACGGCTATGCGGCGCGTGCCTTCCGAGCGGGCAGCAAAACCCTATACGGCAGCGAAACTGCCGGACGGTCCGGAATACCTGCTTGTTGACGGTTATAACATTATTTTTGCGTGGGAAAAGCTGAATAAAACGGCGAGAGAGAGCCTTGACCTTGCGCGAAGCGAACTTGTGAACATTATGTGCAATTATCAGGGCTTCCGCCGCTGCGAGGTGATCGTCGTTTTCGACGCTTATAAAGTCAAGGGCAACCGCGGCGAGATCGAGCAGGTCGGCGGTATCACCGTTGTCTACACCAAGGAGGCCGAAACGGCGGATATGTACATCGAAAAGGCTACGCGCACTCTCGGAAAGAAACACCGCGTAAGAGTCGCTACCTCCGACCGCCTTGAACAGCTTATTATTTTAGGTGCAGGCGCAAGGCGAATGTCCGCATCCGAGCTTCTTTCCGAGGTTGAAGCCACAGAACGTGAGATAAGGTCTTTTACCGAATGACAAAGGCAAACCATTATTCATTTTTCACTAAAAAAGAAAATTTTTTTCAAAATTTTTCGTTTTACCTGTTTACAAAATCCGCAAAATGTGGTATCATAAGATAAATGCATATACCATATGCAGAAACTAAAGGAGGACGATTCCAATGGCAAGAAAAAAACTTACAATGGATGGTAATAACGCTGCCGGTCACGTTTCATACGCATTTACCGAAGTAGCTGCTATTTACCCCATTACCCCCTCTTCCGTTATGGCGGAAGTAACCGACTCCTGGGCAACCGCAGGAAGAAAGAATATCTTCGGACAGGAAGTTCAGGTTGTTGAAATGCAGTCCGAGGGCGGCGCAGCGGGCGCAGTACACGGCTCCCTCGCAGCAGGCGCATTAACCACTACCTATACCGCTTCTCAGGGTCTTCTTTTAATGATCCCGAATATGTATAAGATCGCAGGCGAGCTTCTTCCGAGCGTTATTCACGTTTCTGCTCGTGCCCTTGCTTCGCACGCACTCTCTATCTTCGGCGACCACAGCGATATATATGCTTGCCGTCAGACAGGCTACGCTATGCTCTGCTCCACCAACCCTCAGGAGGTTATGGACTTAGGTGCAGTTGCTCACCTTTCTACCTTTAAGGGCAGAGTTCCTTTCCTCCACTTCTTCGATGGCTTCAGAACTTCTCACGAAATCCAGAAGATCGAAGTCTGGGATTATGATACACTCGCTAAGATGGCTGATATGGACGCTATCGCGGCTTGCCGTGAACGTGCGCTCAATCCTGAAAAGCCTGTTCTTCACGGAACTGCTCAGAACCCTGATATCTTCTTCCAGGCAAGAGAAGCTTCCAACAGCTACTATAACGCTCTTCCCGAAATCGTTACCGAGTATATGAACAAGGTAAACGCTGAAATCGGTACTGACTATAAGCTCTTCAACTACTATGGTGCTCCCGACGCGGAACACGTTATCGTTGCAATGGGCTCCGTAAACGATACAATCGAAGAAACTATCGACTATATGCTCAAGCAGGGCAAGAAGGTTGGTCTTGTTAAAGTAAGACTTTACAGACCTTTCTCTGTAAGTGCTTTCGTTGACGCTATTCCTGCTACCGCTAAGCAGATCACCGTTCTTGACAGAACAAAGGAACCCGGCGCGCTCGGCGAACCTCTTTATCTTGACGTTGTTGCTGCTCTTAAGCAGGCTGGCAAGTTCACTGATGTTCCCGTATTCTCCGGTCGTTACGGTCTTGGTTCTAAGGACTGCAACCCCGCTCAGATTATCGCTGTTTACAACAACACCGAAAAGCCCCGCTTCACAATCGGTATCGAGGACGACGTTACAGGACTTTCTCTCCCCATCGGCGAGAACCCCAACACAACTCCCGAAGGTACAACCTGCTGTAAGTTCTGGGGTCTTGGCTCTGACGGTACTGTTGGCGCAAACAAGAACTCCATCAAGATTATCGGCGACCATACCGACATGTACGCACAGGCTTACTTCGCTTATGACTCAAAGAAGTCGGGCGGTGTTACTATTTCTCACCTTCGTTTCGGTAAATCGCCTATCAAGTCAACTTACTTCGTAAACAAGGCTAACTTTGTAGCGTGCCACAACCCCTCCTACATCGACAAGTACGATATGGTTGAGGACGTTGTTCCGGGCGGCTCGTTCCTGCTTAACTGCCAGTGGACAGTTGACGAGCTTGAAGAAAAGCTCCCCGCACCTGTAAAGGCATACATTGCAAAGAACAACATCAATTTCTATATCATCAACGCAATCAAGGTTGCAAAGGAAATCGGTCTGGGCAACAAGACCAACACGGTTCTCCAGTCCGCATTCTTCTCCATTGCAAATATTATCCCCGCAGCTGACGCTATTGAATACATGAAGCAGGCTGCTTACAAGTCATTCGCTAAGAAGGGCGACGACATTGTAAACATGAACTACGCTGCAATTGAAAAGGGCGCAGGTGAGGTTATCAAGGTTGACGTTCCTGCTTCTTGGGCTAACGCAGAAGGCGAGCTTCCCAAGCACGTTGCTACGGGCGACAGAAAGGAACTCGTTGATTTCGTAAACAACATTCAGATTCCTGTAAATGCACAGCGCGGCGACAAGCTCCCCGTTTCCACCTTTGTTGGTATGGCTGACGGTACATTCCCGCAGGGTTCTGCTGCTTACGAAAAGCGCGGCATTGCGGTTGACGTTCCCGAATGGCTTCCCGAAAACTGCATTCAGTGTAACCAGTGCTCGATGGTATGTCCTCATGCCGTTATCCGTCCGTTCGTTCTGAACGAGCAGGAAGCAGCTGCTGCACCCGCAGGTATGAAGATGAAGGACTGCACAGGTATGCCCGGCTACAAGTTCGCAATGGGTATCTCTGTTCTTGACTGTACAGGCTGTGGCGTCTGCGTAAACGTTTGTCCTGCTAAGAACAAGGCTATCGAAATGAAGAGCCTTGATTCTCAGATGGGTGAACAGCCTATGTTCGACTACGATATGACCCTCTCTGACAAGCCTGAGGTTCACGAAAAGTTCAAGCCCACTACTGTTAAGGGCGCTCAGTTCAACCAGCCGCTCCTCGAATTCTCCGGCGCGTGTGCAGGTTGTGGTGAAACACCTTACGCAAAGCTTATTACCCAGCTCTTCGGCGACAGAATGTACATTGCTAACGCAACAGGCTGCTCGTCCATCTGGGGTGGTTCCGCACCTTCTACACCTTATACCGTAAACAAGTCCGGCAGAGGTCCTGCTTGGGGCAACTCCCTCTTTGAGGACAATGCTGAATTTGGTCTTGGTATGTTCCTTGCACAGGATACTCTCCGCGGCAGAGCGCAGGAAAAGCTGAAAGCTCTCGACGCTGTTGCTGAAAAGCCTGAAATGAAGGAACTTATTGCTAAGTACTTTGAAACTGCTAACGACGGTAAGGCTAACCTTGCTGCTACCGAAGCTCTTGTTAAGGCACTTGAAGCCTGCGATTGCGCTACACCTGAAAAGGCTGAGGTTCTCAAGCTCAAGAATTACCTCTCCAAGAAGTCCAACTGGATATTCGGCGGCGACGGTTGGGCATACGACATTGGTTACGGCGGTGTTGACCACGTTCTCGCAAGCGGAAAGAACGTAAACATTTTCGTATTTGACACAGAAGTTTACTCCAACACAGGCGGACAGGCTTCCAAGGCTACCAACATCGGTGCTGTTGCACAGTTCGCGGCAGGCGGTAAGAATGTTAAGAAGAAGGATCTCGCTGGAATCGCTATGAAGTACGGCTACGTTTACGTTGCTCAGATTTCCATGGGCGCGGATATGAACCAGTGCTTAAAGGCAATTTCCGAGGCTGAAGCTTACGACGGACCTTCGCTCATAATCGCTTACGCTCCTTGTATCAACCACGGTATCAAGGGTGGTCTGACGATTGCGCAGAAGGTTGAAAAGGAAGCAGTTCTCGCAGGCTACTGGCACCTCTTCCGCTTCAATCCTGCTGCTCCCGAGGGAACAAATCCCTTTACACTCGACAGCAAGGCTCCGACCGGCGACTACAAGGAATTCATGATGAGAGAAGTTCGTTACAACTCCCTCATGCGTGCTAACCCCGACAGAGCTAACAAGCTCTTCGACATTGCTGTTGAAAACAGCAAGAAGAAGTACGAGGATTTACTCGGTCTTGTTGATTACTACGCAAAGGGCTAAGTTAATGTAATACAAATAAGAGGCTGTTGCAGTGCATGCTGCAACAGTTTCTTTTTTTTGCAAAAGTTTGCGGGCGCGGCGTTTATCGAGGCAATTCTTTTAGCCAAAGCTTTTAAAAGCCGCGGGCTAATCCGACGGAGGGGTGATGCCTCAGCATTACCCCTCACGGAGGATTTGCCTCTGGAACCGATGCTTGCCGATTACGGCAACGCGAAAAGCAGCAGTAATTCTCAGCAGCCGCAGCGGCGTGCCCTGAGCGAAGCGATGGGTACCAAGCTGTGGCTGCCTGCAACTGCGGCGTGAGGGTTTCTCAAACCCTCCGACGAAGTTGCATTTAAATTGAAGACGTCTGCATGCCGAAAACGCTTACAGGTCTGTGCTATCCCGATTTGCCGTTTCCCGCGTTATTAAGCGACCGCCTGCGGGGAAGATATTAAGGCAGCACCGCACAAAGAGCGCGTTCGGTGCTGCCTTAAACCACCCGTCGGCGGTCGCCGCAGCTTTTACTTTCTTTGAATGATTTCGCACTTTAGCTGACGCTGCGCCCCTCATGTTCCTAAATCGACGCCTCTCCTTTGTCACCCTCGATTAAGCGGAAAGGTCGGGCGCCATTCGTTTCGCTGCGCGAAACGAATGGCGCAGCGCGGCTTCGCCGCGCTGCTGTCCTCCCAAAACTCACCGCAAATCAAAACTGCCTGTTGCAGCAGTCGCTGCAATAGGCAGTTTTTCAGTCACTCAACTTCTTCTCTTCCCCGTGTGCCTTTCGCCAGTCCGAATTTGAAACGAATTCCTCGATAAAAGCCTCGTTTTCCTTTTGTTCAGCCGCCTTGTACTCCTCGATCTGCTGCTCCTCCAGCTTTTCGAGCTTCGACACCTCTTTTGTCGCGTCAACTACAACCTCTAGCTGTCGCTCGATCTCGCGCTCTTTCATCAAAATCTGGTGCCGCTTTAGGTGCAGCTCCTGCTGCTTGGACGAAATGAAACGCTTGTGAATTGAAATATCAAGCGGAGTAGTTCCCTTTTCATATAACGCGACAAGTTCACGATTGAGGCGCGCAAGTTCTTCGAGAATTTTTTCAACTTCCGCCTGTAAGCGACTAAGCTGTCCACGTAGATCCGCAAGAGTACCCTTTTCCGTTTCAAGAACCTGCTCTCGATACTGTTTAAGCCGTTCTAGTGTAAAAACAAACTTTTTCAAATATCATTCCTCAATATACCGCCTTTTTAAGCAGCTCTATCGTTTCTTCAAGCGAAAAGCTTTCGTGCGTGCCCTGCGTTAAAAAGTCGTTTATCTTATCAATTTTATTTATCGCCTCGTCAAGCTTCGGGTTCGTTCCCGCCTTATACGCACCAATTGAGATAAGGTCGGCATTCGTGTTATAAAGCGCAAGAAGATTTCGCAGCTTACCCGCCGCGTCGCAGTGCTCCTTGTCACATATCGTTGTCATAAGTCGTGAAACACTCGGAAGAATGTCAATCGCAGGATAATGATTCTGCGCGGCAATTTTTCGTGACAGAATTATGTGTCCGTCAATAATACCGCGGACTGTATCCGCGATCGGCTCGTTAGTGTCGTCGCCCTCAACCAGAACCGCGTAAATTCCCGTAATACTTCCTTTTTCAAAACACCCCGCACGCTCCAGAAGCTTAGGAAGCGCGGAATAAATAGACGGCGTATAACCGCGCGCAATCGGCGGCTCGCCTGTCGAAAGACCAACCTCACGGTTCGCCATCGCAAAACGCGTGAGATTGTCCATCATAAGCAAAACGTCCTTGCCCTGACTCATAAAATATTCGGCAATAGCAGTTGCTGTCATGGGACATTTAGCGCGCATCATCGCAGGCTGGTCGGAAGTTGCAACCACCACAACCGAGCGCGCCATACCCTCTTCGCCAAGGTCGTTCTCGATAAACTCACGAACCTCTCTGCCTCGCTCACCGACAAGCGCTATAACGTTTATGTCAGCCTTGACCTTTCGCGCGATCATACCCATAAGCGTACTTTTACCAACGCCAGAACCCGCAAAAATACCGATACGCTGCCCCTTTCCGAGGGTAAGCATACCGTCTATCGCCTTTACGCCAAGTTCGATAGGCTCGGCAATTTTTGGTCGTGTTAGCGGGTTTACGGGATTTCCCGAAATGGAGATGCTGTCCGTGTAATTGATATCACCGCCGCCGTCAATCGGCGTACCTATTGCGTCAATAATTCGCCCGATAAGCGCATCGCCCGTTTTAACCATAAGCTTCGCACCCGTGTTATCAACAATACTTCCCGGACCTACGCCCTCTATGTCGGTGTACGGCATCAGCAGAACCTTGTCCGACTGAAACCCGACAACCTCCGCATAGATGAAACTGTTCATATCCTTTGAGTAAATACGGCAAACGTCGCCTATATTGCATTCCGGTCCACTCGCCTCGATAGTCATTCCGACAATTTTCTCGATTTTACCCATGTATCGGTAGGAGTCGAACGACTCAAGCTCCCGCCTGAAGCCCTGTAAATCCATCAGTTACCCTCGACCTCCTCGGACGGCTCCATAGCAGCCATTTTCGTGCGGATAAGCTC
>CAZAXM010000045.1:0-14761 GCA_964489095.1 uncultured Ruminiclostridium sp. | reverse complement strand
TTGTATTCTGGAGTGTGCCTTACGTCCTCCGCGCGTTCAATGTAATTTCCCCATATATGCTTTGTTACAAGCTTTTCGTGTTTTGAGCTTTCGGTGCAGAGTCCAATTGAAGGACATTTTTCACATTTGTAGCCTTTGCTTTTAAATTCTCTGTAACCATCTCTGTTGGTTGTTGAATAGTTTAAAACTTTGTTCTCAGGACAAAGCACGCAATCATAATATTCGTCAAATATGTAAGAATACGGTCTGAAAAAGCCGTCTTTTCCCATAGGTCGTTTGTACGGCAAAACAGCTATTCTATCGTCATCAAAAACTTTTTAGGCTTCACCGCACAATTATTGTCGTACGATTGCGCGGTCAGATTTTTCGTCAGCTTGTACAAAGGCGACGCAGGAATACTGTATGTATTTCAAGGAGTCTTTGTGCAAGATGGCGGAAAATATGCAAGCAAGCGTGCGGCAAAGGCGAGTGTCGCCCCCAGTGCACGAGCCGTTAATTGTGCGGTGATGCCTTTACATATCCAAGGCGTTTTGTAGCCTGCGTCCATAACCACATTTTTTATCTCGGGGTGTTTTTCGGTCAGTCGGTCGTAAAGTCCATCGAACGCCACGCTGTCGTGTACATTTCCGGGGTTAACTGTTACATCAACAATATAACCGTGTTCGTCACAAGCCGTTTGAGCCGCATAAGCAAGGCATTTTTTATGCTCGCCCTTGTGGAAAACGCCGCTTTCGGGGTCGGTTGTCGATTCGTTTACAATTTTCGTTTCGGGTGATTTCGGGGCATTAAAAGGCTTTTTGCCATTTTCTTCTCTGTCCTCGTTTATCTCGTTCAGAAGCTGTTCTTCATAGATTTTTGCGGCTTTCGGTATTTCTTTTTTAACAACTTTTTTGATGTTTGCGTTAGCCTTGATATGCGTCCCGTCAACAAATACTGTTTCGGGGGAAAGATAGCCCGCGTTGTTGATTTCGTTCAAAATCCAATCGAAAATCTTTTCAACAATTTCAGGGGTGTATCTTTGTTTAAAATTGTAGCTGAGGGTGGAAAAATGAGGAGTTTCTTCGTTGATAAGATAACCGAGAAACCAGCGGTAATACATATTCGCGCGAGCTTCTTCAGCGGTTTTGCGAAGAGAGGGTATGCCAAAAATATGCTGTATCAAAGTCATTTTGAACAGCACAACAGGATCTATGCTTGGTCTGCCGTTGTCTGGGCAGTAAAGTTCCTCAACAAAGTCGTATATCTTGTTAAAATCAACAGCAGCGTCGATTTTTCGCAGCAAATGGTCTTTTGGAACCAGCATTTCTATGCAGACAATTTCTGCCTGGTCTCTTGATTTTCTTTCCTTTTCTATCATTTTATCACCCTATTACATTATACCACATTTCACGAAAAAAGGCCACCCTTTTGGGTGACTTTTTCGACAGGCTGAGGAGCTCAGCCTGTGCTGAACTCCTTTTCATTTTCTATTTTTCTATCTCTCCCCCGCCCCACTCGACAACTGTAAAGCCGTTACGCTCATAATGCGGTAAGGTCTGCGGCGGGATTTCAACTACATCGTCGCTCGCCTCAAATGTCATAAACACTCTTATCACGCTGTCGGGAACGGGCGTTACAGTAAGCGGAACAAGCCCCGCATAATCGTCCGTGTGGAATGGGATTATATTATACGGGTTCTTTTGAAGCTGTGGCAGCCAGTATATTATAAACTCATTGGCTTCACGCGCGGTAAGACCGATTTCGAGCAGGAACTCTGCGGATTCCTCGCCCGAAACACACCAGCCCCCGCTTCTGTCAAGCTTCGCGCATACTCACCCTCCCAGTACAGACAGTAATACTCGTTCCCATTCTCATCGTAAAACGTTCCGTCAGGCATTGCTGTGACATTCCAGCCGTCGCCGTATTCGGGATAGGTACAGGTAAAACCGCCGCCGTCTGTAAAGCTGACGTCAACCGAAACATCTGTCCGCTCCTCCGGATAAAGATATATAATCGGCTTCATACCGCACATAACACCCGCATACTCAACAGAACTTTCGATAAGCGCAGGGTTATATGCGCCGCCGTACGCCGCGTCAACCTGAGCCGCGATCTCATATTTTAACATTCTGTCCGTTACCATCGGGTACAGCTCAAATACAAAGCCATCGTAATAGAACATCTCGCCGACAAGCGAATAGCAATCGCCGTCAAACTGATCGGAATAATAATCCCGCGCTAAATCGCCGAGTGCAGATACGTTGCCGTAGTTGTGATAGCCGAGTGAGTATGCCATTGACGGGGAGTATTCAAAGCCGTAGATATTCTTATAAGCCGCGAAAACTTCCTCAAAAAGCGGCGTTCCCGCCTGAAATTTTTCGCCCATATAGTAAATCTCGTATTTTTCGGTTTTGTCGTCCTCCGCCGCTTCAATACACTCGTTTGACACGCGGAAAATCTCGGTAAGAACCATTTTCCCGTCCACAAGCTTAATTGTGTACATCACATTCTGACGTTCTCCCGTTTCATAATTCACCGAGGAATTGTAAAGCCACTCGACCGTTCCGTCCTCAAGCATACGTGATTTTATTTCAGGGAGTGAATTGTGATAATCGCGATAGGTGTTCAGCTCGCCGATTTGTTTCAATTCTCCGTCCTTGAACACGTTCACCTTTGTGGTAATATCGAAGCCGGTATCATACGTATCTGCAAAAGAATATTGATATGAGAAAAGTGCTTCGGGAGTTCCGTTGTTATCCAAATCGATTATGTTAATTCCAATAAGCGCCGGATCATTCCATTCGTCAATCGTTTCGATCAACACGTTATACAGTTCTTCCCGCTCATTGGCTTTTTCCACGGCGTTTTCCCAATCAAGATACACTTTATCAAGCGCAGCCGCACCGTCCTGTTCAATTATTTCAGCGGTAATGACGGACGTTTCATTCGGAACGTTCTCATGTACGCTCATCATTCCAAGCATCAGACGTGCGTAGACATACTCCTCGCCGACATCTTTCAGCGGCCTTGCCACTTCCTCCGAAACTGCGTTTTCGGTAAATTCCAGCGTGCTCATAACAACGTCAACACCATTTATCGAACAATTGATAAGCGGCTGAATATTTCCGTTTATACAAGGCAGCCCCATTGTGTACGCAGGGTCAATGTAAAAATGAAGGTCGCCGTCCTGCCTGTTCAGAAAGGCGTTTACGACAATTACCTCTTCGCTGCTGCAGTACGCTTCTACAACCGTCGGTTCGACCAGTTCCCGCTGTAGACCTGCGGTTATATCAGCTTCCGTACAATCAATCTTCTGCGGGACAATATAAAAATTATAGGGATTAGAGTAATCGAGCTGTTTATACACAAAGGCGTAATCATCGTAATATCCATCGGGGACGTCTTTCTCATTGACGTATAGAAATCCGGGGCGGGCAAGTATGCCGTTCGGGTTAATTATGCGAACCAATGCGCCCTCGTTTTCGTCATATGTATAATTGCACGGACGAATAAACCTCGAACCGTCCTTGCAATAATACTCCTTGTCGTAATCGCAGCCTTTTTTTATTGTACATATACGCAAGACTTATAATTTTACTGTCTAAGTCAACAATAGCGCCAATTGCAGATGTTGATTCCGAAGCAAGCGTCGTTCCGGCAGCGGTCGTCTTTCTTGTTTCAGCTTCCGACTGCCCGGTTAGTGCAGATGAATCGGAAACGCCGCGGCAGCCGCCGAGAACAACCGCCGTACAGCAAGCCAGACATATCGTTCTTTTCGCCTTAATGTTCATAAAAGTGCCCTCTCTTTCATTTTCTTTTTACTTTTAATACATATCAGCAAAGCGAAAAGTTGCACCGGGATACATTTTATTTTTCATCGTGAAAATCGGGCGTAACAACGGAAATCGAATAGCTACCCCGCGCATTTCGGGTAAGCGACTGCGTTTCCTCCATATCAACAATACTTACCCGCGAAAGGATATTGCCGCTTTCATCTGTGAGGAAAAGCGTTTCGCCCGTTTTAAGGCTGAAATTCGCACGGTATTTTTTCAGCGCACTTTCCTGCCCGTTATTTTTGCAGGCGATCGTAAAGGTCGAGTGTGCGGGAATGGTCGTTTCGGGAATTTCCCACTTCTGCATATCCTCATCGTCGTCTGAAAGAAAGAACTTCTTTATCGTTTCCGCTTCATCTGACGGGTTGTAAAGCTCGATCCAATCTCCCTCGCCCGCCGTGAACACTTCGCTTACATAAACGCCTGTACGCGCAGTTCTTTTCACAAACAGCACTGCTGAAATATTACCGTTCTCGTCCGCAAGGCTGCTGTCAAGCATTACCCTTTGCTGCGTGTAGGTCTGCCCGTTTATTTCCCAATGATCGAACTCGTAACCCTCGTAAGCGCTTGCCGCAAGCTCAACCGAGCAGGCGGTAAAATACTCGCCCGTGAGCGTTCCCGAAGAAGAAATAACCTGTGTGCTCAGTCGGCTTTCAGCGCCTGTCGGATTACGAAGAGTTACCGTGTAAAGCTCATTGTCATACTCAAAATTATTGATAATGCTTTTTTTCATCACCAACGGACGCTTTTCAGCAAAATCGCGTATCTGCTGACGACTGTCGGCAAAGGAGCCCACGTTAGCCCACGTTGACGTATACCCGTTTTCAAGCGCGTACATACATTCCGTATCGCTCTCAGCAATCAGCTGTTCAAGAACATTTACAGCATTTTCCGCGGAAAACGCGCCGCTGTACAGGTCGCAGACCGTGTTCGCGAATTTTTCCTGCATATCCTCACGCTCAAGAAGCGCACCCAGAATGTCCGACGAACCTTGCATATGATCTCCCGAAAGGACGTTCGCAAGGGTGTCGTCACGATAGCCGTTACCGTACAATCCCCATGCATATTCCGCGTCAAAAAGCAGAAAACGCCATTTTCCGTCAAGATATCCGCTCGTTATCTCCTCGCCATCGGCAGGATAATACCGCCAAGCCTTGAAATTATTTCCCGGCCAGTCCTTGTTGTCAATATAAATCTGGATAGCGTAATACTGCATTAGATTTTCCAGCTCGACAAGTTCACAGAATTGATTGAAGCTGCTGTCGTCCGTCAAGCCGCCGCGTGCAAGCTCAAGAACACTGTTCCAGTCGGAAACGCTCTGCTCATCATCGCCCTCGACTTCTTTTTCCTTTGAACCGACTATTCTGAAATTCTCCTTATTTCCGCCGTAGGTCGCTTCAAGATAATCATTGCAATAAGCCTCGTGGAGCCACGAAAAGCCGTAGTACTCACTGTTTAAGAACACTGCTGCCGCGCGCACCTGCTGCGTATCGGGAAAACCTGCCTGCTGTGCAAGAGTCATTGAAAGTTCGTCACGAACCGCTGCAAATTCACGGTCGTTCGCGTTATTGCGCAGGGTTATGCGGTCGTAACGCGTCATAAGGTTCCCATAAGCGTCAACCGCGCCTGTAAAGAAAGGATATTTGAACTTACCGTTTCCCTCGCTGTACATATTACGCGCGATAAGCCGCCAAGATTTCTGATCAACCGCGCGCGAAACGCCGCCGACAACGCGCCCGCCCGCCGCCTGTGAAATAAGCTGCTCACCGCTTGCCGTGTACGCCTCTACATACATATCCCGTTCGCTTTCACGTCCATGGATAAACCAGTTCGCGGGGGCATTATAGTTAATTTCACCGCCGTCATACTCGTCGGAATTGAGATACTCGTCGCGCATATACCCTTCGGTCGCAACACCGTAATAGTAATCGTACAGGTTATACTCATCGGTAGAAAGCACGAAAACAAGCGTGTTCTTATCGAAACGGCTGAACACGTCCTTACCTGTTATATAGCTTTTAAGGAATATCTCCGAAGTTTCACCGTCCGCAACAGCAACTGCCTTTATCGTGGTTGCGGTAACCTTATTGCGCGCCTGGACGGAAATCGGGTCAGTATATTCCTTTGAATCAGCCGTCGGGTCGTTTCCGTCAGTCGTGTAATAAATAACCGCGTCCTCGTCATTGCATTTCAGCTCGACCTGAATATCCGTATCGTAGAAAGCGTCTTTTTTTGAAAAAGTGACGCTTATCGGCTCGTCCGTTTTTTCTTCCTTTACATTCTCTTCGGTTGTCTGCGGAAGGTAGCTTTGAAGATCTGAATGATTAGTCAGCATATATGCACAGACTCCTCCGACTACGCACAATGACAAAAATAAAATTATAAGCTTTTTCATTTTTAACTCCCATTAGTCATTTCAACAAGCTGTTCCTCGGAAATAACCGTAATTCCAAGCTCGTTCGCTTTAGTAAGCTTACTTCCCGCCGCTTCTCCCGCGACGACGTAATCTGTTTTTTTGGAAACCGAGCCTGAACACTTTCCACCCATACTTTCAATCAGCTGCTTTGCTTCCTCACGCTTCATTGACGGGAGCGTTCCTGTTATAACAAACGTTTTGCCCGCGAAAATGTCGCTTACAGCTGTATCGTGATATGTCATATTCAAGCCGTATTCCTTAAACCTTTCAACAAGTCCGCGCATATCCTCGTCACGGAAAGCGGTTACTATGTTTTCCGCCAGAACGTCACCGAAGCTGTCGATCGCGGTTATCTCCTCAGCAGAAGCATTCATCACCGCTTCCACCGAACCGAAACGCTTACAAAGCAGCGCCGCGGAACGTCCGCCTATTCCTCGAATACCAAGTGCAAAAATTAACCTGTCAGGCTCGTTTTTCTTTGAATTTTCAATCGCCGTCAATATATTTGAAACGGATCTCTCCTTGAAATTCGGAAGGGTCATAAGCTGCTCTGCTGTAAGGGTGTACAAATCCGCTGCCGAGGTTATAAGTCCGCTGTCAACAAGCTGCTTTACTATCGCCTCGCCGAGTCCGTCAATGTTCATAGCCTCGCGGGAAGCGAAATGGGTGATGCTTCGCAGAAGCTGAGCGGGGCAATTCGGATTTATGCAGCGTATCGCGACTTCATCGCCGCTTTTCTCCGCGCGGTGTCCGCAGACCGGACAGGTTTCGGGAAGCCGGTAAGGAACGCTGTTTTCGGAATGCTCCGCTACCCGCACAACTTCGGGAATAATTTCACCCGCCTTGCGTACAACGATACGGTCGCCGATTCTGACGTCCAGCTGCGCTATAATATCCTGATTATGCAGAGAAGCACGGGAAACTGTTGTTCCCGCAAGCTGAACAGGGTCGAAAACCGCAACTGGTGTAAGCGCGCCTGTTCGTCCGACATTTACCTCAATCTCGTTAAGCACCGTTTCCTTTTCCTCAGGCGGATACTTGAACGCGACCGCCCATTTCGGAACCTTTGCGGTCGAACCAAGAATATCACGCTGCGAAAAATCATCAACCTTTATAACTGCGCCGTCCGTGTCGTAAGTATAGCTCTTTTTCTCCTCGCCTATTTCACGTATACGCTCGATTGCAGCTTCGATATTATCATAAGTATCGTCGCGCACGACCTTAAAGCCGAGTTTTTTCAGATATTCAAGCGATTCATGATGGGAGGAAAGTTCCTTACCCTCAATCTGCTGGATATTGAAAATAAAAATATCAAGAGAACGCTTTGCGGTAACCGCGCTGTCCTTCTGGCGAAGCGAGCCTGCGGCGGCATTTCGCGGATTTTTTGCGGGCTGCTCACCGTTTTCCTCCTGCCGCGCAACAAGTGCGGCAAAGCTTTCACGCGGCATATATACCTCGCCGCGCACCTCCAGAAACGGCAGCTTTTCGGTCAGCCGAAGCGGGATTGTACGGATAGTGCGCAGATTTTCGGTAATTTCCTCACCGACAAATCCGTCACCGCGTGTTGAACCGCGCACAAATACACCATCGCGGTATTCAAGCGATACGGAAAGCCCGTCGATCTTCGGTTCAACCGTATAAAGCGGCGATACTTCCTGCCGAACGCGGCTGTCAAAGGAGAACAACTCCTCCTCGCTGAACACGTCCTGAAGCGAACCCATCTGAACCGTATGCCGCACCTTTTCAAAGGTGGTAAGCGCGTAACCGCCTACGCGCATTGTCGGCGAAAGCGGCGTAACAAGGTCGGGATACTGCGCTTCGAGCGACTTAACCTCGCGCATCAGCCCGTCATATTCGTAATCATCGATTGTCGGGTCGTCAAGAACGTAATAACGATAGTTGTGCTGTTCAATTACATCGTATAATTCATAAAGCCTCTGCTTTGCCTGTTCCTTTTCCATTTTTCCGCCTTTCGGTTTCAGCCCGCCAGGTTAAACTCAGCCAGCTCGCTGAAATGCTGTTCATCTAAAATTATATTTGAAAAAGTGTCGGGAACCTCCCCGACAATGACTGTCTGTGCAATAACATATTCAGTCGTTACGCTTATCTCATCGGTAAAACCGGGAATAAGCGGAGAAATCTCCGTCGTGACTTCAAGCGTTATGAAGTGGACAGTCTGATTTATACCTGCCGATTTAAACCCGCTTATGAGCCGGGTTTCCGTTATTCCCATGGGTCTTACCGAAAAGGTAAGCTGAGAACCGCTGCCATAAAAATATCCGATTCCCGTAAGCGTTCCGAGAGATATTCCGATTTTTTCAGGCTGTGCCGCCGCAAGGCTAGTATTTATGCTCTCTGTAAGCATTGCTTTAAGACGGTTGATACGCGCCGAATTTGTCGTAAGCGCGCATATACTTCCCTTTTCATCGTAGACAAGCGTGACAAGCTCCGCGCAGTTCTCCTCTGCCTCGTCGGTTTTCAGACAAAACGCGCCGCACACCGCTCGATCAGCTACCTGCTTGCACTGGTACATTGCCATTCTGTTAAGGGTCGGCTTTATCCAGAAATCGAAGCAGACGAGCAATAAAACAAGGAATAATCCGAAAAAAACAAGGAGCTTCCCCAGAAAACGCAGACTATGCCGTTTCCTTACGCAGTTCATCAAAAAACACACCCTTTCCCCGCCATACACATATTATATGTTTATGACGGGGCGGGTGACAATAGACAGGCTTATTTCTGGAACACGTAGAACGCTCTGTACGCCATATAAACGTCGTTCTTCGCGGTGATTTCAAAAGGTGCATGCATAGAAAGAACAGGCACGCCTATATCAATTGTGTCAACATCAAGGTTGGAGATATACATTGCGACTGTTCCGCCGCCGCCGAAGTCTACCTTTCCAAGCTCGCCGGTCTGCCAGATTACGCCGTTGGCATTAAAAAGACTGCGGATTTCGGAAACGTATTCTGCGCTTGCGTCGTTTGTACCGGATTTTCCGCGCGAACCTGTGTACTTTGTAGCAACAACACCACGATTGAGATACGCGGAATTAAGCTTCTCGAAAGCGTCGGGGAAAGTCGGGTCAAAGCCCGCGTTTACGTCTGCCGAAAGGCACTTTGAAGCGGAAAGAACCGTGTGTCCGTCGCTGCCCATCGGCTTTGCAAGTGAATCAATAAAATATCTGAGGTAGGAGGATTTAAGTCCTGTACAGCCCTCGCTGCCTATTTCTTCCTTATCTGTGAGAATTGTTACCGCAGTTTTGGCTGGCGTTTCCGTGAGCGCGGCAATCGCCATAAGCGCGGGATAAGAACAAACACGGTCGTCCTGTCCGTATGCGCCGATCATGCTTCTGTCGAAGCCGACATCCTTAGCCTTAAAAGCAGGAACATACTCAAGCTCAGCCGAGATGAAATCCTCCTCGGTTATGCCGTACTTTTCGTTAAGAATGCACATAAGGTTAAGCTTTACCGCTTCACTGCAATCGTCGTCCTTGAACGGGCGTGAACCGATGAGAATGTTAAGTTCCTCGCCCTTTATGAGCTTGCTTGCGGGACGATTGTACTGCTCCTCGGAAAGGTGCGGGAGAAGGTCTGTAACAATAAAAACAGGGTCGTTCTCGTCCTCGCCGAGCGCCACAGAAATCTGTGAGCCGTCGGCACGACAGATAACACCGTGAAGCGCAAGCGGAGTTGCAGGCCACTGGTACTTCTTTATTCCACCGTAGTAATGTGTTTTAAAGTAGCCAAGTTCCTCGCTCTCGTAAAGCGGATTCTGCTTTAAATCAAGGCGGGGGCTGTCAATATGCGCAGCTACGATATTTACACCATTTTCGATAGGTTCGCTTCCGATAACCGCGAGGATAATAGACTTGCCGCGATTGTTCATATAAAGCTTATCGCCTGAACAATATTTCTTACCCCGCTCGAACGGCTTGAAGCCCTTACTTTCCGCAATTTTTACTGCCTCTGCGCAAGCCTCGCGTTCGGTTTTACCCACGTCGATAAAGTGCTTATAGCCTTCACAGAAATCGTCGGCAGCCTTGATTTCATCGTCGCTGAGAACGTTATAAGCGTTCTTTCTCTTGTAGAACAGCTGTTTCTTTAAGGTTTTTGAATTTTTTTCAGCCATTTTCATTCGTTCCTTTCATATTCAAGCGCATGATATTTTTCAAGCGCAGTATTTATTTTATCGACATAATGTGCAGCATTGCGAGCCGGAATCACATCGAGCGTTTCGCCGTCCTTTGATATTTCAGGGTCGTCAAGCCACTCCGAAACTGTTCCTATTCCTGAATGATACGCCGCCGCAGCACAGTCGATGTTCCCAAATTTGTTCATAAGGTAACTCAAAAGGTACCCGCCGTAGCGAATGTTCGTTTCTGGGTCGAACATATCATCGTAAACGGTTACGTCCTCCTCTCCAAGTCGGAACTGAATCCAATCAAACGTTTCCTCCATTATCTGCATAAGACCGCGCGCGCCAACATTTGAAACCGCTTCTGGGTCAAAGCTGCTTTCGGTTTTTATCACTGCGTAAAGCAGGTATTTGTCGAGTCCGTATTCCTCCGCGTACTTTTCAACAAGCTCGCTGTATATAAGCGGGTGCGCGGCAAGTTCCATCTCATGCTCGCATTTTTTCCACGCGAAAACACCTGCAATCGTACCAACGATTATCAATACCGAAAAAAGCAGCAGCAGTACCGCTCCGTGATGTTTACGTTTAGTCATTCCGTTTCGTAAGTTCCTTTACAATTGTTCCGATTTCTTTTTCAAGATGAACAGCGTCACCGTCATTGCTTATGCAGAAGTCGGATTTTCTTTTGTAGTAATCCTCCGTGTGCTGCGATTTCAGCCGATCCGACGCCTGCTCAATTGTCAGCCCGTCGCGCGCCATTATCCGTGAAATGCAAAGCTCGATCGGCGCGGTCACGCTCACGATTTTATCGCACATTCCGTCAGCGCCGCTCTCAAAAAGCGTTGGCGCGTCAAGGAGAATGTTCACATTTTTGTTCATAGTATATTCTGCTGCGCGCAGGATAATTTCATACGAAATATACGGGTAAATCAGCCCATTCAGGTCGTTCCGGCTTTTTTCATCTGAAAAGACCAGATTTCCCAGCCGCCTGCGGTCGAGCGAACCATTCGGAAGGAGTATTTCATTCCCGAAACGCGAAGCGATTTCACGAAGCGCAGGCTTGCCCGGCTCGACAACCGAACGTGCCACAAGGTCGCAGTCGATTACCGCCCAGCCATTCTCGCTGAACGCCCTGCAAGCGGTAGTTTTTCCCGCTCCGGACATTCCTGTAAGCCCGACAACCGTACATTCATTCCCAAGAATCATAGCTGCTCCTTTTGTTCATGTAATCGAATAATCCTGAACGCCGCTGCGCGAAGAAGTCGGTTATAGACTGCTAGCCCCATTCCGCCGCGTTCGGGACTGACAACGTAAACCTCTGCGCAGTCAAGAGAATCCGCCTCGCGCAGGCTTGCGAAAAGATGTTCAGCCTGCTGTTCAGGGGTTGTTCCGTAAGGCAGACGAATACAAAAATCGGGAATTTTGTCGTCATCGCCGCACAAAACCGCCGTTTTTACCGCAGAGCGTGTACATAAAAAATCGTACAGCTCATCCGGTGTACCTTCAACAATATAAACCTCTGCTTTCGGGGAATAGTGCTTGTACTTCATGCCCGGAGAGAGCACGCGCGCGTTCGGTTCAAGCTTTTCAAGCACACCGCTGTCAACCGTTACCTCCGCATATTCACGCAGCATTTCGGGTGTTACAGCGCCGGGACGGAGAATACGCACACCGTTCCCCTCGAAGCAAATCACTGTACTTTCAACTCCACAGGAGCAATCCCCGCCGTCCATGATAAGCGGGATTTTACCGTTCATATCCTCGAAAACGTGAACAGCCGAGGTTGGACTCGGAAGTCCCGATGTGTTCGCAGAGGGCGCGGCAAGCGGAAAACCGCAGCAGCGAATCAGCTCGCGCGTAAAATCCTGCCGCGGCATTCGCACTGCGACGGTGTCAAGTCCACCGCAGGTAGAGGCTGGAACAACGCTCTTTCGTGGAAAAATCATGGTCAGCGGACCCGGCCAGAACTCCGCTGCAAGCTTTTTCGCTAGTTCGGGGATTTCCTCGGCAATATCCGAAAGCATCTCCAAATCGCTTATATGCAAAATCAGCGGATTGTCCTGCGGTCTGCCCTTTGCGGCGAATATTTTTGCTACTGCCGCTTCGTCAAGCCCGTTTGCAGCAAGACCATACACCGTTTCGGTAGGAACAGCGACAACCTCGCCGTTCTTCAGAAGCTCCGCCGCTTTTTGCAAATGTTCACAGTCGGCTTCAAATATGAACGTTTTCATTATCCGTTCTCCTCCGCACTATTAAGCTTCGCGGTTCTGTCAGCAATTGCGAGCGCGTCAAAAACCTCGTCGCAATCGCCATTCATAAACTGCTCAAGTTTATACAGCGTAAGCCCGATTCTGTGGTCGGTTACACGGCTCTGTGGATAGTTGTAAGTACGGATACGCTCGCTTCGGTCGCCTGTTCCGACCTGAATTTTGCGTTCCGCTGCGATCTTGCTTGTCTGCTCATTTAGCTTCATTTCGTAAAGCTTTGAATAAAGCATTTTCATCGCCTTATCCTTATTTTTGTACTGGCTTCGCTCCTCCTGACACTCGACAACAACGCCTGTCGGGTGATGGATAATTCGTATCGCAGACTCGGTTTTGTTGATGTGCTGACCGCCTGCTCCGCTTGAACGGTATGTCTGAAATTCAAGGTCGGCGGGGTTGATCTCAACATCTACCTCCTCAACCTCAGGAAGAACCGCGACGGTAATTGTTGAGGTGTGTATTCTGCCCTGCGCTTCGGTTTCGGGAACGCGCTGAACGCGGTGAACGCCGCTCTCATATTTCAGCTTTGCATATGCGCCCTCGCCCTCGATTGAAAAGCTGATTTCCTTATATCCGCCAAGCTCGGTTGGATTGGCATTTACAACCTCGGTTTTCCAACCTTTAAGCTGTGCATACATAGTGTACATTCTGAAAAGTGAATTTGCAAAAAGCGCGGCTTCATCGCCGCCTGCGCCGCCGCGAATCTCGATAATAACGTTTCTGTCATCATCAGGATCTTTAGGAAGCAGCAGGATTTTCAGTTCCTCAGTAAACTGCTCCATAAGCGCCTTATTTTCCTCGAACTGGAGCTGCGCCATCTCGCGGAAATCCTTGTCAAGACCGCTCTCGTCGAGCAGTTCACGCGCTTCGGAAAAATTCTCCTCCGCCTTTTTATACTCGCGGAATTTCTCGACGATTGGCGAAAGATTCTTGTACTCTTTCATCAGCTTTTTATACAATTCCTGATCGCTCACCGTTTCAGGCTTCATAAGCTCCTCGCCTATTTCCTCAAACCGATTTTCTGTAAGCTTTAATTTGTCAAGCATAGTTAGTTCACCTGTTTTTCATTTTCGGAAGAAATCCGAATAACCTCTTTGATTTTTTTTTCACATTTGCTGCGCGGCGTCATAAATTCATGACCGCAGCCCTCGCAGCGCAGACGGAAGTCAGCCCCGCTTCTAAGAACCTTCATTCTGTCCGACCCGCACGGGTGATTTTTTTTCATTCGGAGAATATCCCCGACAAGTATTTCCATAAAATATCCCCTTTAATATTCATATATTTATTTTACCACAAATTGGCGCGTTTTGCAATACCACAGAAAAAATCTTAACAAAATCTGTATTATTTTATTGACAAGTGTATGTAAATACGATACACTATACGTAAACAATATTTACTCGGCAGGTGGAAGCAATGGACAATGACAAAAAGCTTGAACAGCAAGGCAAAAGGCTTCAGCGGCTTTCGATATTTCTGATAATTGTAGCGGCGGTTACACTTTCGCTACTTCTCGACATCTATTTTGTTCCATCGGGAACGGACTGGGAGGAAATGAAGCAGCGTTACGCGGACAAAAGTGACGAGAAAACCGACAAGGAGTACTGGGCGGAGCTTTGTGAACAGGGGCGCGAACACGGCGTTCTCACCCCGTCAAATATCGTGAACTGGGTCATTTTTAAAAACAAGTGGAATGAGGAAAAGCGGATGAACGTGCCGCCGAGCTTTATGAGTATTTCACCGAATTAGCAGATGATTTTCCGGCAGATGGTAAAATAAAGTTTAATATAGCGTTTTGGTCGGGCGGTACTGTTACCGTTGATCCGAACGTCAATACCAACGACGACGAAATATACAGCGAATCATACGAACTCGCCGAGCGCGTTAAAACAGAGCTTTATGGCAAATACAAGGGCGAGGAGGCGAGCGCGGCTGTAATTTTCATTAACGGAAAATGCGTTGGCGCGGCGTTCGCACCTGATATTAAGGCAACTTTGCGCGAGTGGCACGACTACCCAAGTATTACCGAGGACGGATTTGATGAGGAAAACGGATACAAAGTAGGAATGACCAATATTAGTAAAAATGGGTTCATTATCGGGCTTTATGACAAATAAAAAGAACAGCCGCTT
>CAZAXM010000044.1:0-16898 GCA_964489095.1 uncultured Ruminiclostridium sp. | reverse complement strand
AGTGCAGGCGCAAGCGCTTTTATGAAGCGCCTTGTAATCCTTTTTGAGGACGAAATATGGTATTGAAAGGTGAGAAAATGATTTGTACTGTAACATTTAACCCCGCGATTGATTATTTCGTATGCACGGATATTTTTTCTGTCGGAACAGTCAACCGCACCCGCGAGGAAGGGTTCTTTTTCGGTGGAAAAGGCATAAATGTATCGCTTATGCTTAAAACCCTCGGTGTTCATTCGACAGCCCTCGGCTTTACGGCAGGCTTTACCGGAAAAGCAATTGAGGAGGGTGTTTCAAAAAGCGGAGTTACAGCTGATTTTATACATCTCGAACGCGGCTTTTCGCGTATAAACGTTAAAATAAACGACGGTATTGAAACAGAGCTTAACGGGAGTGGACCTGAAATTGACGAAAAAGCTCTTGAGATACTCTATGAAAAACTCGAAGGGTTGGGAGAAGGCGATTACCTTGTTCTTGCGGGGAGTGTTCCGAAGTCGCTCCCACCCGATATATACAGCCGCATAATGAAGCGGCTGGAGGGACGGGGAGTGCGGATCGCGGTTGACGCGTGCGGCGAGCTTCTGCGGAGCGTTCTTCCGTATAAGCCATTCCTTATAAAGCCTAACCATCATGAGCTTGCGGAGCTTTTCGGAGAAACCGAGCTTTCGGAAGAAGATATTGTGCGATTTGCAGGTAAGCTTCGTGAGGAAGGTGCCGAGAATGTGCTTGTTTCGCGGGCAGGCGATGGTGCAGCTCTGGTTGATGAACACGGCGAACTTCATATAATAAGCGCGGCGAAAGGAACGGTCGTTAATTCTGTGGGAGCAGGTGATGCGATGCTCGCAGGCTTCCTCGCAGGATATATTAAAGCCGGAAATTACGATTGCGCGCTTGCACTCGGTGCAGCTGCCGGAAGTGCAACAGCTTTTTCGGCAGGTCTTGGCGAATTAGAACTTATACGTAAGCTTGTTGAAAACAGCGGAAAAAGCAATGCGCTTCCCTTCTTGTTTGGTGAATAATGACAATAGGGTCGAAAAAATTTATGTAAATCGCCGATTTTTTTGAAAAAATAAAAAAAACGTATGATTTTGCGAAAAAATGTGATATAATCTAAATTGGTAAATCAGATTACGTCAATTCCTGCGTTCGCCGCAGGTCTGTGCGTAGTGATTTGCAGTGTATAGATATATAAGGAGGTTTTGAAATGAACAAAAAAATTATGAGGGTTTTAGCTGCCGCGGTTTCAGCTGCGGTTTTAGCGTCTAACGCAGCTTACGCGGTTTACGCGGAGCAAACCCCGACGGATACCTCGGATAGTTTTTCTGATGGTTTGGGCGATGGAACTGATTTAGGAAACAGAACCGATTTAACGGGCGTGTTCAATTCTGATGAAAGAGAATTTCTCGGTTATATGACGCTTGAAGCGCCGAATGATGGGATTTCGCTCTTAAATCTCGTTAATGACCCTGTTTTTTCAGGCGATAGGTATTACTACCAGCTCGATGATGATTCCCGCAGCGTTTACGATATTATCTGCGAAAAATACAAGGACGGTCCTTCCTCGGATAGAGTAACCCTTTCGATTACAAATGAATTTTATAGTGTGGGTGTTACATATTCCGACGGCGGGTACTCTGTTGATGATGAATCAAGAGAGCTGGTTTTCGGGTGGATAGATGAGCTTATATGGTACGCTATGCTTGCCGTAAACCATGACCACCCCGAAATGGGCTGGCTTTATAACTCCGGCTTTATGTACGGCTATTCATGGAGAAGCATCGATTATACCCAGATTTCCGAAACCAAGTATAATATGGATATTACGGTCACCCCGTATTTCTATTTCAGCAGCTGTCCTACTAATACAGGCTCCTCGGCGGATATGGACAGCGCTGTTGCGCGTGTAAAAAAGTCGCTCGGATTTACCGGTAACGAGTCCAGATATGACATCGTAAAGGGTATCCACGATTACCTCTGCGAAACTGTTACATATAATTACGACGTTGTAAGCTCAGGGTATACAGGCGATAACCGCGTCTACCAGACCGCTTATTCGGCATTTTATCCTGAAAGCGGTCCGTCAACAGTTTGCGCCGGATACGCGAAAGGCTTTAAGGTGCTTTGTGACAGTTACGATATTCCGTGTATTGTAATTTCGGGCAGTGCAGGTTCCGGTAATGATTACGAGCCGCACGCCTGGAACTATGTAAAAATGGACGATAATAAGTGGTACGCAGTCGATTGTACATGGGACGACCAGCTCTCCCGTACCTACTATGACTTCTTCCTCATAGGTTCAGAAACCTGCGATGAACATTTCGGCGGCTACGCTTTTATTGATTCTCATGTTGCCAACGGAAAATGGGATTCTTCCGGTTCAGCTGTATTTGCATATCCCGAACTTTCTGAAACAAAGTATGTTTTCACAGAACCGTCGGGTCCTAAGACATTAACGGCGACCGCTTCGAGTAAACAGGTTACGCTTAAATGGGACGCTGTTAATAATGCGACGGGCTATATCGTAAAGAGCGCGGACGGTAAAACTCAGTATACCAAAAAATCCATTACTTCCAATTCTTATACGGTAACAGGTCTTACAAATGGCGTACAGCACAAGTTCAGAGTATATGCCTGCATTTATGGAAAGTGGTATTCGTCGCCGCGTGTAAGCGTCACAACTTCAGGCGCACCTCAGAATGTTACGGCAAAAGCAGATAACAAGCAGATTACGCTTACATGGGACAAGGTGAACGGCGCGACAGGCTATATCGTAAAGAGTGCAGACGGTAAAACTCAGTATACAAAAAAATCCATTACTACCAATTCTTATACGGTAAAAGGTCTTACTAATGGTACGCAGTATCGGTTTAAAGTTTATGCGTGCACCGACGGAAAGTGGTTCGCTTCCTCGCCGAAGAGTAAAACCCCGACTGCCGCACCGCAGAATCTGACAGCAACAGCGGGAAGCAAGCAGATTAAGCTGACGTGGGATAGGGTAAGCGGCGCAAAGGGATATATCATAAAGAGCGCAGATGGAAAGGTTCAGTATACTCCGAAAACAATAACGGCAAATTCCTATACCGTAACGGGTCTTACCGGCGGAACTCAGTATAAGTTCAAGGTTTACGCTTATGTGGACGGAAAATGGTACGCGTCCGCACCAAAGACAAAATCAGCCAAGAATTGATTATGACATCGGCTGATGTCTCTTAAAATTATAAAATCGACAGCATAAACGAGCTGTCGATTTTTTTTGTAAAAAAATACGTTTTTGGTATTGACAAATTGTATAAAGCGTGATATACTAAAAACAACAAATGAACAACCGTTCAAATGTTCAAAGGTAAAAGAAAGGAATATAAGTATGACTGATAGAGAAGCGATACCGTCATGTGAGTTTCACCACGCGCATGACACTCTGATTGAAAAAATACAGGAGTCGATGCCCCAGGAGGAGATCCTGTACGATCTCGCCGAGCTTTATAAGGTGTTCGGCGATAGTACGAGAATAAAAATATTATATGCGCTTTTTGAAGCGGAGCTTTGCGTTTGCGATATTGCTTCGCTGCTCGGAATGAGCGCGTCTGCTATTTCCCACCAGCTCCGTGTTTTAAAACAGGCGTGCCTGGTGAAATACCGCAGAGAGGGCAAAACGATTTTCTATTCCCTTGCCGATGATCACGTTCGTTCGATTATCGGACAGGGTATCGAACATATCGAAGAGTAGGAGTAAAGATGAATTTTTGGGATAAAATCGCGCTTTTACGATGTTGCACAAAAATTCAACAGTGCGACTTATAAAGAAATGACTGCGGAAATTAAAAGGCTTGTTCCGCTCGGCGCACAGGTTCTCGACTGTGCGGCGGGAACAGGTACACTAACAATAGCGGCAGCAGAAAAAGCTGAAAAGGTTATGTGTACTGATTTGTCGATGTCAATGCTTGATCAGGCACGAAAAAGTGCCGGAAAAGGCATATAAATAAGGCATATAAATAATGTTTTCTTCGGCGAGCGTGATATAACCGCACTTTCTGATACGGACGAAAGCTATGACGTTGTAATCGCGGGAAATGTCCTGCATCTATTGGATAACCCCGAAAAAGCGGTCGCTGAGCTGTTCCGCGTCACACGAGCAGGCGGTATTCTCATTCTTCCCACTTTCCTGATGCTTAAAAAAGAATCCCCGCTAGTTCGCGCATATAAGCTTATCGGTTTCAATCCCAGTAAGACATATTCTCCGGAGGAATACCGAAAAATGTTGGAGAACTGTAATATCGGCGATGTAAAAATGAAAGTAATAAAAGGTAAAATACCCTGCGGATTCGCAGTTATAAGAAAGGATAAAATATTATGAAAAAAATGTATAAGCTTACCGACCTCGATTGTGCAAACTGTGCGGCAAAAATGGAAAGAGCCGTTGCGGAAATTGACGGTGTTGAAGCTGTAACGATCAGCTTTATGGCGCAGAAAATGACGATTACGACCGACCCAGATAAGCACTCTGAGATAATGAAAAACGTAGTTAAGGTTTGTAAAAAAATCGAACCTGACTGTGTAATAAATCTGTGACCGCGGAGGTTAATATGTCAAGAAAACAGAAAAAAATCCTTGTCAGAATCATCATTTCGGCGGTTTTATTCGCGGTCGGATTTTTTATTCGTTTTGAACAGCTCCCTGCGCTTATTTTCTTCGCGGTGGTTTACCTCGTTATCGGATATGATGTCTTATGGAACGCGTTTCGCGGACTAGTCAGCGGTCAGCTTCTCGATGAAAATTTTCTTATGACAATAGCCTCGGTTGGCGCATTTTGCCTTGGCGAATATAAAGAAGCGGTTATGGTTGTTCTGCTGTATCAGGTCGGCGAGCTTTTCCAAAGCTGTGCCGTGTCAAAAAGCAGAAAAAGCATTTCCGCGCTTATGGATATTCGCCCCGACAGCGTGAACCTTGAAATTAACGGTGAGATTACCGAGGTTGACCCGGAAGAAGTAAACGTTGGCGATATTATCGTTATCCGCGCAGGCGAGAAAATTCCGCTGGATTGTACAGTCGAGGAGGGAAGTTCGTCAATAGATACTTCCTCTGTTACAGGCGAAGCTGTACCGCGCGATGTGACCGTTGGGTCGGCGTTAATAAGCGGCTGTGTGAATATGAGCGGGCTGCTGCGCTGCCGCGTAACGGCTGAGTTCGGCGAATCTACAGTTACGAAAATTCTTGAGCTTGTTGAAAACGCAAGCGAACATAAAGCGCGCGCTGAAAGCTTTATTACACGTTTCGCACGGGTTTATACTCCCGCTGTTGTCGCTGCGGCGGTTCTCCTCGCGGTAATTCCTTCGATTTTTGACGGAATGTGGGGCGATTGGATTCATAGGGCGCTGACATTTCTGGTAATTTCCTGCCCATGCGCGCTTGTTATTTCTGTTCCGATGACATTTTTCGGTGGTATCGGCGGCGCGTCCCGTAAGGGCATTCTTATCAAGGGTGCGGAGTATATGGAGCAGCTTGCTGATGTTAAGACGATGGTTTTTGATAAAACAGGAACGCTTACCGAAGGCAGTTTCCGCGTTACAAACGCAGATCCTGTCGGTTGTTCAAAAGATGAACTTATAGAAACAGCCGCTTACGCCGAAGCTTTTTCTAACCACCCAATTGCTCTTTCGCTTAAAGCAGCTTACGGAAAAGAACCCGATACAGCGCGGCTTTCCGAGGTTTCCGAAACGGCGGGGCAGGGTATCTCTGCGAAGCTTGACGGCGCGGAAATTCTCGCGGGAAATGAACTTCTTATGAAAAGCAAAGGCGTTGCTTTTGAGCAGTCAGAAGCTGTCAGAACTATCGTTTATGTTGCACGTCACGGAAAGTTTCTAGGAAGTATCGTGATTTCCGACGCAATCAAGTCCGACAGTGCAGAGGCTATTGCTTCTTTGCGCAGATGCGGAGTTGGACGTACAGTTATGCTTACCGGAGACAGTGCTGCGGCAGGCAATGCAGTTGCTGAACAGCTCGGTATTGATGAAGCGCACTGCGAACTGCTCCCCGCAGATAAGGCCGTACACATTGAACGGCTCATTTCCGACAATAAGGGCGCACTTGCGTTTGTCGGCGACGGCGTAAATGACGCACCTGTTCTGACCCGCGCAGATATCGGTATAGCAATGGGCGGTATCGGATCAGACGCGGCGATTGAAGCGGCTGACGTTGTAATTATGGACGATAAGCCGTCAAAAATTGCTCTCGCTGTTAAGATTTCCAGAAAAACGCTCCGAATTGTTAAGGAGAATATCATTTTTGCGCTAGGTGTAAAAGCGTTGTTCCTTATTCTTGGTGCATTTGGCTTTGTGAATATGTGGGCGGCGGTTTTCGCCGACGTGGGCGTTTGCGTTATAGCGATTCTCAATGCAATGCGCGCGCTAAAGGTCAAGGAGTAATAAAGCCAAAAACTTAGCAAAACTTCTCAGGTGCCGTTCACGTTGGCACCCCCGAAGCAGGGGGTGCGCAACGTGAACGGCATTGTACGAAGATGTATGTGTAAAAGGTGATAATCACCAAATGCGTCATAGCTGTGACGGCTCATTCGTGGCGAATAAAGCGTTATGAGGAACGGAGATATATTTGTAAAGCATAAGCCCACACTTTCGATGAAACAATTGAAAGTGTGGGCTTTGCCTATTTCTTAGTAAATTTGTATTTTCCCTTTCCGTGACCGCTGACGGCTTCAATCAACTCTGTGTTCTTCAGTTTTTTTCTTCTTTGCAGCAACAACAGCCGCAGCAGAAAGGATTACTCCTGCAAAACTGATTGTTACGCCGGTAACCGGATTAACGTCATCATCAAGATGAGCTTCGTCATTTTCATCGACCGTTCCCTCTGCCGATGAAATATCTTCCGTTACTCCGTGGTCGTATTCGTCAACCACAATAATATATTCAGAAGCGTGTGCAAAGGTAAGGTCTGCCTTGCCGTCACTATCGATTTCATCAGAGCAGATAAACTCTGCGTCCTTTTCGTCTTCAGTATAGTAGTAGAGATTTGCAAAATAGCCCTTATTCTCCTTGCCCATATCAACAGTAAGAACTGCCTTAAAACCGAACTCTCCATCGTGTTCAAGGGTAATTGTGATGTAATAGTGTTCGCCTGTTACATTATTGATAACCTTAACGGTAATATCAGAGCCATTGCTTACACCCGTATCTACCGTCTGCTGTTCATCACCGTCCTCACTCTCGTCGGAGTCAGACTTACTTGTATCGTCATAGCCCTCACTCTCATCGGTATCAGACTTGTTTGCAGCGTCATCGTCCGTATCGTTTGGGTCAATAACAGCTATGTCATCATCATTGTCGGGGATAACAGGAGTAGAAGGTATTGAAGACCTTGGGGGTGTCGGAACATATCCGCCTCCACCGCTGCCGTCGGTTGTCTGCTTTGTATATGTTGCAGATGATACCTGACTGTCAGCCATACCGTCCTTAACTGCTATTGCCTTGATAGTGGTTGTGGAAGTGATGGTAATTGCGCCTGTGTATTTTGCGCTTGCTGTTGTGGGTGTGCTGCCATCTGTAGTGTAATAGATTGTCGCACCGTCAGAAGCACTTGTTATTGTTACATTAACAGAGCCCCTGAATGATGAGCTTGCAGGATCGAAAACAGGAGCCGCTGCTGTTTCGATAACAGGAATCGCTCCCGCGTCAACATAAGAACAGGTCGAGCAGGTGCGCGTTTTCTTGCCTTCTGTCGTAGTTGTAGCTTCCGTTTCTATATTCCAATCACCGAAGGTATGAACTGCAATATCCATTTTTTCTTCGCAGCCTACACACTTATGCCAGTGATTTGTTTCATCATAAAGCCATTTGCTTGTGTCTGCTGTATGATTGATATGACCTGTTGCAGGAGTGATCACATATTCGCAGAACGTGCAGATTTCAGCCGTATCGTCTGTTGCTTCACCGCTTGATGTATGCGCCGCAAGTTCAAGCTTTGCAACGCAAGCACACTTGTGCCAATGATTAGTTTCGTCAGAAGTCCACTTTGCTGAAACATTGTCTGCGTGGTTTGAAGTATCAACCGTGCCGTATTCTGTGGTGCAGACCGTACATTTTGCACTATTCATGCAATCCGCTGTGCCGCCGCTGTGAAGCTCCTTGTTAATCTCTGTTTCACCGCAATTAGTGCAGTCATACCAGTGAGCAGCGCTGTCAGACTTAATCGCCGTAAAGCCCTTGTGGTCGCAATAATTTGTGGTCAATGTCATATCATTACTTGGCATTGTGAAAGAAATCGAGGCTGCTTTAAGGTTTTCCAACGTTATTCCTTCCGCAGTCCAGCCCGTAAAGCCTTTTCCCTCAACATTATCCGCAGTAAAGCTAACCACGCTGTTTTCTGCATACAGCCCTATGACGGTGTCCTTAGTTACCTTATAGTAATCAACTGCGACGTCGTTTCCGGTTGCCGCCTTGAGCAAGCCGGTAAAACTTTTCAAATCTGTTTCGCCGGTAAGGGTATCAGTAGCTTGATACAGCCAAATGTGCGTTCCGTCTTCCATTACAATGGAGCTGTCCTGCATATCCAGCTTTACTTTCAGCAGATTTGCACATAGTGAATCAGACTTGCTTGTATCCAGCGTACCATTGATTTTTACAGTTTTTATTTTCTGACCGTCTGAATCACCGCCACCTACCAAAATACCTACTTTAGCTTCAACAGTCAGCTTAGCGTTACTGCCCAAGGTGAAATCGCCGTCACCGGTATTCGCACCAAAGCTTCCCGTTGCGGTATCCGTCAGTGTTACATCAGAAACACCGGTAATAGTAAGATTTTTTCCATTAGTATTGATTACAGAAGCGTATTGTCTTGTTGCTGTCAGGTTAAGTGTGCAGTCTGTAATGGTGACATCTCCATGTGCATTGAGTGCGGCGCTGCTGCCTGAAGTACCGTTCAGACTGCCGTTTCCGCTTATTTCCAGTGAACCCTTTGCTTCAATCAAAGCGCCATTTTGAGATTTAAGCGTATTTGTTCCATTCAGCACCAGCTTTGCTCCGTCAGGCAGGACAATGGCAGAACCGATAGATGGAGTATCCATTATGATACCGTCCAGAGTAAGAGTTTTACTTGTACTGTTCCAGCTATATCCGTCGCCCGACGCAGGTGCGGTACTGTCTGTAAAATCCAGACACCCTTTCTCGTTAATAATACCGTTTCCGGTTGGAGTTACAGATTTTCCCAAAGAATTGATGATTGCACCGTAATTATTGAGCGTTCCGTCAACCGTCACTGTGCTTCTTGTATTATAAAGCTGCAATGTTCCGTAATTTGTCAGAATCTTCTCGTCGGGGATTAAAATATCACTGTTGGTATATATGCTCGTGTCTGCCGGAACAGTGCCTTCAAGCTTCAAAGTTTTGCCTTTAATATTATAGGGGTTACTGCCGTAATTTCCCGAAACATTCAGATTTCCCGCAGCAGATAACGAGATGGTTGTTTCAGATGTTCCTTGTATAGCATAATTCCCGTTGCCCTGAACCTTTAGGTCGCCATTCCCTGCGGTAAGCGATACATCGTCACAAAGGGTCGCATATATTCCTGCGCCATTTGAATTACCAATACTTAAAGATTTTCCTGCTTTTGCATTGATGCTGCCGGATGCGAATATACTGCCACTAATTGTGATCACGTCGTCGTTTTTTATTGAAACGGATCCTCCGTTGCCGCGAATTACTCCGTTTACTGTAATAGCACCATCAATACCGGCATCTCCATACAGCGGATAGTTATATGTGCCCGAGGCGCTAACCTCCAACGATCCGGTCCCGGTAATCTTAAGCACCGCACCTGTTTCTTCTGCTGCGATTGCGTATCCGCTTGTCGCAGTAATTTTATTCGTACCTGTTAAAATGATTTCTGTATTTGCGGGAACTGCGACAAGATATGATGTGCCTGTCATTGTGACGCCGTTTAAGGTAAGATTGTTCGTTTTGCCGGCGCTTCCGGGTTCCCATTTTGCAGTACCGCCGCCGCTGATTATGTATTCCGTGGCAGCAGAGGGGCTATTAGAACGGAAATCCAAAGCATTGACCGTTGCGGGAGCGCCGGTGATCGTGCCGTTCCCTGTCGTAGTCGGTTCAATATTAGAAGAATAGCATTTTATAGCACTGCCCGACTTTTTAACCAAAGTACCTGCAACCGTTACCTTTCCCGTTTCTACAGAAAGAGTTCCATTGTTGGTCAGTGTTTTTCCGGCAGGAACCGTAACATCACATGCACTACTCAGCGTTGTTCCCGCAGGAATCGTACCCGAAAGAGCAAGGCTGCTGCCGTCCACACCGGCATATCCATTGGAAGCAGCAACAGCGGAAACCGTACCTGCTGCTTCAAGTGTTACCGTATTAAAGTGAATTATGCACAAAACAAAAACGCTTTTAAGGCTCGTTTTACCGAGTCTTAAAAGCGCTATGAACTATTACATAAAGCCGAAAAGGACAGAATTATCCTAGTCTGTCTGTCTGTCTGTCTGTCTGTCTGTCTGTCTGTCTGTCATATTATAGCACAGGCTCATCGGCTTGTCAACCCCTTTTCAAAAAAATAATGGTACTTACTTATAGAAAGTTGTACCATATTTTTGTGCAATTTTCAAGCGTTTCCGAGGAGAATTAACACATAAATTGATTGATGAAAATTGGTAATTTTACACAATGAATTTCACATCAGAAAACAAGTGCCGTTCACGTTGGCACTCCCGAAGCAGGGGATATGCAACGTGAACGGCGCGCTCCCTCCCGCTTGCAGCATTCCTAAATGAGCTCCCCAAGCTCCGAATCAAAATCGTCCAGCAGCAGACGAAGCGCCGTAAAGCTCATGAGCGTGTAGTTGTCCGAGCCGCCCTTTTTCACGGGAATTTCGAGTGGCTCAATCGTTTTCCCTGAAAGCGCGACAAGCTCGCGGTTAAGCGAAACAACCAGCGTGTCGTCTGTTTCGCTTGTGAAGGAAATTGTCGCGGTAGGTGAGAGTCCACACGCAACAGCGGGAATATCGCAGCTGCCGAGAATTTTGCGGTGGGTTGGGTCGTCCGCGTTGATTATCGCGGTGCAGTTTTCAGGTAGGTCGGCGCAATTAACCCTCCCGCTTTTGAACAACGCTATCCCGCCGGATATGCCATAAAAAACGGGCGCTTCACAATCGAAAACAAGAAGCTTGTATCCCGCGCCGTACCGCTCAACGCTGTTCCCGCAAAAATAAGTAACCTCGTAAGTTTCGGAAAGCCTGTTTTTTATAAGCCGCCCGATTCTGTCGTTCCCCCTGCTGCCGACAATAAAAATATCGGTCATTTTTCCCTCCAAAAAAGCTCCCGCTACGGTTATCCTAACCAAAGCGGGAGCTTTTATACTGTTCGTTTCTATTCAATTTCAAATTCCGCCGTAAGCGTTAAATCTTCTTCAATCGGCTTTACAACGCGGTATGTACCCTTAGTCAGCTTCTCGTTGTAGAAATTCGGATCGAGCGAAACATTCGTGAACTGGTTCGACGACTCCGAGCCTAGCAAATACCCCAAATCATCGAACATAGCATTCTCCGAAAACGGAATGATATACCAGCTGCCGTTCTCAAGCCGTTCGAGTGTGTAATCACAGCCAAAGCCGTACATAGCATCATCGGCAGTTCCGGTATATTTGTACACAAGCGTGAGTGAGTCGGTATCGGAGGTAATTTCCGTTTCGCTTATGCTCATCGTAATATTAAGCTCCCCGTGAACGGTGTAATCATTCGTATCGGCGATCTTTTCCGTAGCCGAACAGCCAGAAGCCATAACAACCGCGGCAGCTGCACCCAAAATAAGAAAAAACTTTTTCAAAAAAAACACTCCCTTTCCTACTTATAACACTTGGTAGGAAAGGGAAAAGTTGCAAATTCATTAGTTCTGACTTGCGCTCCATTCGGCATAACCGTCGATCAAGTCAGCCGACCAGTTTCGTCCTGCCCAGCTTCCGCCGTTTGCGGCATAATAATAATCGAAGTAAAGCGGGCTCGGATTTATATACGCATTGCTGACATTGATTGTCTTTTCGTCACTGCGTATCTGACGAGCAAAAACCACAAACCGCGTGTCAACATTCATTCCGAGCGGGTAGTAACATGTTGAAACGGTGAGGAAAACGTCGTCCTGTCTTATATCAAGGTCGGGATTATAGAAAACGCTTCTGTCCATAACAGCTTCAAAGTACTGATAGAATGTGTCCTTGTTGCTGAAATCATAGAACTTGTAATAGTTGAAAACGGAACCGTGCTTTTCCTGTGTATTTACGTACATTCCCGCAAAGATAATATACTGGCTCTGACCACCGTAAATCGACTCAAATTCAATTGTCGGATTCTGGTAGTAGAAGTTAAGGCTTCCGTATCGGCTGGGATAGTAGTTTGTCATTTTCGCCAGACCAACGCCCGTGCGGATGTTGTGACCGTAGATAATAAGGTTCTGCGGACGAACGCCCTGTGCGAGCTGAACATGATAATCGGCAAATGTAACGCCGACCTTTGTGTTGTCAACTCTTCCGTAAAAGTCGTGTGTGAGGTAGAATTTGTTGTCGATAGCCTGCATAACAGGTGAGTCGATAGGTGTATCTTCAACCGTAAACCAACCGATAAAGTCGGAATTAAGCTCCTTCATATATTCGAGGTCATGCTTAATTTCGGGATAATCAGTGCCGCCGCGGTAGCCGCTGACGTGTTCGGCTGCCGTTATATAAATCGTTCGCGGCTTGCTTACCGATGTAACAGTCGTAGTTTCGTACACGGTCTGCGGCGCAGCTTGCACTTCTGTCTGATAAGCTGCCGTCTGCTGCGGAGCATAATAAACCGTTGTAGCTTCTGTAAGTGCAGACGTTTCTTCCGTTGTCGTTTCAGCGGTTGTTTCCTCGGTTGTTGTAGTGGTAGTAGTTGTTGTGGTGGTAGTTGTAGTAGTTGTGGTCGTTGTTTCCGGAGCAGTTGTCGTCGGGAGCGTGTCCTCAGTATCTATATTCTGCGGAAGGTCGCCGTTTTCAACAACAGTATTTTCCTGACAGCCGCCGAGCAGAAGTGAAGCGGTAAGAATTGCCGCGATAACCTTGCGTGATGCTTTTTTTTGTAAATTCATATTGCCGATCCTTTCATATGCTTCAAAATAACGCATATAATTATATCACAATTTCAGGCGCTTGTCACGGCTTTTGGAAAAATTCGGCGTTTTTGACAACTTTCGGGTGTTTTTTCTGTTATAAATGAAATAATTGTGGTATGCCTCCATACCACAATTACCTTTGTTATTTATTAACTGCCGCCTTTTCCGCTTTAAGACAGGTTTCATAAAGTCTCGCGTAAGCGTCGAAGCCATTTGTCTGAACAGGGTCTGGATTTGTTGTAACAAGCGAAACGTCCGCAAAAACACGGTTGCTCAGATACTCTCCGAGTGTTTCACCGTCCTTTTTCTGAACCATATAAGCGGCGAGCAGAGCCATACCCCAGGGACCGCCCTCGCCTGCATTTTCAGCTGTTAAAACAGGAGCGTCGAGCGCGGCGGCAAGTATCTCACGTCCTGCGCTGCCCGTCTTGAAATAGCCGCCATGTCCGAGCAGACGGTCGATTTTCACATTTTCATTTTCGAGCAGCAGCTTCATTCCTATACGAAGCGTTGCAACGGCGGAGCAGAGCAGTGCGCGCGAAAAGTCAGCAAGAGTCAGCCGGGCTTCAGGCGTGCGCATAATAAGCGGTCTGCCCTCGGAAAGCCCCGTTATCGGCTCGCCCGAAAGATAATTACAGGCGGCTATTCCGCCGCAGTCGGGGCTGCCGTCCATTGCGGAGCTGAACAAAAGTTCATACGTTTTTCCCATATCGGTATCTGCACCCGAAGCCTTTGCAAAAGCGTTCAGAAGCCCCGCCCATGCGTCGATATCCGAGGAGCAGTTGTTGCAGTGAACCATAGCGACAGGCTCGCCCGACGGCGTGGTGACCATATCAATTTCGGGGTATGCCCTCGAGAGCGGTTTTTCCAGTACGACCATAGCGAAAACGCTTGTTCCTGCCGAAACGTTTCCCGTCCGCTCGGAAACGCTGTTTGTCGCAACCATTCCCGTACCGGCATCGCCTTCGGGAGGACAAACCGGCACTCCCGCTTCAAGCCTTCCTGACGGGTCGAGCAGCGCAGCACCCGCTTTTGTCATTATTCCCGCACATTTGCCCGCGGGAAGTATTTTCGGAAGAAGCTGTTCAAGCGAAACGGAATATCCCTCGTCCATCGCCGCTTTTTCAAACACGGAAACCATCGTTTTATCATAACACATTCCCGTGCTGTCGATCGGGAACATTCCCGAAGCGTCGCCGATTCCAAGAACCTTTTCACCCGTAAGGAGTCGGTGAATATACCCTGCAAGCGTGGTAAGGCTGTCAATACTGTCAACATGATCTTCGCGGTCAAGCATTGCCTGATAAAGATGCGCAATGCTCCAGCGCTGTGGGATATTGAAGTTGAAAAGCGCGCTGAGCTTGTTTGCAGCAGCCTCGGTGGTGGTATTTCTCCACGTGCGGAACGGGACAAGCAGCTTTCCGTCACCGTCGAACGGCATATACCCGTGCATCATCGCGGAAATGCCGATTGCAGCGGGGCGGGTGAGTACTGTACCGTATTTTTTTTCAATATCGTCCGAAAGGGCGCGGTAACAGCTTTGAAGACCATTTATAATATCGTCTGTCGAATATGTCCAGTACCCGTTTTCAAGTCGGTTTTCCCATGTGTGGCTGCCCGCCGCGATAACCGAGTGATCGGTAGAGGTCAGAACGGCTTTAATGCGCGTTGAGCCAAATTCGATTCCGAGAAATACTTTTCCCGCCGCGATAATAGCGGCTGCTTCCTGTTTTGTCATTAAAATGCTCCTCCTTTTTATAACATTTTTCAGCTGCTATTATAATAACACACTATAATGGCATAATCAAGGAGATTTATGACATTTTTACAAATAGCTTTCGATAATCCGCACAAGCATTTCGTTCAGCTTCTCGACCTGATAATAACCGACAGTCGGCTCTAAATGGCTGTTTCCGATACCGCTGTGATCGGTCAGGAATGTATACGTGCCGCCCGTAAGAACCGCAAGGCTTCGGCAGAGAAATTCTGTGTCGGTATCAACTCCGCTGGCTGCTACGGGAATTATGCGTATGCCTTTTTTCGCCGCTTCCGCTGTGACCTTGTGGAGACGGGTAATGTTGTCGTTGGTGTAATGCGGCGGTGCGTCAAGCACCAAAAACATCAGCTGAGTAGCCGAGCTGTCCCATTCTTGCTCATATACTGCCGCTTCCAGCGCTTCAACGACCGCTTCCGGGTAGTCGCCGCCGCCGGCAGCAAACTGTTTATCCAAAAAGTCAATTTCCGCGTCAATATCAAAGGTAAATTCACTTGACTTAACTATATATTCATCTACCTCGTCGCGGTAAACCTCCGTGCAAAGCCGAATCGCTGTCTGGCGCTCTCCCGCGATACGCTCAATAACACCCGTAAGCTCCGTTTGCAGGTAATTCAGCTCGTCGCCCATAGAGCCTGTCGAATCAATAACGAACATCAAATCGAGATTTCTTGCGGGCGTGGTTTCAGCGTTAATAACAAGCTCCGCTTCACTTTTTCCGTTGTATTCAAATTCGCCGAGAATCTGTCCGTTTTGTTTAACGGAAAGCTTTTTCGGAAGCTGTTTTACGGTGGGGTTTACAGAGTGAAAAAGATACGCTGTTCCCGTGTTGTCGGTGACCGCCGTCCAGATAACATCGCTGTCGCCTTCAAGCGTCACCGTGACATTTCTCGCGTCGCCTTTTTCGTCTGTGACGTGAACTTTTATTCTGTTCAGCGTGTACAATCCCCACGTATTCGACATTTCCGTCCAGCCGCTCCGCTGTCCCAGCAGCTCCGCCCAGAAATCAAAATTCCTGTTGTCGTTCCATTCGCCGCCCGTGAGAAGCCCCACCCGCGGCTGGATCTGCTGTTTTGGTTCATATGGTTCGCACGGCGGTTCAATTCTTATCGGTTCACAGCTTTCTCCGCAGATTGCGTCAGCTTCTGCCGCGTCGTAATAACTGTAGCTTTCGGAGTAACTGAGACCGCTCTCCTCATATATGCTGTTGTAGTGGACTTCGCTTTCTCCACCCGAATAGCCTGTGACCGCGCTGTCCGCAACAGCCACGTCTGCGCTGTCCGCAACAGCCACGTCTGCGCTTGCTCCCTCAAAAGCTCCGTTTATGACCTCGCTGCCCGACGAGCAGCCGCTTGCTGTAAGAATGCACAATGCAAGAATAAGTGATAGCTTTCGTTTCATTTTGATGTCCTTTCCCGTTATGTCCGGTAAGTTGTTAAAGCGCTTTGTCTATAAAACTCCGCAGTGGTAAAAAAGGTTGCGGATTTTACCAAAAAATCTTTTTTTTACGCTTTTCCTACCGGAAGATATTGTTAAATTTGCCAAAAAACGGTGTGGAAATACGGTAAAAATAATGATTTTGTTACAAATGTGTTGCTTTAATAGGTTAAATGTGCTATAATAGTAACATATAAAAACACCGTTTATGGTGATTTTTACAATATTTGACAAAAACGCCGAAAGGAGTGACAATATGGCAATTACTGTACCTGAAAAATACAGCGTGCCGCTTCACCTTTTTCATGAGGGTAGTATAACAAAGGGCTACGATTTCTTCGGCTCTCATATAGTTGAACAGGACGGCAAAAAAGGCGTTGTATTCCGCGTTTGGGCGCCGCAGGCAGCTTCGGTAAGCGTTGTGGGCGACTTTAACCGCTGGGACAGAACAAAAGGCTATATGAACAAGATAAGCGACGGCGGTATCTGGGAGCTTTTCGTTCCCGGACTGAAGGTTTACGACGCTTATAAATACAGCATTGAGAGCAG
>CAZAXM010000043.1:0-17361 GCA_964489095.1 uncultured Ruminiclostridium sp. | reverse complement strand
GCTTTGCATAATTTTCCTTTTAAAACTTTGTCTAACTTTTTGGGGCCAATTCATTATGTGATGGAGTTTTTTGTACATCCGAAATACCGGAAAAAGGGATTCGGTAAACAGATGTATCAATACATGGAAGGTTTTTATATTTCTAAAAATATTAGCCATCTTTATCTTACAGCCGACCCGATAAGCGGAAAGCCGTTCTGGGAAAAAATGGGATTTGTGGCAACGGGAGAGATCTCTCCGAATAATAAACAGGAAATATACGAAAAGCCGCTATCCAAGACAGGCATTGATACTTGACAAAACCTCGTAAATATGCTTTAATAAGAATAGATGTAAACGACGTTAAAATCAGCAAGCTTAATAATGAAAGGATCAGGTATATTATGGAACGCCGCGATAAAATAAACTACTATCTTGATATTGCCGAGGTCGTATGCGAAAGAAGCACATGTTTACGCAGACAGTTTGGCGCAATTATCGTTAAGAATGATGAGATTATTTCAACAGGCTATAACGGCGCACCCCGCGGCAGAAAAAACTGCTGCGATGTCGGAGGGTGCGTTCGCGAAAAGCTGGCAATTCCGCGTGGTGAACGATATGAGCTTTGCCGCTCTGTACACGCCGAAGCAAATGCAATTATTTCCGCCTCACGTCAGCAAACAATTGGCTCAGTAATCTACCTCGCGTGTCACGACGCAAAAACAGGCAAACTTATGGGAAATATCGAACCTTGTTCTATGTGCAAGCGCCAGATTCTGAATGCGGGCATTGAAAAAGTAATTGTAAGAGAAACAAAGGACGAATACCGCATTATTGATGTGAATGAATGGATCGAAAACGACGAAAGTCTTTTCGGACGCGACAGTTATTGATGCACATATACCCTGTCAGACAAGGTTTGTTCATTCTGTTTTACTCATAAAAATACGCGCTCCAGAAGCTTGACACTTTTGGAGCGCGTACCATTTATACGGATTTTGTTATTTACTTGATAAGACCCGAAGCCTTATAGGTAGTGTGGAGAAGCTCATGAGCAGTGTGGCTGCCGGGCTGACCGAGGAATTCGGAATAAGCCTGCTTGATGTCTGCACTCTCGTGAGATTTTCTGCTTATCTTATGACCCTCGTCAAGGCTGTAAAGAGCCTTAGCACGTTCAGCACGGATATCGGTGAAGTTACGCACGTCTGCGGGAACAATAACCTGTCCGCCGCCGTTTACGCAGCCGCCCGGACATGCCATGATCTCAACAAACTGAGCTTTGATTTCGCCACTCTTTATCTTTTCGAGAAGCTTTCTTGCGTTTGCGAGTCCCGAAGCAACGGCAACGGTAATATCCATACCCGCTACATTATAGGTCGCAGTCTTAATGCCCTCGACGCCGCGAACCTCCTTGAACTCAATTGGCGAATCGTCGTTTTCGCCTGTAAGCTTCCATACAGCTGTTCTTAATGCAGCCTCCATAACGCCTCCCGTTGCGCCGAAGATTACAGCAGCACCCGTACCGTTTCCGAGAGGCGAGTCAAACTGTGCGTCCTCAAGCTCGGCAAAGCGTATACCAGCCTTGTTAATCATCTTAACAAGCTCTCTGGTTGTAATCGAAATGTCAACGTCTGCAAGACCGTTGTTGCCCTGATTTTCTCTTCCGATTTCAAACTTTTTGGCTGTACATGGCATAACCGAAACGCTTACAATCTTTTCGGGGTCGATATTCATTTTCTTCGCCCAATAGCTCTTGGTCATTGCGCCGTTCATCTGCTGAGGTGATTTACAGCTGGAAAGATTCGGGATAAATTCGGGGTAATAGTTTTCGCAGAAGCGGATCCAACCGGGTGAGCAGGAGGTAATCATCGGGAGAACTCCGCCGCTTGTGATTCTTTCAATAAGCTCATTGGATTCCTCCATTATAGTAAGGTCTGCGCCAAAGTTGGTATCAAAAACAGCGTCAAAGCCAAGCTTCTTTAAAGAAGCGGCAAGCTTGCCCTCAACGGGAGTTCCCATCTTATAGCCGAAAGCTTCGCCGATAGAAGCGCGTACTGCTGGAGCAGTCTGTACAACTACTACCTTTTCGGGGTCTGCGAGAGCTGCCCATACCTTATCGGTATCGTCCTTTTCAGAAAGAGCGCCTGTGGGACATACCGCAATACACTGACCGCAGGAAACGCAGGCTGTTTCAGCAAGCGGCATATCAAACGCAGAACCGATATAGGTGTTGAAGCCACGGTTATTCGCGCCGATTACGCCGATTCCCTGAGTTTTTTCGCAGGCAGCGATACAGCGGCGGCAGTGGATACACTTATTATTGTCGCGGTACATATGAGCTGCACTGTTGTCAATTTCATATTCGTTGGTCACGCCCTCAAATGCGTTTTCATCGTCAACGCCAAGCTCACGGCAAAGTTCCTGAAGCTCGCAGTTTCCGCTTCTTGCACAGGAAAGACATTTTTTCTTGTGGTTGCTTAAAAGGAGCTGGAGGGTTGTTTTTCTGCTTTCGAGAACCGCGGGAGAATGCGTTAAAATATTCTTGCCCTCGTCAAATTTTGAGAGGGGATAAACGCAGGAAGCAACAAGGCTTCTCGCGCCTGTCATTTCAACAACGCAGATGCGGCATGCACCGATTTCGTTGATTTCCTTGAGCCAGCAAAGCGTAGGAATTTTCACGCCATTATTGCGACAAGCTTCAAGAATGGTAGTACCTTCTTCAACGGATACCTCTACGCCGTTAATTTTAATATTAACCATAGTTATAACGTTCCTTTCCTGAATTATTCTTTGATAATAGCGCCAAACTTACAAGTATCCATACAAGCGCCGCACTTGATACACTTATTGCTGTCGATGGTATGCGGCTGCTTAACCGTACCGGAAATTGCTCCGACAGGACACTTTCTTGCACAGGCAGTACAACCCTTACACTTATCTTCAAGGATCTTATAGCTGAGGAGCTTTGTACATACGCCTGCGGGACACTTCTTATCCTTAACGTGCGCGATATATTCATCTCTGAAGTAACGCAGAGTGGAAAGAACGGGGTTAGGAGCTGTCTGTCCAAGACCGCAGAGAGAATTGTTCTTAATGTAATAGCAGAGCTTTTCCATCTTGTCGATATCTTCAAGCGTTCCGTTTCCGCTTGTGATTTTTTCAAGCATTTCGTAAAGACGCTTTGTACCGATACGGCAGGGTGTGCACTTACCACAGGATTCATCAACTGTAAACTGGAGGAAGAACTTAGCGATATCAACCATACAGTTATCCTCGTCCATTACGATAAGACCACCGGAACCCATCATTGAACCAATAGCGATGAGGTTATCATAATCGATCGGAACATCGAGGTGCTCAGGAGGAATGCAGCCGCCCGACGGACCGCCCGTCTGCGCAGCCTTGAACTTCTTTCCGTTAGGAATACCGCCGCCTATTTCGTAAATGACCTCGCGGAGAGTTGTACCCATAGGAATTTCAACAAGACCTGTATTATGGATCTTACCACCGAGCGCGAATACCTTTGTACCCTTCGACTTTTCGGTACCCATAGAGCTGAACCAGTCTGCGCCCTTTAAGATAATCTGCGGGATATTAGCGTAGGTTTCAACGTTGTTCAGAACGGTAGGCTTTCTGAAAAGGCCCTTTTCTGCCGGGAACGGAGGACGCGGACGGGGCTCGCCGCGGTTGCCCTCAATCGATGTCATAAGCGCGGTTTCTTCGCCGCATACGAACGCGCCTGCGCCAAGACGAATGTCAAGGTCAAATTCAAAACCGCTGTCAAAAATATTCTTTCCAAGCAGGCCGTATTCTCTTGCCTGATTTATAGCAACCTGTAAGCGATGAACAGCGATAGGATACTCAGCGCGGACATAAACATAACCCTGCGTTGCTCCGATTGCATAGCCTGCGATTGCCATTGCTTCGATTACTGCGTGCGGGTCGCCTTCAAGAATGGAACGATCCATAAACGCGCCGGGGTCGCCCTCGTCGGCGTTGCAGCACACATATTTCTGGTCGGCGTCCTTAACGAGATTTCTCGCCAGCTGCCACTTTTTACCTGTCGGGAATCCACCGCCGCCGCGTCCGCGCAGACCTGAATCGAGAACCGTTTTGATAACGTCGTCAGGCGTCATTTCCTTGAGTGCCTTATAAAGCGCCTGATAGCCGTCAACACCTATGTACTCCTCGATATTTTCGGGGTTTATCACGCCGCAGTTGCGGAGTGCAACACGGTGCTGCTTTTTATAGAAGTTGGTTTCATTAAGCGATTTTATCTCGTTTTCTGCAACTGTTTCGTCATATACAAGACGAGTTACAACACGACCCTTGAGAAGGTGTTCTTCAACGATTTCGGGAATGTTTTCTTCCTTAACCATTGAATAGAACGTACCCTCAGGGTAAACAATCATAATCGGACCTAAAGCGCAAAGACCGAAGCAGCCTGTTCTTACGACCTTTACTTCGTCGGCAAGACCGTTCTTTTCGATTTCTTCTTCAAGCTTCTGGGCAATTTTCATACTGCCCGAAGAAGTACAGCCTGTACCACCGCAAATCAATACCTGTGAACGATACATATTACTATTTCCTTTCAGTTTACTTTAATTCGGAATTGCCGATCGTATATTTTGATACAACCTCGCCGCCGATAAGGTGATGTTCAACAACCTCGGCAGCCTTTGCTGCGTCCATTTTAACGTAAGTTACCTTTTCCTTACCGGGCATTGTAACCTCAACAATAGGCTCGTACTGGCAAAGCCCGATACAGCCTGTCTGTGTTACCATAACATTAAGACCCTTTTCAAGAACAGCGTCCGAAAAAGCCTTTAAAACAGGTCTTGCGCCCGCTGCGATTCCGCAGGTAGCCATACCTACGACAACTCTTGCCGCGGAGTCGTCCTCGGCTCTTAATTCGACCTGACTTTTCATTTTATCACGAATTGCCTGTAATTCTGCAAGCGTTTTCATATTTTATACCATTCCTTTCAGCGAATGTCAAAAAAATCTTCCGTTATTAACCTCGGCTTCATTTTCAGCCAGATAAGCCTTTATATACTCCGAAACCTCCGGCGTATTAAAAGGAACTCCGCCGAGTATTTCCCTGAACTCCCTTGTATCAAGCGAAAAGCTGCGTTCGTCAACCGAATAGCTGTAAAGAAAATCAATATCACAGTTAAGCGTCACCAGAGAGTGAATCGTAAAATTCATATCCCCCAGCGGCATTCTGTCGATATGAGAAAGACCGAATATTGCCGTTACAACGGTTCCCCTTCCCTTTTCGGATTCAATTGAGAAGCTTCCACCCGTATTTTCCGCCGCCATCTTAAAAAAGGGTATGCCAAGACCGATTTTTCTTGTCGTTCTTGTTGTAAAAAACGGGTCGGTTACTCGCCGTACCTGTTCCTCCGTCATTCCACAGCCGTTGTCCTTTATAACAACCGTGAGCCTGTCCGAAGCCGTGCGGACAGCAACGTTGATTTCCGTAAGCGACGTGCCTGCGCGGATAGAATTCTGCGCAACGTCAAGAATGTTCAGCGATATTTCAGGAAGCATCAGTTATACTTTGCGAGTATATCAGCGAGCTGGTCAACAGTCAGCCTGCCGTAAACATCGTCGTTGATCGTAAGCACGGGAGCAAGTCCGCACGCGCCTATACAGCGGCAGGCGTCAAGCGAGAATCTGCCGTCAGCGGTACATTCACCCTCGTCTATGCCGAGCAGCTCCTTGAGCTTTTCATGCAGGTCGCCCGAACCCTTGACATAGCAAGCCGTACCAAGACAGACGGAAATTTTGTACTTTCCCTTCGGGTAAAGCGAGAACTGGGAGTAGAAAGTTGCTACGCCGTAAATCTTCTCCATGGGAATACCCGCTTCCTCGGAAATCATCTGCTGCACTTCAAAGGGGAGATAGCCGTAAATCTCCTGTGCCTTCTGAAGAATAGGCATCAAAGCACCCGGCTGTCCTTTATGCTCGGCAACCATAGCCAAAAGAGCAGCTTTCTGCTCAGGAGTGCCGTTAAAAGGAACAGATTTTTTTTGTGTGGAACCCATTGTTGAACCTCCTTAAAATTTGCAGCGCGGTTCAGACAGCAGCTTATATGCAAAACTACTTAAAGCACGCACTGTACATAATCATATTATATCATATTTTACAGAAAAAAGCTACTATATATATGTACCTAAAAAAAGGCGTTCTTTTTAGCAATTTTTAACAAATTCTTTCAACGCAAGCGAAAAACAATTTTATAAAAATCAAACAATTATCACAAACGAACCACTTTTTCGTCAAGATTACTAAAATTACCTGTGTTTTTTTGGCTTTACATACTTAATTTTATATGATATAATCTGTAATGTACCTTTTAAACGAAAAGATACATTATGCACAACAACAATATATGTACGGAAAGGTGATTGTATGATAATCTCAGACATAAAGGAAATTCTCTCCGCACAGGTTCTGTGCTGCGAAGACAATCTCGGAAAAGAGGTTCACTCCGCCTGCGGCTCGGATATGATGAGCGATGTGCTGGCATTTGTAAAGGATCAGTCTGTACTGCTTACGGGACTTTGTAACCCGCAGGTTATCCGCACCGCCGAAATGATGGATATTGTGTGCATTGTTTTCGTGCGCGGTAAGCAGCCCGACGAAGCAATGCTGAAGCTCGCAGAGGAGCGCGGTATACCGCTGCTGGCGACCCCGCACCGTATGTTTACCGCATGCGGACTTCTGTACGATAACGGACTTCGCGGAGGTGACAGGAAGTGTCAGATATAATCCGAGTTTCATACGAGGTTCCCGGTGATGATTTCACACGTGCTGGAGAGGCGTCAAGCGATGTCAAAGGAAAGCTTAAGCAGCTCGGAATTTCTCCCGACGCTATCCGTAAAGCGGCAATTTCAATGTACGAGGGAGAAATAAATATGGTTATCCACGCGAACGGTGGAACGATAACCGTTGAAATAAGCAAAAGTGAAATTAAAATGATTCTCGCAGATAAAGGTCCGGGTATCAGGAACGTTGAACAGGCCATGCAGATGGGCTTTTCCACAGCGCCCGATAACGTAAGAAACCTGGGTTTCGGCGCGGGAATGGGACTTCCGAATATGAAAAAATACAGCGACGAAATGACGATAGATACGGAAATTGGCGTCGGAACAACCGTTACAATGAAGGTGTTTCTGACATAAGTCTGCACAGTTAGGAGGACGGCGATGAGCGATTTTATTCACTCGGTACATCTCGACAGCGAGCTTTGCAAGGGCTGTACAAATTGCATAAAACGCTGCCCGACCCAGGCTATCCGCGTCCGCAGTGGAAAAGCAGTAATAAAAAAGGAGTTTTGCATAGACTGCGGCGAATGTATAAGGATCTGCCCGTATCATGCTAAGCAGGCAAGCTTCGACAGTCTTGACGCAATCAGAAAGTACGAGTATTCCGTAGCTCTCCCTGCCCCCTCGCTATATGCCCAATTCAACAACATTGACGACGCAAATATCATACTCCGCGCGCTGGTGAAGCTTGGCTTTAATGACGTTTTCGAGGTTACCGCGGCAGCTGAAATGATTTCACAGATGTCGCGCAGATATATCGGCGAACACCCTGAAAAAAAGCCGTTCATAAGCACTGCCTGTCCCTCGGTAGTGCGTCTTATAAGCGTAAGGTTTCCGAACCTTATACCTCACCTTCTGCCGTTCAGCTCTCCAATGGAGCTTGCAGCGAGGCTTGCAAGAAAAAAAGCGGCTGAAAAAACAGGGCTTTCTCCCGAAAAAATCGGTATCATCTTTATTTCACCCTGCCCCGCAAAGGTAGCAGCCTGCAAAACAGCGCTGATAACCGAAAAATCCGAGGTTGACGCGGTAATTGCAATAAAGGAGATTTACCCGAAACTTCTCCCGCATATGTCGCGTGAGGACGATCTGGAGGTTGATTTTGTTCATTCCGGCAGAATCGGCGTAGGCTGGGGAAACAGTGGAGGCGAAGCGGGCGGACTCCTTACCGACAGCTATCTTGCTGCGGACGGAATTGAAAACGTTATCCGTGTGCTTGAGGATCTGGAAGATCAGAAGTTCACCGACCTTGAATTTATAGAACTGAACGCGTGCAGCGGCGGCTGCGTAGGCGGCGTGCTGACGGTCGAAAATCCGTATGTTGCGCAGGCTAAGCTGAAAAAACTGTGCCGTTATCTTCCGGTAGCGAGAAATCACCTTGACGGAGAATACATAGACGGAGCATTTTCGGACAAGGCGGTTGAATATCAGCCCGTTTTCAAGCTTGGGCGCGATTTTGCCGAGAGTTTTGACAAAATGCAGCGTGTTGAAGAACTTTGCAAAAAATTTCCGGGGCTTGACTGCGGCTCGTGCGGCGCGCCGAGCTGTAGGGCTCTTGCCGAGGACATTGTACGCGGAGCTGCTGACGAACGCGACTGCATATTCATACTCCGTGAATATGTGAACAGCCTGAACGATAATAACGAAAGGAATGAACCGAATTGACAGTAAAAGAGCTTATAAACAGCGGCATTTTTAAAGTTATAAATGACGGCGGGAATCAAGAAACGGCTATTTCAAAGCCGTTCGCCTGCGACCTGCTGAGTATTGCTATGAGCAGGGCGGAAAAAAACTGCGCATGGTTCACAGTTATGGGAAATGTGAACACCATCGCGGTCTGTTCACTAGCTGAATGCGCGTGCATCATACTTTGTGAGGGTGTGCAGCTCGACGAAACGGCACAGCAGAAGGCAGATGAACAGAAAATAACCGTGCTTTCCGCAGGCAGCACTCCGATTTTCGACGCAGCACTGCGCCTTTACGAGGCAATTAAGTGAAGCTGAGTTATGACCTGCACATTCATTCCTGTCTTTCACCGTGCGGCGACGACGATATGCTTCCCTCCAACATTGTGGGAATGGCGGCGCTAAAGGGACTTGACGTTATAGCCGTGACAGACCACTGCTCCTGTAAAAACTGTCCTGCGATAGAAAAGCTTGCGGAGGCTTACGGGATTGTAGCGCTGTTCGGTATGGAGCTTACAACGCAGGAAGAAGTTCACGTTCTCTGCCTTTTTGACGCAGTGGAAAAGGCGATGGATTTCGGAAAGTATGTTTGTTCACAATTTCAACCAATTATGAACGATCCTGAAATATTCGGAAAGCAGCAAATTGTCAACGAGGACGACGAGGTAATCGGCGAGGAAAAAACGCTCCTGATAAATGCCACGGACATACGCTTTGACGAGGTTTATGAGCTGACCGAAAAGTTCGGCGGGGTTATGATCCCCGCACATATTGAGAAAAACGCGAACAGCCTGCTTTCAAATCTCGGTTTTGTTCCCGACGACAGCCGGTTTACCTGCTTTGAACTTAAACATATCGGCTATCTTGACGAGCTGCGCGAAAAACACCCGTATCTAAAAAAGTGCAGGGTTATCACAAATTCGGACGCACACTATCTTGAATATATCAACGAGCCTGTCAACTTTATCGAGGCTCATGAAAAAACGGCAAAATCCGTTCTCGAAGCGCTGAAAACAGGCGTATAAGCCGCCTGTTCATAATAAATACAAATATGAACAAAGAAAGGTATTTCACTATGGAATGGTTTAAACAAGCAGCATTTTATCACATTTATCCTCTCGGCTACTGCGGTCAGCTTCAGCCGAACGACTTCGTTTCAGAGCCGACCCACGCAATCCTCGGCGTTATCGACCAGATTCCTGCAATCAAGGAAATGGGATTTAACGCGGTTTATTTCGGACCGGTTTTCGAGTCGGTAAAGCACAGCTACGACACGGTCGATTACACCAAAATCGACCGCAGACTCGGTACGAACGAGGATTTCAAAAAGGTCTGCGACGCCCTTCACGAAAACGGCATTCGGGTTGTTCTGGACGGCGTTTTTAATCACGTCGGACGTGAATTTTCGCAGTTCCGCGATGTACGCGAAAAACGCTGGGACAGCCCTTATAAGGAATGGTTCCATATCCGCGAAGGCAATTCCTGCTTCAACGACGGCTTCTTCTACGAGGGCTGGGAAGGTCATTTTGAGCTTGTGAAGCTTAACCTTTACAACCCCGATGTTAAAAACTACATCAAGGAATGCATAACAGGCTGGGTGAATGAGTTCGGTATCGACGGGCTGCGCCTCGATGTTGCATACTGCCTCGACCTCAACTTCCTTAAAGAACTGCATGGACACTGCAAGTGGCTTCGCGAGGATTTCTGGCTTATGGGAGAAACGCTCCACGGCGACTACAACCGCTGGATGAATCCCGAAATGCTTGACAGCGTTACAAACTATGAATGCTACAAGGGCTTGTATTCAAGCTTCAACGATATGAATATGTTTGAAATAGCACATTCAATCAACCGCCAGTTCGGCAGCGAAAACTGGTGCCTTTACCGCGGAAAAAACCTCTACTGCTTCCTCGACAACCACGATGTAAGTCGAATCGCAACAATTCTCAATGACAAACGGCAGCTCAAGCCGATTTATGCGCTTTTGTTCACAATGCCGGGAATCCCTGCCGTTTACTATGGCAGCGAGTTCGGGATTGAGGGTGACAAGAAGAACGGCGACGACTGTCTGCGCGGAAAATTTGAGCCGCAGCAGCCTAATGAGCTTACTGAACATATTGCAAAGCTTGCTAAGTTTCACACCTCCTCCCTGCCTCTCTGCGCCGGCTCGTATCGCCAGCTTCAGCTTCAAAATCATCACTATGCCTTTGCACGCGAATATGAGGGCGAAACAGTAGTTTCAATGATCAACGCCGGAGAATCGTTCACGTTCAGCGTAAATATGAACGGAATGTTTGAAGACGTTCTTTCGGGTGAACAATTCGACCTTTCGGGCGGCGTACCCGTTGAAGCACACAGCGCAAGAGTGTTCAAAAAAATCTGATAAATTATCGTCAGGCCGCCGTTACGTACAATTCCGTAGGTATCGGCGGTTTTTTCTTGACCTTTGCGGGAATATGTGGTAAAATATGAACAGAAAAAACTGCGGAGGTAGTTATGAAAAATGTTCTTATCCGTATCGGCGTATTCGCGCTGACATTAGTGCTGCTCTGGGCAGCAATTTTCGGCGCGGCAAGTATTCCTAACGAGCTTATCTACGACAATATGCTTGCCAGCTCGATTTATTACAGCGACAAGGACGCTTTTGCTTGCAACGGTGAAATGCGTAAAACCGTTGACAACTATGCTGATTCAATCCTGCTGAACATTGCATGGAATATGGGCGGCGGAAACCCGTTCGTTTCCTGTCTTGATACGAAATATTTTGACGGAACGGAGGACGGTGTTGACTACGGCGAAAACTGGGGGCTTTACTGCGCAATAACAGGCAGACAGCACGCGAACACCGACTACACACGCTATTGGCATGGTATGACGATCTTTGTACGTTTGTTCATGCTTTTTACAGATGTGAACGGAATAAAACTCATCGGCACGATTGCAGCCTTTGTGTTACTCGCAGCGAACTGCATAATCCTTATAAAACGACGGCAATTCTTCGCAGCAGGAGCGCTTGCGCTTTCGTTCATATTCGTGCATATCTGGAACATTTTCCTTGCACTTGAATATCAACCCGCAGTGCTTGTCACACTTGCTATTCTTCCCTTTTTCATTCTTTTTGAAAAGCACAGCGATGGCGCGCTTTCAATTCTCGCGGTGATTTCCGGCGTACTGATTGCATTTTTCGACTTTCTTACTGCCGAAACGCTTACTATTCTTGTTCCGCTTGCAATCGTGTTCATAGTGCGAAAGAAAGATGAACGTTTGGGCGATTTCAAGCAGAACCTGCTTACTATGCTAAAATGCGGTGGAGTGTGGCTGCTTTCCTACGCAGGAACGTTTGGCGCAAAATGGCTTCTGGCAAGCGCGGTCACAGATGAAAACAAGTTTTCCGCCGCGCTTTCATCGGCTGAAATAAGATTTGTGGGCGAAGCGGAGGAGCTTTCCCCTGTAAAACAATTCCTTCTCGCGCCGCTAGCTAATCTTTCGACTCTTTTCGGCGGAACAGAGCGCGTCGAACCTGTCTGCATAATCCTCGGACTTATTTTAAGCGCGGCGATCCTCGGCGCAGTTTTCTACCTGTTCCGAAACAGCAGCAAATTTGACGGTAATTTTTCGCTGATAATGCTAATTATAGCGCTGCTCCCGTTTGCAAGATTTTTCGTACTGAATAACCATTCGTATCTCCACGAATATTTCACCTACCGCGCGCTTGCTGCAACAATTCTCGCCGTTCTTTCGATTATATGTTTCACACTTGATTTCAGTATGAAAAAGGAGCCTCCGAAAAAGAAAGGAACACGAAAATGAACGTAGAATTTACCATTCTTATGCCATGCCTGAATGAAGAAAAAACTGTTGCTTTATGCGTGGAAAAGGCTCATGGATTTCTTGAACGTGAAAAGATAGACGGTGAAATTCTTGTTGCCGATAACGGAAGTACCGACAAGTCGCGGGAACTTGCAGAGGCGGCTGGTGCGCGGATTGTGAGCGTAACCAAAAAAGGCTACGGCAATGCTCTCATTGGCGGGATAAGAGCTGCTAAAGGCAAATACGTGATTATGGGCGACTGCGACGACAGCTATGATTTTTCGGAGCTTAGCGGTTTCGTTGAAAAGCTGCGCGAGGGCTTTCCGCTTGTTATGGGCTGCCGAATGGACAATATAAAAGCGGGAGCGATGCCATTTTCACACCGGTATATTGGTGTTCCGTTGCTTTCGCTGTTGGGAAGGCTGCGCTTTCATACAAAAGTGCGGGATTTTCACTGCGGACTGCGCGGATTTGACCGCGAAAAAGCGCTTGCATTGGGACTTAAATGCAGCGGCATGGAATTTGCAACCGAAATAATTGCAAAGTTTGCAGGAACGGGCGCAGAAATAGCCGAAATCCCCGTTACGCTCAGCCCCGATGGACGAGATGGAAGGTCGCATTTACGCGCGGTTAAAGATGGTTTACGTCATTTGCGCTATATCTTTTTCAGGAAATAATTCTCTAAAAAAACATCACCACACAATTATCATTACGTGGACATAACGTCAGTTTCCATCAGGCTGACGCTGCCTACTGATAATTGTGTGGTGATGCAAAAAAGGTCGGTATCGTGCTGCCCCGATACCGACCTTTTGCTATTCATCAGCAGAAAGGATTTTCAGACTTATAAAGCATACCCTTAGGCTGGTTAAAGCCGATTTCTTCTACACCAAGATAACGGAATACGTTATACAATGCCTTTCCGAAATGTCCGAAAGCTACCGCGCCGTGGTGCGGGAAATTGCCTTCGATAAGAACATGACGGTAGAATCTTCCCATTTCGGGAATTGCGAAAATACCGATTGAACCGAACGACTTTGTTGCAACAGGAAGAACCTCGCCCTGTGCAATATACGCGCGAAGCTGTGCGTCAGCAGTGCTTTGCAGACGGAAGAAGGTGATGTCGCCGGGAACAATGTCGCCCTCAAGCGTACCCTGTGTAACCTCTTCGGGAAGCGATCTCGCCATAATCATCTGATATCTCATCGAGCATGCGCTGAGCTTTTTAGAAGTCGTATTTCCGCAGTGGAAGCCCATAAATGTATCATGAAGCGTGTAGGGGAACTTACCTTCAATGGACTCCTTGTACATATCCTGCGGAACAGTATTGTTGATATCGAGCAGCGTTACAGCGTCGTCGGATACGCAGGTACCGATAAATTCGCTGAGTGCGCCGTAAATATCAACCTCGCAGGAAACAGGAATACCTCTGCCTGTAAGACGGCTGTTTACATAACAAGGAACGAATCCGAACTGGGTCTGGAATGCAGGCCAGCACTTACCCGCAATAGCAACGTGCTTACGATAACCCTTATGCTCCTCAATCCAGTCAAGAAGCGTAAGCTCATACTGAGCAAGCTTCGGAAGAATGGTAGGCTTTAAGTTGCCCTCGCCAAGCTCGTTTTCCATATCCTTTACAACATCGGGGATACGGGGGTCGCCTTCATGCTTCTTAAACGCTTCAAACAGGTCAAGCTCAGAGTTTTCTTCAATTTCAACGCCGAGATTGTAAAGCTGCTTGATAGGTGCGTTGCAGGCAAGGAAGTTGAGCGGACGCGGACCGAAGCTGATGATTTTCAGGTCGGAAAGTCCGATAATAGCCTTCGCAACAGGAACAAATTCATGAATCATATCGGCGCATTCGTCCGCTGTTCCAACGGGATATTCAGGTATGTAAGCCTTTACATTGCGAAGCTTTAAGTTGTAGCTTGCATTGAGCATACCGCAATAAGCGTCGCCTCTGCCGCCGACAAGGCTGTTTACGCTATCCTCTTCAGCAGCTGCACAGAACATAACAGGACCGTCGAAGTGCTTAGCGAGGAGCGTTTCAGCAATTTCAGGGCCGAAGTTTCCAAGGTAAACGCAAAGTGCGTTACAGCCCGCCTTCTTAACGTCCTCAAGAGCCTGAACCATATGGATTTCGCTTTCAACGATACAGATTGGACATTCGTAAATCTCCGCTGCGTCGTACTTAGCGAGATATGCCTTCATAAGATTCTGTCGTCTTGTAACCGAGAGGGATTCGGGGAAGCAGTCGCGGGAAACCGCAACAACACCGATTTTAACCTTTGGGATATTGTTCATTGGGATAATCCTCCTTATTTTACAGCTTGTGCTGTTTAATCGTTTACATTGTATCATATTTCACGAAAATTTGCAATAGTTTTTTCTGATTTTTTTGCAATATTATCCGCAACAAATGTTAAGGCAATGCCGAACAAAGACAATGCACGCCCTGCCTGCATATTTTTCATCATATTGCACAAAAAATAAAGCGGCTGATTTCCCGACCGCTTTATCGTAAATTTATCCTGTTGTTATGTAGTTTCTGATCTTATCAAGCTTCGTTTCGCCTATTCCGCTCACCTCAAGCAGTTCGTCAACATTAAGAAAACCGTTGTTATTTTCGCGGTATTCGATTATATTCCGGGCAGTTTTCTCTCCGATTCCGTCAAGTGTAATAAGCTCTTCAAGGCTGGCTGTATTTATGTTTATCAAAACCTGTTCCGTAGGTACTGCTTCAACGTATGTCATTGTCAGCTCTGAAACTGTAATATAAGCCTCTTCTCTGCTTAATTCCCGCACGGCAATAAATCCAACGCAGGCGATCAGATAAACGCCGATGACCACATAAAAAGCAATACTTTCTTTATTAGCTGAATTATTTTTCACATTCTCACTCCTGCATAAAATGAATCAGATTATAAACATAGAATCGCCGAAACTAAAAAACCGATATTTTTCTTTAATCGCAGTTTCATAAGCCGCGAGTGTTTTATCCCTACCCATAAATGCACTTACAAGCATAATCAGCGTACTTTCGGGCAGGTGAAAATTCGTTATAAGCCCATCTATTGCCTTAAATTCATAACCCGGATAGATAAATATTCCTGTATCCTCGGAACAAGCGACCACCTCGCCGTATTTTTGTGCAGACGATTCGAGCGTTCGGCAGCTTGTTGTTCCAACCGCAATAACGCGTCCACCGCGCTTTTTACAAGCTTTAATCTTTTCTGCGGTTTCCTCCGGCACAGAAAAGTGTTCAACGTGCATTTTATGATCAAGAATATTATCTTCCTTTACAGGGCGAAATGTTCCAAGCCCTACGTGAAGCGTTACATAAGCTGTATCAACGCCCTTTTTTTTCAGAGAATCGAACACATTTTCCGTAAAATGCAAACCTGCTGTCGGAGCTGCGGCGGAACCCAGCTCATTGGAATAGATTGTATTATAGCGGTCTTTATCCTTTAATTTTTCAGTAATGTACGGTGGAAGCGGCATTTGCCCGATACGGTCGAGAATGTCAAAAAACACTCCGTCAAAATCGAAACGAACCATACGGTTTCCGTCCTCGACTGTTTCAAGCACCTCCGCGCTCAGCTCATCCGAAAAATCAACGACTGCGCCCTTTTTAAGCCGTCTGCCCGGATGTACAAGAACCTCCCATGTGTTATAAGAATGCTGTTTAAGAAGAAGAAATTCACAGGGGACCTGCGTTTGACGTTTTGTGCCATATATACGGGCGGGAAAAACTTTTGAATCGTTCATAACAAGCAGATCGCCCTCTTTAAGATAATCGGCTAAATTATAGAAATGGTCATGAGTTATTTCGCCCGTTTCACGGTTTACACGCATAAGGCGCGAACTGTCGCGCGGTTCAAGAGGAGTCTGGGCGATAAGCTCCTCCGGCAAGTTATAATAAAAGTCTGATTTTTGCATAAAGCACCTCACAGCAATATTAAAATTTCATTGATAACGTTAATATTATACCATTTTATGCAAATTTGTCAACCTTTTACAGCACACAAAGCTGATTTTCAACACATAAACTCATTTTTCAAAATCGCGTAGACATAGAAATCGTTATAACAGCCGTCATTCTCCTTGCGCGGAAACAGTTCCTTATGTTCAGCTTCCCTGCGCATTCCGATTCGCTCAACCAGACCTACCGATTTCGCATTTCTTGTGTCAATTTCGGCGAAAATACGTCTTACGTTAAGCTTTTCAAATGCGTATTTAACCATTCCCTTTACACTTTCGGCAGCAAAGCCCCTTCCCCAGTACGACTTATTGAATGTGTACCCGATTTCATAGCTTCCGAAGCCCTTATCTGAAAAATAGATTTTCCCTATAACCTTTTTATCCAGTTCAACCGCGTAAAACTCAGCACTCTCCGAAAAAAATACCGCTTCTGCAACGCACGCTTCTTTCGTAAACGTTTCATAAGGTTCAAAATATGTAACGTCGGGATCGGTAAGTATTTCCGCAATATCAGCATGATCATCAGGAACAAATTTTCTTACAATCAGTCTTTCAGTCGAAAACAATTCAGTCATAACAGCACCTCGTTTTCATTTTATTACATTTATTATATCACAGTCCGGTTCAAAACGCAATATATGCCCCGTCCGCAGAATTGCAATCGGGGCATTCGGGTCAGCATGAACATTCTCTGGTTTTGAGCGGATAAAGCGTATTCGCCTCAATTGGAATGCCGTTTTCCTGTAAATCCTTTACAAGATTATAGCCGTATTTCGGCGTTTTTAGCTGACTCAGCACAAGTAAAATCAACGTGCCGCGCCTCAATTCCTGAACAAGACCTGAAACAACATCATTATGATCCATATTATCACCCTCTTTACGTTATCGTATCATAAACTTTACTGGAATACATATTATACTGTATGTCGCACAACATGTCAATCATCAATCTGCACAAATATTCAAGTGTTTTTCAGTGAAAATGCATTTACTGTGTAAAATGGGAATAAAGCGTTTTTTGCGGAAAGTTGTAAAATAAAATAGCCAAAAAGAAAGACTCATATTGAGAACTCTGG
>CAZAXM010000042.1:0-17424 GCA_964489095.1 uncultured Ruminiclostridium sp. | reverse complement strand
GGAAAATCGCAATAAAAACCGGGATTCCAAAGGGATTGAATCCCTTTGGCAGGGGCTTGGGGGCGGAGCCACCAATCTCTTTAAAAAGCATTGCGAAAATCGGGAGAAGCGCGCCCGCCTAGTGAGGGTACACTGTTCGCTCCACTCACAGCGCACCCCCGGCGGCGGGCGCGCCGGCTTCGCCGATAAGCGAAAAGGCTGCCGCGAAATAACGCAGCAGCCTTCGGCTTGTTAAATTGTGGAAAATGCAGCAAAAACCGGGATTCCAAATGGGTCTGGGGCGAAGCCGCCAATATCTTTTCACCTTTTCGACAGACTGTTTGGTGTATACCGTCAATCAGCGAACTAGAGCAGCGAGAGCCGCTTAGCTTACGCTGAACAGCAGCTCGCCGTAAGTCGGAACAGGCCAGTAGTCAGCACCAACCATTGTTTCAAGCGTATCGACGATTTCGCGAAGCTCGTTCATCTTTCCGAAAACAACGTCGCGGTAGTAGGTTGCGGTTTCAAGCACGTCTGAAAGCTCCGAAACCTTTCCGAGCGCTTCTGAAAGCTCACGGTTCTTAACGGTAAGCGAGGCGGTAAGAGCAGAGATCTTGTTCGCCGCTTCGGTTTCGACAGCCGCGTCAATTCCCGCGCCGCGCTTTGAAATAATAACGTCGCAGAGGAATTTCTCGTATGCCGTAACAGCCGGCAGGTAGTCGCGCGCAACCATTTCGTATGCCGTGTGCGCTTCAATATTTATCGTCTTGTAGTAGTTTTCAAGCAGGATTTCCGTGCGCGCGTGGATTTCGCGTTCGGAAAGCACCTTGTGGCGTGTGAACAGCTCGATGCTCTTCTTATCTTCAAAGTGCGGGAGCGCGTCAACACTCGTGCTTAGATTCGGAAGTCCGCGCTTTTTAGCTTCCTCGATCCATGCCTCGTCATAGCCGTTGCCGTTGAAAATAACGCGGCTGTGCTCCTTGAATGTCCTTACGAGAAGGTCGTGGAGCGCAGATTCAAAGTTATCCGCAGGGACCTTTTCAAGCTCGTCTGCAAACTGCATAAGCGAGTCTGCAACGATCGTGTTAAGAATAATATTCGGCGTGCTTACGTTCTGTGAGGAACCTACCGAACGGAACTCAAACTTGTTTCCCGTAAAGGCAAACGGACTGGTGCGGTTTCTGTCGGTTGTGTCCTTTTTTATTTTGGGCAGGGTCGATACGCCGATGTCGAAATAGCGGTTCTTATCGGCAGTTACCGAATCTCCGCCGCTTATAAGAACGCGGAGAACTTCTTCAAGCTCCTCTCCGAGGAAGATCGACATTATCGCGGGAGGCGCTTCGTTCGCACCAAGACGGTGGTCGTTGCCCGCGCCCGCAACGGAAAGCCGCAGAAGCTCTGCGTAATCGTCTACGCCCTTTACTATCGCAGCGAGAAATGTTAAAAACTGTGCGTTTTCAAGGGGCGAGCGTCCCGCCTTAAGAAGATTCTGACCGTCGTCGGTCGAAAGCGCCCAGTTGTCGTGTTTCGCCGAGCCGCTTACGCTGCTGAACGGCTTTTCGTGGAGCAGGCAAGCCATTCCGTGCTTCTTAGCAAGCTTTTTCATAAGTTCCATCATAAGCTGGTTCTGGTCGGCTGCGAGGTTCGCGGAGGCGAATATCGGTGCACACTCGTGCTGTCCGGGAGCGACCTCGTTGTGCTTGGTCTTCGAGGGAACGCCGAGCCGCCAGAGATGAGCGTCGAGATCCTTCATGTAATCGGAAACGCGCTGCTTGATCGAGCCGAAATAGTGGTCGTCCATTTCCTGACCCTTGGGTGCAGGCGCGCCGAAAAGGGTGCGCCCGGTATAGCGCAGATCCTTGCGCTTCTCGTAAGTCTTGTAGTCTATGAGGAAGTATTCCTGTTCCGCACCGACGGTTACATTTACGCGCTTTGCGGTGATGTTACCGAAAAGACGGAGAATACGGAGCGCCTGCTCGGAAAGCGCGTCCATAGAGCGCAGGAGAGGAGTTTTCTTATCGAGCGCTTCGCCCGTGTAGGAGCAGAAAGCGGTCGGGATATAGAGGGTGTTGTCTTTTACAAAGGCGAAAGATGTCGGATCCCATGCCGTGTAGCCGCGCGCCTCGAAGGTAGCGCGGATCCCGCCGGAGGGGAAAGAGGAAGCGTCGGATTCGCCCTTAATAAGCTCCTTACCCGAAAATTCCATTATAACAGTTCCGTCGCTGTTCGGGGAAATAAAGCTGTCGTGCTTTTCGGCAGTTATGCCCGTCATAGGCTGGAACCAGTGTGTGAAATGGGTCGCGCCCTTTTCGATCGCCCAGTCCTTCATAGCGGCGGCAACGCTCTCTGCGATAGTGCTGTCAAGCTCGCTTACGGAGTTGGTCGTAGCTTTAAGCTTTTTGAACACTTCTTTAGGCAGTCGGCTTCTCATAACGGATTCGTTGAACACGTCCTCGCCGAACATTTTCGGTACGTCAATACGTTCTGACATAAACAATCTCCTTAAAATTAAATTAAAGTAAAAAAAGGCATTTTGACATAGCTAAGCCATTCAAAACGCCTTTGTTCTGAAAAAATAGGTAAAACAAACACAACAAGCGGCGAACCGCTTATCGCTTATTGAGGTATAACTTATTATATTATTTTTTGAAGAAAATGTCAATCATCATTTTGAACAAATTCACTTATGCCTGCGTGTAACAAATTCAATGATAACGACTATAACCAGCGCGGTTATAACGGCGAGGATTAGTAAAAACAGCCATATCGGCATTATGCCGAATGCAAGCCTGTCCTCCTCGGTAAATCCCTCGGCGAAAGCAGTTATGTTAAATAAAAAAAGCGAAAAAGCCGCACCGAAAAAGCAGCCGATTTTTTTAATGAGCTTCATATTTTCGATCCTTTCAATTGCATATACATCAATTGTAAATAAATATCGCGAACTTTTCAATAGTCATTTTTACCATAAATTGCGTCCGGATTTATGCAAAATAACATTTTCTGCATAAATTGCGCTGAAAATTCTGTCCGCGCTTGCTTTTTTTGCCAAAATAAGGCATAATAAAAGGAGAATGTTTTGGCGGGGTTCTGCTGCGGGCACATTCACGCCCCTGCCCCGCTCCGGCAAAGTTCTCCCGCGGAGGCAGAGCCGCAGCCCGCACTCCATATCGCCGCGGTTCTCGCGCAACCCACGCGCCGCCGCTGCTATCAGCGCGGAAAATATCAACGATCGAAAGGATAAAAGGATAATCGTAATGAACTTTACTCAGGTTGACATCTATACAAATTCCGAGGCGGTAAACGTCCTCGTTATGCAGCTCTCTGAGCTGGGAATAAACGGCTTCGTTATCCACGACAGCGCGGATTTCGAGGAGTTCCTCTCCGATAAAACCATGAACTGGGACTATATCGACGACGACCTCATGGGACTTAAAACCGCCCCTACCTATATCACCTTGTATTTACAGGATAATACGCAGGGTCTTGAAACACTGGCAGAGCTTAAAGGCGCGCTTGTCGGGCTTAAAACACGCGACGAAGCGTTCTACGGCTCGCTTGAAATGAAGATCGACAGCGTTCGCGAGGAGGATTGGGCGAATAACTGGAAGCAGTATTATAAGCCCTTTACAGTCGGCGAAAGGCTGCTGGTAAAGCCGTCGTGGGAGGACGTCCCCGACTGCGGCAAACGAAAAATACTCGAAATCGACCCCGCTTCCTCCTTCGGAACAGGTCAGCACCATACGACCCGCCTCGTTATGGAAAAGCTAGAGGATATAATCTCTGACGGCGACCGCCTGCTCGACCTCGGCTGCGGAAGCGGTATACTCTCAATAGCAGGCGTTCTCCTCGGCGCAAGGGAAGCCGTTATGGTGGACGTTTTTGAAAACGCTGTAAATACCGCCGCCGAAAATATGGAAAAAAACGGCTTCTCCTCCGATAAATACCGCGCCCTTTGCGGAAATATCATCGACAACCCCGCGCTGCGCGAGCAAATCGGCGGCGGATATAATGTCGTCGTCGCAAATATCGTTGCAGATGTTATCATCTCAATGAGCGGTTTTTTCCGCAGCTTTATGGCGGACGGTGCGACCCTCGTCGTTTCGGGAATTATAACCGAACGCCTGCCCGAAGTGCTCGGCGCGCTTTCCGAAAACGGTTTTTCTGTAAAATCACAGGCGGAACGCGAGGGCTGGAACGTTATAATTCTCGGCTGAAAGGATAGAAAATGGCTTCAATAAGCGTTTGTATGATAGTAAAAAACGAGGAGGAGCAGCTCGGCGCGTGTCTTAAAAGCCTTGAACCGATAGCAGACGAAATAATCGTCGTCGATACCGGCTCAACCGACCGCACCAAGGAAATCGCCGCTTCGTTTACCGATAAGATCTACGATTTTGAGTGGATTGACGACTTTTCAGCCGCGCGGAACTTCGCTTTCTCAAAGGCAAAAATGGAGTATATCTATACCGCCGACGCCGACGAGGTGATTGACGAAGCAAATATCCGCCTGTTTTTGGACACTAAACGCGCGCTTCTCCCCGAAATCGAAATCGTACAGATGTACTACCTGAATATGATGGAAACAAATACCGCGTATAATTTCAAGCGGGAGCTGCGCCCGAAACTCTTTAAGCGGTTGCGCACCTTTGAATGGGTAAACCCCGTCCACGAAACAGTCCGGCTCGACCCCGTTATCTTCAACAGTGATATCGAAATTATGCACCTCGCTAAGGGAAGCCACGCGGCGCGTGATTTCGCAGCCTTCCAAAAGGCTCTGAAAAAGGGAATGCGGCTCGATAAAAATCTCCATTCAATGTACGCAAAGGAGCTTTTTATTGCAGGTGAAAAATCCGATCTCGCCGCCGCTGAACAGTTTTTCGCGGAGAGTTATTCCGACGTTTCGCGTTCAGCCGACGAAAAGAGAGAAGCCGCCTGCGTGCTTGCGCGCGGGTATCGCCTGAGCGGGAAGATCCCCGATTTTTTCAGATTCGCTCTGCGTGAAGCGGCAGCCTTCCCGTCAAGCGAAATGTGCGCGGAAATCGGCGAGTATTTTTACTCCTGCGGGAATTATGCCGAGGCTCTTTGCTGGTTCAACGACGCAATTTTTGAAACGGAAGCGATCATTTCTGTTTTTGTCAAGGGTAAGACTTCGCTAAGCCGTCTTGCCGACTGTTACGAGTATATCGGCGACAGCGAAAAAGCGCGGGAATGCCGGAAAGCGGCTGACGAATGGGAGCCGCCCGAAATCCTGTAAAAAAATTGAATAAAACACTTTATTTTTTTAAAGAGATGTGATATAATGAAATATGTATCATTTTGTGAAAAAAATAAGGAGCAATAACAGTTGACAACAATCATTTCAATAGTGAACCAAAAAGGCGGAGTTGCTAAAACGACAACAGCTATAAATCTGAGCGCGTGCCTCGGCGCAATGGGACAAAGAGTGCTGCTCGTAGACCTCGACCCACAGGGAAACGCTACCGCGGGTTACGGTTTCGCAGGCGCAGCAAAAAGAAATCTTGAATATACTACATATGACGTGATAATGGGCGAAGCGCGCCCCGCACAGGCTATTATTCCTACGAAATTCAAAAATGTGTCAATTATGCCCGCTGCCTCAAACCTTGCGGAAGCAGAGGTAAGGCTTTTGCAGTTCGAGAATAAGACGCTTTGCCTGAAAAAAGCGCTCCTCCAGATAAAGGACGACTACGATATTATCATGATCGACTGCCTGCCCTCCCTCGGAATACTCGCTATAAACGGGCTTTCCGCCTGCGACAGGCTTATTATCCCGATGCAGTGTGAACCGTACAGCCTTGAAGGCGTTGCGGAGCTTCTGGCGACAGTAAAGCGTGTTAAAAAATCCAGCAACCGCGGACTTCAGATAATGGGTATCGTCTTTACAATGCTCGATAAGCGGCTTACCGTAAACCGTGAGGTCATGCGGAGCATTAAGGCGAAGTTCCCCGAAGATACTATTTTTAAAACGGAAATCCCGCGTAATGTGCGTATCTCCGAAGCACCCAGCCACGGCGAGCCTATATTGTACTACGACCCCGAATCAAAAGGTTCGGACGCTTATTCAAGGCTCGCAAAGGAAGTGCTGAAAAAGTGCCGCGAGGCACAGGAAATGCTGTAAAACGTTGAAAAATGTTACGACCCGAAAGGATTAGAAATGGCGAAAAAAACAGGACTCGGCGACGTTTTTGATTCGATTTTCGACGACGACGGACTTTTCAGCAGCGAGGAGAACGGCTCTCCTATGAAGCTGAAGATCTCGGATATCGAACCGAATAAAAAACAGCCGCGAAAAACCTTTAACGACGAGGCTCTTAACGCTCTCGCCGAATCAATTATCGAACACGGCATCATTCAGCCGCTTACCGTTCGTCCCTACGGCGGGGTTTATCAGATCGTCGCAGGTGAACGGCGCTGGCGTGCCGCAAAAATCGCGGGGCTTAAAGAGGTTCCCGTCCGTATAATGGAGCTTTCCGACGAGCAGACAATGCAGATCGCGCTTATCGAAAATCTCCAGCGTGAGGATCTTAACCCAATCGAAGAAGCCCTCGGCTATCAGCAGCTTATCGACTCGTTCGGAATGAAGCAGGACGAAGTGGCGAAGCGCGTCGGAAAAGCCCGTTCCTCTATTACAAATTCGCTGCGTCTTCTTGCCCTCCCCGATGACGTAAAGGAAAAGGTTCGCGACGGAGATATTTCCGTCGGACATTGTAAGGTCATAATCGGCGTTGCGGGCGAAGAACGTCAGAGAGAACTTGCGGAGCATGTTATAAAGGAAGGACTAAGCGTCCGCGCGCTCGAACGGCTTGCGAAACAGGCTGACGCGCCGAAAAAGCCGAAGCCGCCGAAGGAAACTTTCCTCGTTGAGGCGGAGCTGAGTATGACTGATTATATCGGAAAGCCTGTCCGTATAGACAAGACGAAGGACAGATATACAATGAGCATCGACTGTAAATCGGAGGAAGAGCTGCGCGAACTGCTGACCTTCCTTTCGGAGCGGCAGTAGCGATAAAACAGAAATTTGGGTAAAGAGAGGTACTGATTATGGCTGTTAAGAAATCAAATCCGCTAACAACAGGGCTTACCGTAATCGCCCTGGCAGGGATCGCGTATATACTTTATTACGCGCTTGTACTTACTACACAGGCGGGACCCGAAGCGGAAAAGCTTGCGAAAAGGGCTGAAGGCCGCATAACTGCCGAAACGCCCGCAGATATTTCATCAATAAACTACGACGATCTTTGCGAAGCATACCGGCTCGCCATAACGCGCGAGGAATTTGAAAATGTAAAAGAGAAAAAAGCGCCCGACGAGGAAACGCTTGAGCTTTTTGAAAAAATAAACGCCGTTGAATCCGACGCGGGAATTATGCAGGCTGCCGCTACATACTATTGCGGAACCGAGGAAAACCCTGTCGTCGGGACAATTAAAATCAAGGGTATAGAGTATAAAATTACCCAGTCGATAACGTTTGCGCCCGAAGCGTTCACGTTTACACCACAGATCTACAAATGGAAGGTAACAGCCGAACGGCTTACCTTTGCATAATTTGCATAAAAGAAAGGATTTTAAAAATGCTTGACATTAAATTTTTGCGTGAAAACCCCGATGTAGTAAAGGAAAATATCAAAAAGAAGTTCCAGGACTCCAAGCTCCCGCTTGTAGACGAGGTAATAGAGCTTGACGCCGCTAACCGTAAGGCACAGCAGGAAGCAAACGACCTGCGCGCAGACAGAAACCGCATTTCTAAGGAAATAGGCGCGCTTATGGGTCAGGGCAAAAAGGACGAAGCTGAGGAGGCTAAGAAAAAGGTCGGCGAGTTTTCCGCGCGCCTTTCCGAGCTTGAAAAGCTTGAAGAAGAATATGCTGAAAAAATCAAGAAGATCATGATGATCATTCCGAACATTATCGACCCGTCCGTTCCAATCGGTAAGGACGACAGCGAAAATGTCGAAGTCACGAAGTACGGCGAGCCCTACGTTCCGCCGTTTGAGATCCCCTACCATACCGATATCATGGAAAAGCTTCACGGTATCGACCTCGACGCGGCAAGACGTGTTGCCGGAAACGGTTTCTACTACCTTATGGGCGACATCGCGCGCCTTCATAGCGCAGTGATCTCCTACGCGCGTGATTTTATGATCAACCGCGGCTTTACTTACTGCGTTCCGCCCTTTATGATTAGAAGCAACGTCGTTACAGGCGTTATGAGCTTTGCGGAAATGGACGCTATGATGTACAAAATCGAGGGCGAGGATCTGTTCCTTATCGGTACGAGCGAGCATTCTATGATCGGTAAGTATATCGACACGATCGTTCCCGAAGAAACCCTCCCGCATACCCTTACGAGCTATTCGCCCTGTTTCAGAAAGGAAAAGGGTGCGCACGGAATCGAGGAACGCGGCGTTTATCGTATCCACCAGTTTGAAAAGCAGGAAATGATCGTTATCTGTAAGCCTGAGGACAGTATGATGTGGTTTGAAAAGCTCTGGCAGAATACCGTTGACCTGTTCCGTTCGATGGATATTCCTGTCAGAACACTTGAATGCTGTTCGGGCGACCTTGCCGACTTAAAGGTGAAGTCGTTCGACGTTGAGGCGTGGTCGCCCCGTCAGAGGAAGTATTTCGAGGTCGGAAGCTGTTCAAATCTCGGCGACGCACAGGCTCGCCGCCTTAAGATTCGCGTAAACGGAAAGGACGGAAAGAAGTATCTCGCGCATACGCTCAACAATACCGTAGTAGCGCCGCCGAGAATGCTTATCGCTTTCCTTGAAAACAATCTTAACGAGGACGGAAGCGTCCGTATCCCCGAAGTTTTAAGACCGTATATGGGCGGAAAGAGCGTAATCGAGGTTCCCGAAAAGTAACTGTTAAAGGAGCAAAGCCGTATGAAATTCAAGTGGAATAAAAGCTATATCGGCTGGGGGCTTACCGCCTTCGCCGTTATCGCCGCGAGCCTTATTTTCGTGTATCTCCTCTTTTTCGGGAACAGCGCCGCCGCAGCTGTTAAAGGCTTTTTCGGTGCGATCTCCCCGATTTTCTTCGGTTTTATTTTCGCTTACCTTTTAAGTCCGATTATGACATTTTTTGAGCAGAGGGTGTTCAGTAAAATCTTTAAGCCAAAAAAGGCGGCTGCCGGTACGGACGGGGAAATAACTCCGTTTATTAAGAATAAGCCTGCGCGGATTGCAGGAATAATCGCGGCGGTGCTTATATTTGTGCTTATTATCGCGGCAGTTCTCAGCGCGATTATCCCTCAGCTCTATACAACCATTTCCCTTCTCGTAAACGACATCCCCGAATATGTCAAGACTATGACTGCGTGGGTGCAGTCAACCTTTGCTTCCTTTCCGCAGCTCGGCGAGGAGGTAATGAATGTCATCAACGAGTCGGGTACTGCTCTCAAGAATTTCCTCTCGAATTCAATTCTCCCGCAGATGGGCGATTATCTCGGCTTTGTAACAAACGGGATAATGAGCTTTATCGGCGCGGTACTGAACATTTTCCTCGGAATCGTCGTCGCGGTATACTGCCTTTATAGTAAGGAGCTGTTCTCCGCGCAGGCGAAAAAGCTGATTTACAGTATTATGAAGGTTGAACACGCAAACGGCTTTATCGGAGGTGTCCGTAAAGTCCACCATTCTTTCGGACAGTTTATAACGGGTACGCTTATCGACTCGTTTATTGTAGGCTGTATAACCTTTATCGTGACAACGATCTGCGGAATACCGTTCGCGCTTCTCGTTTCGGTAGTTATGGGGATAACGAATATTATCCCGTATTTCGGACCGTTTATCGGCGCAGTTCCCAGCGCGTTCCTTATTCTTATGGAGGATCCGCTGAAATGCCTTATATTTATAATAATCGTGCTGGTAATCCAAAATCTGAACGGTAATATCCTCAGCCCGCGTATTCTCGGCGAAAGTATGGGGCTTTCGGGTTTCTGGGTCGTTTTTGCGATTCTCGCCGGTCAGGGTCTTTTCGGCTTCTGGGGAATGATAATCGGCATACCGATTTTCGCTGTTGTTTACAGCGCGGTAAAGAGCCTGATTTCTTCCCGCCTTAAAAAGAGGGGGCTTCCTGCGGGTTCGGATATCTATACGGACGTAAAATGTATAGACCCCGAAACGCTTCTGCCCGTTTCATTGAGTAAGGCGAATGCCCGCGAGCAGGAGCTTGAACGGGAAAAGCAGGTGGAGAAAAAGCGTGAAAAAAGAAGGTTTTATAAAAGAGGGTAATTTTATGAATATGGAAAAATTAAAAAAAGATTACGGTAACGTACTCTGGGCGGGTAAGAAATGTATCCTCGGTCTTCCGATCTCTTTTACAAGATACATTTTAACCGACACCGCGCTCTATACTAAAATCGGCTTTCTTAATATAAAGGAAGACGAAATAGAGCTTTACCGCGTTTTTGATAAACAGCTTTCCTTTACGCTTTTTCAGCGTATGGTCGGCTGTGGAACGATTAAGCTTATGTCTAAGGATTCCGATACTCCCGCTAAGCACCTCGTTTCGATCCGTAAGCCCCGCGAAGTCAAGCGCATTCTCGATGAATGCGTAAAGGAACAGCGCGATAAATACTATGTCCGCGGACGGGATATGGTAGGCGGCGTTGGTCACGACTGTGAGCATGACCACGACCCGGACGAGTTCGTCGAATAGCACAAACGGGAACGGCGTTTTTGTGAAGGTTAAACAAAGTTTTGCGAAAATCGAAAAAAAGTGCATTTTTCGTGTCACGTTTTGTATTGCAAAACTGTTTTAATAAGTAGAAAGGGAAAAAGCCCTATTTGGAAAGGAATGATATTATGAATTCTGTAACAAGAAAAACCGCCGCGCTTTTTACGGCAGCGGCTATGGCAGTAACGGGAATGTCGGTAACAGCTTTCGCCGAGTCGGAAAAGCTTATTACACAGACCGTGATCGCAGAGTATGAAGCGACTGTTTCAAAGCCTACATATACTATAAAAGGCTCGAAGGGCACAAGAAAGATTCGCTTAAAGACAAAGACATCAGGCGCGACGATCTATTATACGACAGACGGCTCAACGCCTACTACAAGCAGCAAAAAGTATACGGGTAAGCTTATTACGGTTAAGAAAACCACAAAGATCCGTGCTATTGCAGTTAAAAACGGCTCAAAGAGCGCAGTTATGAAGAAAACCGTAAGAGTAAATACAAACCTCGGCGATATTACAGGCGACGGTTCTGTTAAGGAAACGGATTATACACGCCTTAAAAAGTATATCGCAGGTTCGACCTCCTATGTCTGCAAGGATAACGCCGACCTTGACGGAAACGGTAAGATAAACAGCAAGGATCTCACCCTTCTCCGTCAGTACATAGACGGCGACATCGACGAGTTCCCCGGCGAGGACGCGGTCAATACCCTCGAAAAGCCTACTATTACAGTTTATCGCGTTTACGGCGGTAAGAAGTTCAAGATCGAAGCCGAGGATAACGCCGATATTTACTATACAACGAATGAAAAAGAGCCCACCAGAAACAGCACCAAGTATACAGGCGCATTTATCGTTGATAAGGATACTACCATTAAGGCTGTCGCTTATAAGAGCGGCGAGTACAGTGACGTAAAGTCGAGAAGCATTTCTGTTGACAAGTGCGAAAAGCCTTATAGCGATCAGGATTCTTCTAAGCAGTACGAGGATTCGGTAAAGGTCAAGCTTAGCTGTAATACAAGCGGCGCGCGTATTTACTACACGACCGACGGAAGAGATCCTGTAACCTACGGCACCGTTTATAACGGTCAGATCGAGCTTACACAGGATACAACGCTTAAGTTCTATTCTAACGCTAAGGGTTACGCTAACAGCGATGTTGTTACCGTAAATTATAAGGTCAAGTCCACGTCTTATGCTATAAGCGGTATAGTATGGAATGATACGGCTAACGAAACGAGTGTTCCGGACGGCTTAATGACATACGGTGAACAGGGTATAAACGGAATTACCGTTATGCTTTATAATGTTGCAACAGGTAAATACGACGATACAGCGACAACATCTACCATCAACGGTGTTCCCGGTTCTTACATTTTCAAGAACGCAAAGCCCGGCAACAAGTATAAGGTAATGTTCCAGTTCAACGGCCAGAAATACCGCGCTTACAATAAGATCGTTACAAATGGAAATCAGGCTGTAACGACAGACGCTTTCCCGATCCTTACTGTTAAGAACAGCGGTGCATATGACGCGACGACTAACGTTCGCTATACGGCTGCCAACAATTACAACAGCGCGATAGTTGACAGCACATTTGCCAAGACGCTCGCGACCACTTCCAACACGTATACTGCGGCGGCGAACAATGTAAATCTTGCTCTTTCAAGCAATATCTACGGCGATCTCCAGCTTGCATTCGGAACAGTAAGACGTACCGAAAATGCGACGGGCGCAACGACAGTACCGACTAACGGCAGCAAGGTCTATGCGAACGATAAGCTCGAATACAGCTTTACTGTAACAAACGCGTCAACGCAGGATCTTAAAGAAGCGACCCTCAACTTCTATCTTAGCAATGCTCTTTCGCTCACAGATATTGATACGGTAGGAACAGTTGCTGTTTACTACACATCGGCTGGTACAGCAGGAAACGGCTACACCAAGTATCAGGTTGAATGTCCCGAAATCGAGGCGGGCGAAACTGTTACATACACTATAACAGCAAGCGTAAACGCTAAGATCACCGATGGCGCAAGTGTTATAAACTACGCGGATATCGAAGAGTACACCTTTAAAAATTCCTGCTATAACAAGAGCGGCGTTCCCGGAAACTTTAACTTCAGCGTAAAGGAAAAGGACGAAGCGCAGACCGTTCAGCTTCTCGCTTACAGCGATTTAACCTCCTCTCAGGAGCTTAAAGAAGGAAGCGGCAACGACTATATGAAGACGATCAGAGTCGGTGAACAGAACAGCTACAAGTTTACCGTTGTAAACGGTACCGGCTCGCAGGACGAAATCTATGTTGATTACGACAGAACTAACGTTGACTGCAAGGTTTACCGTGACTTTAACAATAACGATTATGTTATTATTGTAACAGGTAAGGCGGTGGGAACTGTTACCGTTCAGGTTTCTCTGAAGCGCGACGCTTCCAAGACCATTCGCTTTAATGTAACTGTCGTGAACAATTAACGCGGTTCTGAATAGTTTATGAAAACGGGCTGACTCAGCATTTGCTGTGTCAGTCCGTTTCAGCTTGTTGAAAAACCAATTTTGTGGAATGCGCGTTTTGCTGATAATAAATCGAGAAAAATGCAGCAAAAACCGGGATTCCAAAGGGATAAAATCCCATTGGCGGGGGCTTGGGGGCGGAGCCACCAATCTCTTTTAAAAGCACTGTGAAAATCGGGAAAAGCGCGCCCGCCTAGTGAGGGTGCGCCGGCTTCGCCTTGCAGAGCCGTGGAAATTTGCAGCAAAACACGGGATTCCAAAGGGATAAAATCCCTTTGGCGGGGGTTTGGGGGCGGAGCCACCAATCTCTTTTTCTCTCTTTTCGTCTTTTTGACAGCCAATCTCTTTAAAAAAAGTAAAGCCCCGCGTTTTTAGCGGGGCTGGGTCTGGTGCCGGCGGCGGGGGTCGAACCCGCACGGTATCGCTACCACCGGATTTTGAGTCCGGCACGTCTGCCAATTCCATCACGCCGGCGTGAAATTGCAAAAATAAGTATATCATAAAAAATTACTTTAGTCAAGCAAAATCAGCTTTTTTCAAAAAAAATTTAAAATTGCCTTGACAATTTGGTAAAAATGTATTAAAATTAAAGTGTGAATAAGTCTGTATGACGATACATTTTTATACAGCTATTTATCATTTTTTACCAATCCCGGTTTACATATATTCTCCAAAAACATTCACTATTACTATTCCGAGGTATTTTTCACGATATATTTTTAAATTGCTATATAGCTATATGTTTTTAAGTATTGACGATTAAATTTCCGAATATTGATATTATCAAGTCGGAGCGATACAGCGTTGCGCTTACCGCCTTTCTTGTCCTGTACTGTTTTCGGGGGCCGAAAAATCGGGACTTTAATAAAGGAGGAAGGGCATAATATGGAATTACCAATTGCCATCTTGCTGATCGTTGCGGCTTTTGTTGTCGGCGCAGGTGCAGCAGGCTTCATCGCCTTCCGTATGGGCGTTGAACACCGCAAGAAAGACGCCGAATCGCAAATCGAATCAGCAGAAAAAGAAGCTCAGCGTATCGTAGCTGAGGCGCACGAAAAAGCACAGACCGAAAAGAAAACAAAGCTCGTCGAGGCTAAGGACGAAATCTACCGCATGAGAGGTCAGGCGGAAAAGGAAATCAATAAGATGAAATCCGAAACCGAACGTGAGCTTAAAGAGCGCAGAAGCGAGGTTTCGCGCTCCGAACGCAGACTTCAGCAGAAGGAAGAAAACCTCGATAAGAAGAATGACAAAATCGAAAAGCTCGAAGAAAGCCTTACCGCTAAGAATAAAAAGGCGGACGAAAAACTCGCCGAGGCGGAAACCCTTAAGAAAAACCAGATGGATATCCTCGAAAGAATTTCGGGATTTACTACTGAACAGGCTAAAGACCACCTGCTGCGTATGCTCGATACGGAGCTTGACCACGAAAAGGCTATGCGTATAGTAGCTTTTGAACAGCGCATAAAGGACGAATGTGACGATAAGGCGAGAAGCCATATCGCACTCGCTATCGCAAGACTTTCGGCGGAAACAGTTTCGGAAATGACCGTATCTGTTGTCCCGCTTCCTAACGACGAAATGAAGGGTAGAATTATCGGCCGTGAGGGTCGTAACATAAGAACCCTTGAACAGCTTACGGGCGTTGACCTTATTATTGATGACACCCCCGAGGCTATTACCCTTTCGAGCCACGATAAGGTTCGCCGCGAGATTGCGAGAATCGCACTCGAACGGCTTATCCAGGACGGACGTATCCACCCGACGCGCATCGAAGAAATGGTTGAGCGTGCGAAGCGCGACGTTGAACAGAAAATCAAGCAGGAGGGCGAACGCGCTGTCCTTGAAACAAATGTGAACGGTCTTAACCCTGAGCTTATAAAGCTTCTCGGACGCCTTTACTACCGTACTTCCTACAGCCAGAACGTTCTTGCGCATTCGATCGAGGTCGCTCACCTCGCAGGTATGATGGCAGACGAACTTGGCGTAGACGCGAACCTTGCGCGCCGCGCGGGTCTTCTCCACGATATCGGTAAGGCGCTCAGCATGGAAATCGAAGGCTCTCACGTTCATATCGGTGTTGACGTATGTCGTAAGTATAAGGAAAGCGCAGACGTTATTCACGCGATCGAAGCGCACCACGGCGATGTTGAAGCACGGACGGTCATCGCAGCACTTGTTCAGGCAGCTGACGCTATCAGCGCAGCAAGGCCTGCGGCGAGAAGCGAAAACTACGAGAACTATATTAAGCGTTTACAGAAGCTTGAAGAAATCTGCTCGTCTTACGACGGCGTTGATAAGTCCTATGCTATTCAGGCGGGTCGTGAAATCCGCATAATGATCAAGCCGGAGGTTGTAAACGACGATAAGATGGTAGTGCTTGCACGTGAGATCGCACAGAAGATTGAAAAGGAAATGGAATATCCCGGTCAGATCAAGCTCAATCTTATTCGTGAAAGCAGAGCGGTCGATTTCGCAAAGTAATGACAAAATAATAGCAGCAAATAAAAGCGGAGGGCAGAAAACTGTCCTCCGTTTTTTGCGTCATGTTTCAAGCATCGACAAAATTATCCCCAGAATACACTGTTGTCGCCGACGGTAAGCACGTAAACGTCCGCTTCCTGCGCTCCCCAGCGGCAGGCGTCAGCGTAGTGCTCGGCTGTCGTTCCCATAAAAACGTCCGCAATAACGTCCGTGAGGTCGCCCGTATCAGCGGCTATCGCGTAGCCGTATACAGCCGAGCTATCTTTTGAACAGATATAAACTTCGCTTCCGAACGGGATAATGTCCGGGTCAACGCCTATTGTGCCGATTTCAAGCTTGCGTCCGCTGTATGTCCCCGCACCCTCAGGCGCGGTGTAGGCAGTAACCTTTCCGCTAACGCAGTACGCGTACTCCGCGGGAATGCCGTTGACAAGCCGAAAGTCGCCTTCCTTTTTGCTGTAAGGCTCGGCGAGAGCTGTTCCGGTCAGAATAACTCTGTTTTTCGGTTTAGCCGCTATCTTTTCGGAAACGTATTCTTCCTCCGTAGTCCCGTTTACCAGAACCTGCGTAGTCGTTATTATACGCTCGCCGGCTTCTCCGCCGAATGCTTCGATCTCCGTTCCGATTGGATAAAGCGTGCTTTCGCGGTATTCGGTCTTAAAGGGAATCGGTTCGGATGTTGAGGCTTTGAGGTGTTCAACGCGGTCTATTTTAATTATTGATTTTTTAACAACTTCCTCGGAAAGGCTGTAATTTACGCGGTCGAACTGTCCTAAAATAATCCCCTCACGTCTGAGAAGCTCCCCGACGGTAATCCGCGCGGCGCGCACGTCAAGCGTTTCGCCGTCAACCTCGATTGTAACGGGAAAAGCATGTTCAAAAATAATCTCCGCATTACCCGTAATAAGCGCGTCCTTACCCGGTTCGATATAGTCGTACTCGTTCGGATAGATCCCGTGGCGGTTCAGTAAGGCTTCGACAGTCTCTCCCTCTACCCCGCGCACCTTATTTTCCGAGCCGTTTATTTTCAGCGTTATTTCGGGCGCGCGAATAAGCGTAAGCTGTTTAACGCCGTCCGTTTCGGTCAGCACAGCTTTGTCGAGCGGGTGGAGCGCGACGCGCTGTTCGGCGAGAATGTCGTCAGCGGTGTTGAATGCCGTAAGAACCCGACGGCTCTCTCCCGAATCTATAATTACCGCCTCACAGCGGATATTTACCATTCCCGTAAGAAAAATCTGCGCGGTAAGAGTAGCCGCGAGCGCAATACCCGTCATAAAGCCGCGCTTGTGTCTTGCCCGATTTATGCAGGCATGAGCCAGGGTAGTATTGTTTAAAAGTAATCGTGTAATTTTCATGTCTGCACCTCCCTGCAATAACATTATTGGAATACTTCGCATATTATAACCACTTGTTTCGGTCGTGTCAAACAAAGCGGGGTGTTAAAAATTGTTACAATTGCACAATAAAAGGTACAGTTGATTTACAATTCCGACATTTAAAATCCACGTTTTCGCGTATAACTTTCCGTGATTATACAGCCGGTATAATGAATTTCGTCTTTTTTAACAAAGTGTAAAAACCGCAATTATTATAAAAGCCACGCGCCGGCTTCGCCTTGCAGAATCGTGGAAAAACGCAGCAGAATACGGGATTCCAAAGGGATTGAATCCCTTTGGCAGGGGTTTGGGGGCGGAGCCACCAATCTCTTTTTCTCTCTTTTCGTCTTTTTGACAGCCAATCTCTTTAAAAA
>CAZAXM010000041.1:0-17769 GCA_964489095.1 uncultured Ruminiclostridium sp. | reverse complement strand
ATATAATATTATATGTGATGATATTTTTTTTCTTCCCACGGGAAAATTTCATCTTCGGAAAAAAATTTTTTTTACAGGTTTTTTGAGAAATTTTATAAACTCAGGCTCTCATGAAAAAAGGAAAAAAAGCTATGAAATTTAAAATCGAAAGAAATACGCTCTCGGAAGCGCTGATGAATGCCTCAAAAGCAAGCTCCGCGCGCTCCTCGATACCCGCCCTCGAAGGCGTCCTTATCCACCTTCACGAAAATAAAATTACCGTAACGGGTTATGACCTCGAAATGGGAATAAAATGTATAATAGACCCCGCGGAGGCAATCGAAGAAGGCGAAATTGTCGTAAATGCAAAGGTTTTCGCCGAAATGATAAGAAAAATGCCTGCGGGATTAGTAGAAATTTCTACCGAAGGAGATGTAGTTATCCTCCGTTCGGGACGTGTAGTATATAATATTTCAGGCGTTTCGGGGGATCAGTACCCTAATATCCCCGAACTCAGAAATGATATTACATTCTATATAGAAGAAGCTACCCTTAAAAGTATGATCCGTCAGACCTTCCACGCTATCGCAACTACCGATATTAAAGCCGTTCATATGGGAAGTAAATTCCATATCGCTGATAATATGATGGAGGTTGTTTCCGTCGACGGCGTAAGAATGGCGAAAAGAATCGAGCCTGTCGAATATAACGATATAGATTTCGTGGTTCCGAGTAAAACCCTCGGCGAGCTTATGAGAATGCTCTCCGATGAGGAAACTGAAAAAAAAGTCGCAATTTGTATCGATAGAAGCCAGATATGCGTTTCTAAGGACGATTATGTTATTATTTCCCGCCTTCTTGAGGGAAATTTTATCGACTATAACCGTATAATGAATTTTAAGGAAACTTCTACTGCTATTGTAAATGCACGAGAATTTGCAGAATCGCTCGACAGAACTCTCCTGCTTAATACGGATCGCTATAAATGCCCCGTAATCTGCGTTTTTGAAAATGATAAGCTCCTTATTGATATTAAAACATCTCTGGGTAAAATGAGCGACGAAATTCCCGTACAGTACGGCGGCGAGAAAATAGAGATCGCTTTTAATGCGAAATATATGATAGAATCGCTCCGCAACAGCGAGTGCGATGAGGTAAAGCTCGATTTTTCGGGTCCTCTCTCCCCTATCCGCGTAAAGCCGCTTAAGGACGAAAGCTATGTAGGAATTGTCCTCCCCGTAAGAAATAAGTAATTCTGAAAAGGAAAATAAAATGGAAAAAATTAAGGTTAATCCCCCCTTTATTAAGCTTGAACAATTTCTGAAATTCTCTAACGCCGCCGAAACAGGCGGTATGGCTAAGCTGATGATAAGCGATGGAATCGTTACCGTAAACGGCGAGGTCTGCACTATGCGCGGAAAAAAGCTGTATAATAACGATAAGGTATGTGTAAATTTTGAAGAGGAAACGCTGGAATATACCTGCGTAATTGAAGAATGATCCTAAAAAGCCTTTCTATCCGTAATTTCAGAAACATCGCCTCGGCGGATTTCGTTTTTCACCCAAAAGTAAACGTGTTTACAGGGAATAATGCCCAGGGAAAAACAAATTTGTGCGAGGCTGTTTCAATATGTCTGGGAAAAAGCTTCCGTTCCGCTAAACCGCCGGAGCTTGTCCCGTTCGGAAGCGACCCTAAAATTGAAACCTCCGCCGAGCTGTTTTTCACGTTCGATAAAAATGAACGAGAAAACCGTATATTATATGTCCAGAAAGGCAGCTCTTTTAAATTAACATTCAACGGTCTTGAAATGAAAAATGCCGAGGAATTATACGGAGCGTTAAGATATGTTTCGTTTATACCTGAAGATTTATATATCGTAAAGGGAAATCCCGAAAAAAGACGCGATTATCTTGATTTTGTGTCAAATATGATAAATCGCGTTCATAATGTAAGACTGTATGAGTACAATAAAGCGTTAAAACAGAAGAATAACCTGCTCGCTAAATCCGATTTTTATGAACATTCCTCGCTCACGGCTATGCTCGAAAGCTGGAACGAAACATTGGCTCGGCTTGGCGTAAATGTAATGTGCGGGCGGCTTAAATATTTCAATTTCCTCGCAGAATATGCTAAAAATTATTACAGTCAGTTAAATCAAAATAATGAACAACTCTCGGTAGAATATGATAGCACAATAATGCAGGATATCCCGTACACTCTTGAGAACGTCGAGCTGATGTATACGACATATCTGCGGAGGCTCAGCGAAACAGCAGAGCGCGAGCAGAGAATGAAATATACAGTCGTCGGCGCACATCGTGACGATCTGTTCTTTAAAATCAATAATATGAACGCCCGCGATTACGGTTCACAGGGACAGGTAAGGAGCATAGCTATCGCGCTGAAGCTTGCCGAGGCTAAAATGATATATGAGAAGAGCGGCGACCTTCCCGTTATTATCCTTGACGACGTTTTAAGCGAGCTTGACGCCTTCCGCCGCAGCTTCATAATTAACCATATAGAAAAGTTACAGACATTTATTACTTCCTGTAATATGTCGGATATGGATAAGGTCAGCGAAGGAGCGGTCTGGAACGTTAAAAACGGGCAGTTTGAGAGGATCTAAGATGTATGTTTACCTGGGAAGCGACGTTGTGGTTGAGGGCGCGGAAATTGTCGGAATTTTCGATATTGAGCGCGTAACGACCGACCGCTATATGAAGGATTACCTTAAAGATGTTCAGAAAAAGGGTATGGTTTATTACGTGTCGCTGGATATGCCGAAATGCTTCGTTGTGTGCCGCGATATGGTTTACGTGACGAACGTGAGCGGCGAAACGATACGTAAAAGGTTCAGAGAAAAAGAAATAGTATAGAGGCTGCTCCCGCACCCGCGAGAGTGCCTAAAACGGCTGAAAGGACTGCCCTGCTGCGATGGACGGGCTTTTTTGATGAAAGTTCGCGAAGAAGCCTGTCCGCTCCATCTGTAATTTCCCGCTGTGAAGCGTTGATGTGTTCGGGTTTTAAGAATAAAAGAGCGCGGTCGAAATACTGCCCGTCCGATTTTACCTCAATCACCATTTTGTTTACACCTTTCATAAGTTCAACTCCTTTTGTTTACTTTCAGTATTATTGTCACTTTTCTGTAACCTAAACGTTGAAAACTTATTTTTAAACAGGTTTTCCCGTTGAAAATGTTTAAAACTTCGGTTTTTTCGGGTTGAAAAACCTTTTAACTGTTGAAAACTCGGTTGAAAAGGTTAAAAAGTTACGGTTTTAAGGGATTTAAAAGGTTGAAAAAGAAAAAAGTTTTGAACATATTTTCCCGACAGGCGTTGACAACTCAATATAGTAAAAATAGACAATACAAGACGCAGTTTTATGTCAATTTTCTACACTCGAATTTTGCTGATAAACAAGAGGTTTTGCGGGGATTGACAAATAAGAAACTAAGAAGCTAAATTTACAGTCCGTAAATTAAAATTCTTTTTTCAACATTACAAACTGTAAAAATCAGTTTTCAACAGGTTTTCCCGTTGAAACTGTTGAAAACTAAGTTGAAAAGTCCGTTTTTGCACTAAAAATTGTGGAAAACTCGGTGGAAAAGGTTAAAAAACCGCTTGTATACGTATTTTAAAAGTTGAAAAGTACCTGTTTAAAAACGGGTAAAAAAATTTAATTAGTAAAGGAAACGATTATGTCAGTTTTATATGTAGTAGGAACACCGATAGGAAATCTTTCGGATTTTTCGCCGAGGGCGGTTGAAACGCTGAAAAGCGTGGACTTTATAGCCGCAGAGGATACGAGGGTAACGCTGAAGCTACTGACCCATTTCGGCATACAGAAGCCGCTTATAAGCTATCATGAGCATAATATAAGAGAGCGCGGCGAATACATTCTCGAACGTATAGAAAACGGTGAAAGCTGCGCTGTCGTAACAGACGCGGGAATGCCGTGCATAAGTGATCCGGGTGAGGACCTTGTGCGGCTCTGCGCGGAAAGGGGCGTTGAAGTTAAGGTTGTCCCCTCCCCTACCGCGGCAATGTCCGCTCTCGCAATTTCTGGTCTTCCAACCTCACGCTTCAGCTTTGAGGGCTTTTTAAGCGTGACAAAAAAGCAGCGGCAGGCGCACCTGAACGAAATAAAGAATTTTCGACGCACGCTTATTTTCTACGAAGCACCCCATAAACTTTTGTTCACATTACAGGATTTATATGAACAGCTCGGAGACCGTAGAATAGCTTTGTGCCGCGAACTGACAAAAATACACGAAGAAGTGTTGCGCGGGAAAATTTCGGAGATGATAGAATATTACCGCGAGAAATCGCCTAAAGGTGAATATGTGCTGGTCGTAGCGGGAGAAGACGAGGAAAACGAGGCTGAGGAGAAAACAATTGACGATGCCTGTGAGATAGCAAGGCGGCTTTGCGCGGAGGGTATGAAGCTTTCAGAAGCTTGTAAGGAAGCTGCTAAACAGACAAAATATACTAAGAGTGAAATTTATACTAAACTTGTCAGCGAGTAAAGGAGTGAAAAGGAATGGCGCAGACATTAAAGATAACAGTAACGGCTGTTCCGAAACCCTTAACAAAGCGGTTTATAAAAGTCGAAAGGATAATTTCGGACGTAGAAACGGTTGAATTTCTGGAGAAAATGAAGCCTTTTATTTTTGGTGCGGATACGACAGGCGCAGCGGAGACTCTTGGACTTGATTTGTTCACATTATTGTTCGTATATGAACGCCCGTTTCTCGATTATGTAAAAAAGCATATGGAAAAGGTGAGCGAGGGGGCGGCGGAGCTTGCGCGGCTCGGATTGCTTGTTAATTTTATGTACAGGGGTAAGGCGGTAAGGCTTGTACCGCTTCATCGGGAAAAAAATGAAATATTCGTAAACGAAGCGGTGCTGCTGCGGCTTAACATAATTGATTCAAAAACGGATTATAGGCGGGTAAATAAAAGAATTTTAAGAGCAGCCGAGAAAAATGTAAAAAAAGAATTTGAACCGGATTCGTCCATAAGCGCGCATTATTTTGACACGATCCATCTTGCCGTAACTAAACTTTATATGCGGCAGGCTCTTTCCGAGAAGGAACTTATAGATAAAATGAATTACAGAAGATTCAATACCCGTCTTCGCCTGAACACGCGCCCGATTTCGCCGGAGGAACTGAAAAAAATATTAAGGAATAAAGATATTTTTCCCGATATATCGGATAATAACGAGAGGATAAATCTTACTATCCTTTACGCTGTGGCATGCCGCGGCGTTGATCCTGATGAGCTGCTGAGCGCGGACAGAATTTTTACTGTCGGCGAGGACAGCGAACGTTATACGCAGATTTCGGGCGATTTTCTCGACATTATATGTAACGGGAACGGGGTCGAGATAACGGACATTTTTGTTAAAATGGCGGAAAAGCTGGCGGGGTGGGAAATGCCCGAAATAAGAGGGGTAGACCTTGTTGAAATAAGGAAAAATTATACCCTTCTCTACGGCGGGACAGCCTTAGCGTACAGTTTTGACCGCGCCCTTTCGAGCAGCGAAAAAATGAAAACGCTTATGCGAAAGAGAATGATAAATAATTATTGGAACATTTATGAACGGATCCTTCGCTTAAAACAGTACAGCTCGATCATTACGCTCTGTCATACAATTTCGGAGCTTGAAATAAATATGTACCGCGATCTGCCCGCCTGTGAGGAAAAGCTGGTGCTTGCGTTCGGGGAAGCGGAGAGAGCGATTGAGGAGATAAACAGGTGATGGAATGCAGAAACTGTCCGCGCGGGTGCGGAGTTGATAGAGTAAGTAAGGTCGGATTCTGCGGCTGTTCGGAAAAACTAAGGGTCGCAAAAATTATGGTACACCGCGGCGAGGAGCCTGTTATTTCAGGTACAAACGGAAGCGGCGCGGTGTTTTTCAGCGGATGTGTGCTGAAATGTCCGTTTTGCCAGAACTATCCTATAAGCCACGGCTTAATGGGGCGGGATATGAGCGACGAAGAGTTTGAGAAAGAAATTCTTACTCTGCAAGAAAAAAATGTACATAATATAAATCTCGTTACGCCGACCCAGTATCTGAACAGGCTCATACCGATTCTTGAACGGCTGAAGCCGAAGCTGAAAATACCGGTTGTTATGAACACGGGCGGTTACGAAACTGTTGAGAATATAAGACGGCTTGATGGGTTAGTCGATATATACCTGCCCGATCTGAAATATTACAGCGGGGAGCTTTCGGGAAAATACTCTGCCGCGCCTGATTATTTTGAACACGCTTACGCTGCGATATCTGAAATGCTGCGGCAGAAAACGGATGCAGTTATAAGTAACGGTATAATGGAAAGCGGGGTTATTGTTCGCCACCTCGTACTTCCAAACTGCTATAAGGACAGTATAAAAATAATTGACGAGCTAAATAAAATTGAAAATAAGCCGCTTATAAGTATTATGCGCCAGTATACGCCGTGTTATGACGCGGAGAAGTATCCTGAGCTGAACCGTCGCCTTACTACCTTCGAGTACAGGAAGGTTGTGGACCACTGCGCCGAGCTTGGATTTGACGGATTTACTCAGGAAAAAGGCTGTGAAACTCTGGAAATGACGCCCGATTGGAATGAGCAGTAATATTCAAAGCATAAAGAATGGACGGCTATCGAAATCGGTCAGCTAAAAAACTGCTCCTTTCGGCAGCCGCATCAATCGGCGGGGGCGCGGCGCGCTTGTTTTGTGTGTAGGACACACAAAACACTTATAGGGCAGCTTCACTGCCCTATAAGCCCCTTACATTTTGCAGGGCAAAATGTAAGAGCGCGCCGCGCCGTGAGCCTGGGGCAGTATATAAAAATAACAAAAGAGCTGTCACAGCAGTTGCTGCGGCAGCTCTCAGTCTGTTAGCTAATTGAAGATTTTGAAGTTGATAAACCGGGGAAAATTGCAGCGGAAAACGTGATTGAAAAGGTAGTAGATACTATAGTTACCTGCCCAGGTAGTCAATCTCCTCGTCAAAATCAGGAACCTCCCCCAGAACCGAAAGATCGTACAGGTTTTTAAGGTCATCGTCAGTCGTAATGCTGTTATCAAGCTTCCAGATAATAATAACCGAAATAATTGAAATAAAAGTACCGATGAGCGCGCCTAAAAGTGTAAAGGTGTTCTCGTTCGGAAAACTCGGCTCAGAGGGCTGAACAGGATCGCGGATAATCGAAAAGACTGCTCCGGCACGGTAGCTGTCTAAAACCTCAGGCATAAGCTCAATGTAACGAATCATAAGCTTATATGAAGCGTCCGAATTGTCACAGTCAGTCGAAATTTTTAGAATCTGCGTGCCGGATTTTTTCGTAACTGAGATCATTCGGTCGTATTCCGCGTAGGAAAAGCCTGACGAAAGAGTATTGTTAATCGAATTATACATTTGTGGACTTGTGAAAAGTAAAAGGCAGGTGTCCGCTTTTTCTGACGCAGGAGTGCCGTCCGTGCTTTCAATGAAAATTTCAGCGGTGGTCACATAGTGCTTATTAATTCCGTAAGACGCGAGAACATAGCCGCAAATTGTCATAAGAATAATAACAACAAAGCACATTCGCCAGTTCTTTTGAATAACCCTTAGCAGCTTTTTCACTTTAAAGCCTCCTTATAAAGGTCTTTTTGAAATGACGCCGCCTGCGCGAGGAAAGCCATTCGGTGTATCGATGATTTTCCTGATCAGTATAAGATGTCGCGCGTCGCCGGAGGGAAGATTGTATCGGATAACCTTTTCAAGCTCCCCGCCAAGCCTTTTTATCGCATTTTCAGCGGACTTGACCTCGTCCTCCGCACCTTTAAGAGCAGCAAAAACCCCGCCCTTCTTCACGTAAGGCATACAGTATTCACAAAGCACGTTGAGCGCCGCAACCGCCCTCGCCGTAACAAATCCGAAACCGTCGCGCAGTTCAGGTCTTTTAGCCGCCTCCTCGCTTCTCGCGTGAATTGTCCGACAGTTTATCTTAAGTTCCTTACACGCCAGATCAAGATAGGTAACCCGCTTTCCAAGACTGTCAATAAGAGTAAAATCAAGGTCGGGACGGTATATCTTCATCGGAAGCGACGGAAACCCCGCGCCCGTTCCGATATCCGCACATAACGTTCCACGTGGAAGATCAACCATCGTAAGAGGAAGAATGCTGTCGATATAGTGTTTTTCGATTATTTCATCAGGCTCGGTTATCCGCGTAAGGTTCACTTTCTTGTTGTATTCAAGCATAAATTCCGTAAGCTTTTCGAGCTGCGATAACTGAAAATCATCTATTTCGATACCCGCCGCCTTGAACCTTTCAATTGTTTCCATCTTCCCTGCCCCCTTTCGAGTTAGCCGCAAGCCATATAAGCAAAACCGAAACGTCCGCGGGATTGACACCCGATATGCGCCCCGCCTGACCAATATTAAGAGGCTTGTGCTTGTTGAGCTTTTCCTGCGCCTCCAGCCGAAGCCCGTTTATCTGCTTGTAGTCGAGGTCTGTCGGTAAAAGCTTCCCTTCGAGCCGCCGCATTTCCCGTATCTGCGCTTCCTGCGTCTTGATGTAGCCCTCGTATTTCACGTTTATTTCAATTTTGTTCACGATCTCCGCCGAAAGATGCGGCGCGTATTTGTCAAATTTCTTTAAATCATTGTAGCCAAGCTGCGGACGTTTCAGAAGCTCAATGAACTTTACGCCCTGCGTGAGCGGGCTTGTACCCTTTTGCGTGAGCATTTCGTTAAGCTCCGCGCTTGGGTGGATCGTCGCGCGCTTTATCCGCTCTGTTTCGTCACCTATTTTGCGCTGCTGTTCAAGAAAATATGCGTACCGCTCCTCGCTTATTAAACCAACCTCGTGCCCGATAGCCGTAAGACGCTCCGGAGCGTTGTCCTGACGTAAAATAAGCCGGTATTCGCTCCTGCTCGTCATCATTCTGTACGGTTCAACGCAGCCCTTCGTTACGAGGTCGTCGATAAGTGTGCCGATATACGAACTTGCGCGGTCGAGTATAACAGCCGCTTTCCCGTCCAGCTTTCTTGCCGCGTTTATTCCCGCAATCAAGCCTTGTGCTGCCGCCTCCTCGTATCCCGATGTACAGTTGAACTGCCCTGCGCCGTAAAGTCCGCTTATCTTCTTGGTTTCGAGCGTTGCGTACAGTTCGAGAGGATTGCAGCAGTCATACTCGATCGCATATGCCGGCCGCATTATCTCTACGTTTTCAAGCCCCTTTATCGTCCGCAGAAACTTTATCTGAACGTCAACAGGCAGCGATGTGGACATTCCCTGCAAATAATATTCATCTGTGTCAAGTCCCATCGGCTCAACAAACAGCTGATGCCGCTCCTTATCCTTGAACCTTACGATCTTGTCCTCAATACTCGGACAGTATCTCGGACCAATTCCGTGAATGCGTCCCGAATAAAGCGGCGAGCGTTCAAGATTATCGAGAATTACACGGTGAGTTTCGGCATTAGTGTATGTCACATAGCATTTAACCTTGTTCTCAAGCGGCAGCCTGTTGTCAAATGAAAAAGGAATGATCTCCTCGTCGCCCTCCTGCTCTTCCATGACCGAAAAGTCAATGCTTCTTTTATGTACACGCGCAGGCGTTCCCGTCTTAAACCGCCTTATATCAAGCCCCAGCTTTTTCAGGCTCTCCGTAAGCGGGATAGACGGTGAAACGTTATCCGGACCGCACGAATAGCTAAGCTCCCCGATGTGGATTTCGCCGTTCAGATACGTTCCCGTTGTTATTATGACAGCCTTAGCGGGGTAAAAAAGACCAAGGCGTGTTTTAACACCCGTTACTTCCCCATTTTCAGCGCATATTTCCGTAACCTCGTCCTGCTTTACCGACAAATTCGGTTCATCTTCAAGTGCGTGTTTCATATAAGTGTGATATTTAACACGGTCAGACTGTACGCGCAGTGAATGTACGGCGGGTCCCTTCCCTTTATTCAGTACCCTGCTCTGGATAAAGGTTGCGTCCGCCGCCTTTCCCATTTCTCCGCCCAGTGCGTCAATCTCACACACAAGCTGTCCCTTAGCCGACCCGCCTATGCAGGGATTACAGGGCATATTTGCGATAGTGTCAAGCGATAGAACAAAAACTGCGGTTTTTCTCTCAAGCCGCGCTGCTGCGAGTGCCGCCTCACAGCCTGCATGTCCTGCTCCGACAACGATTATATCATAAGCTTCTGCTGTAAAAATAATATCAAGTCCTCTCTGTTCCTATAAATGTTCCACGTAGAACGTTCACAATAAAGTTCCACGTGGAACAATTTTTGCTGTTCCTACTGATGTTCCACGTGGAACAAATCAAAATGTAGTGTGAACAGTGTAATAAAATACAAGATGTAGAAGTTCAAAAAGTAAAATCTATGAACATATTCATTATACATTAAACTCGGCAATAAGTCAAGAAAAAAGAGAGCATTGAGAAAAATCCAACGCCCACACTCCATCATTCTAAAAAACAGAACCACCGCAGTTTCCGCAGTGGCTCTGTCAAGCTTATTCAGTTGTTATTCGGAGTCGTCAGCGTCATCGGTATCTTCAGTCTCTTCTGCTTCGTCAGCTTCTTCCTCCTCAGGCTCGTTCGAGTCGTTATCAGCTTCCGCCTGGGCTTCAAGCTCCTGAGCCTTGATTTCCTCGTCGGAAAGCTGTTCGATAGCTTCCGTTTCTTCGGTTTCGTCATGTTCGGTTCTGCTGAACGTTACGACCCTCGCGTCCTCGGAAAGCCTCATTACGCGCACTCCGCGTGCATATTTGGACATAGGACGCAGGTCGTTTGCACGTATACGGATAATTACGCCGTCAGTGCTGATAAGAATAACGTCATCGTCCGTTCCGAGCGAGCGAATGCCACAGACATAGCCCTTTTCGTCGTCGGACTTGTAATTTCTCTGTCCGTAACCGCCGCGGTTCTTGATAGAGTAGTCAGCCGCAGCTGTTCTTCGACCCATACCCTTGTCGGTAACGGTAAGAATAGTCATATTTTCATCGTAAACCTTCGCCGCTCCGACAACGTAGTCGCCGTCACGCAGTTTTATAGCCCGAACGCCGCCCGCGGTTCTTCCCTGCGCGCGTATTCCGCCGCTCTCCGTGCCGTCCTCACGCTTTATAGGCATTTCGTTGAAACGGATAGCCATACCGTTGTGTGTTGCAACAATTACCGAGCTGTCGCCCTCCGTCAGGAACGCCGCCGCGATCTCATCGCCCTCGTTCTTGAAATTCATACAACGTAAGCCCTTTTTGCGTATGTTTTTGAACAGCGCAAGGCACGATTTCTTGATAAGACCTTGCTTTGTAATGCAGATAAAGTACTTGTTCTCGGAGAAATCGCTCGTTTTTATCATCGCAGCAACGTGTTCATTCTCCGAAAGCTGTAAAAGGTTCACAATGTTAGTTCCCCTGCTCTGCTTCGAGCCTTCGGGGATTTCGTAACATTTCAGCTTGAACATATTTCCGAGGTTCGTTATAAACAGTATGTTGTCGTGCGAGGAAGCAATGAAAATGTCCTCAACAAAGTCCTCGTCACGCTGCTTCATACCCGAAACACCGCGCCCGCCGCGCTTCTGGAGATTGTAAACCTCTGCCGCCTGCCGCTTTGCGTAGCCGAGATGTGTAAAAGTAATGACGCTTTCTTCGACAGGTATCAGATCTTCAATGTCAACCTCGCCGCTTACCTGTTCGATGCTCGTTCTGCGCTCGTCGCCGTACTTTTTGCGGATCACGGCAAGCTCCTCGCGTATGATCTCATAAGCCTTTGAGCGGTCGGAGAGAATTTCCATATATTCCTTTATCTTACCCATAATTTCCGCAAGCTCGGATTCTACCTTCTCGCGTTCAAGTCCGGTCAGCTGTCCTAAGCGCATCTGCACGATAGCGTCAGCCTGCGGCTCGGAAAGCCCGATGGTATGCTCAAACTCAATGTCCTGATACTGCTCGTCCATCGCGCGTTTAAGCAGGTTGGACAAATCAGCCTCCTTAAACCGCTCCATTAACCGCTCCTTTCCTTCCTGAACAGTCTTACTTGAACGCAAAATCGAGATAACCTCGTCGATGTTGTCGATCGCGAGCATAAAGCCCTGTAAAAGGTGCGCGCGGTCCTTCGCTTTTTTCAGGTCGTAGCGCGTTCTGCGTTCGATAACGTCACGCTGGAAGTCAAGGTAGTTGGTGAGCATATCCCTTAACGGGAGAACTTTAGGCTGACCGTCAACAAGCGCAAGCATAATAACGCCGACGGTGTCCTGAAGCTGCGTGTAGGAATAGAGCTTGTTAAGAACAACATTCGCGTTCGCTTCCCTTTTAAGCTCAAGGACGATTTTCATACCCTTTCGGTCGGATTCGTCACGAAGCGTTGAAATTCCCTCAATTCGCTTATCGCGCATAAGAGCGCCGATACTTTCGAGAAGCCGCGATTTGTTTACCATATACGGGATTTCTGTAATGACAATGCGCGTATGGGTCTTTTCCTCGACAATTTCCGCACGTCCGCGAAGAATGATTTTGCCGCGGCCTGTGTAGTATGCGGAGCGAATGCCGGAATGTCCCATAATAATGCCGCCCGTCGGAAAATCAGGTCCCTTAACGCAGTTCATGATCTCCTCAATCCCCGCGTCGGGATTGTCGATAAGAACATTTATCGCGTCGATAACTTCGCCGAGATTATGCGGCGGGATATTTGTCGCCATACCTACCGCAATACCCGTTGAACCGTTTACAAGCAGATTCGGGAATCGCGACGGAAGTACGGTCGGCTCTTTCAGTTTATCATCATAGTTAGTTGTAAAATCAACAGTATCCTTACCAATATCGGAGAGCATCTCCCCCGCCATTTTTGAGAGTCTTGCTTCCGTATAACGGTAAGCGGCAGGCGGGTCGCCGTCAACGGAACCGAAGTTTCCGTGACCGTCGATCATAGGATAACGCAGCGAGAAATCCTGCGCTAAACGCACCATAGCGTCGTAAACCGAAGCGTCACCGTGGGGGTGGTACTTACCGAGAACCTCTCCGACGGTGTACGCACTTTTTCTGTACGGCTTGTCGGAGGTGTTTCCTGCGTCGTTCATCGTGTAAATAATACGGCGGTGAACCGGTTTTAGACCATCTCTTACGTCCGGGAGCGCACGTGAAACGATAACGGACATTGAGTATTCAAGGAAAGATTTTTTCATTTCCTTTTCAATATCAATACCGAAGAGCTTTTCTCCGGGGTGTATACTTTCAAGTGGTTCAAGATTTTCCATTTAAATGGATTCCTTTCATTCGTTTTAACTCAGGCAGGGCTTCCCGTTTTTATGCGGCGTGTTTCACCTGCCATGTTAAGGTGGAACCGCGTTTTTTTGCGGTATTGCTTTAAATGACGGGACAAGTTCCCTGTTGAAGCGGCGATATTTTACGCCGTAAGCCCTCTTTCTGAAAAATAGTTTCTCACAAGCTCAGCCTGTTCATCGGAAAGGCACCGCAGCGGTATCGTCTGGAAGTTCGAGCGGTTGATGTAAATAAGAAGAAGCCTGTCCTTTTCGTCGAGCGCCAGCTCTGTTTCAGAAAGACGGTAAACCGACTTTTCAATTTCAGAAGCCTGCGGCTGATCTTTAACAGCTTCGGGAAGGTCCTTTTCAGCCTCGCTACCCTCCTCGACAGTGTATATTCCGTTTGGCGTGATAGCGACGGTTTCTGTCTGAGCATTCGGGTCGATTATCGTTTCGACCTCGATTTTGCTGTCGAAAAACGTCATAACGTACTCCTCGCTTGTACCGAGCGCGTCAAGAGAAGCCATCAGCTTTTTTCTTATCATAACCGGCTTTATCCAGTTGAAAAGGAGTATTCCGAGAGCAAGCCCCGAAGCGATGTAGCCGGGAATGCCCGACGGATTTTTTACAATAAGGTCTATTCCAAGAATAAGTACAATAACGTAAACGATCGTATAAAGGACCTTTCTTTTCAGCAGATAGCGGTTCTGAAAGGCTTTATACCCCTTTTCAATTTCGGGCGTGTCAGCTGTAAAACGTATGTTAAATAAATTTGCCATAATCTTATCCTTTTATAAGAAGCAGCACCGCGAACATAATGCAGCCCGCGCAGACCAGCGCAGAAATTACCGCGTCCGATATCTTCTTTTTCTGAAGAAATTTCGTAACACAAAGCCCGCAGAATATCCCAAGCGATAAAAGCATTCCGCAAAGAGCCAGCGACATATCAATACCGCCGAAAAGTCCGACCGCGCAAGCCGCCCATGTAATCAACATGATCCACTTAAAAATCTTACGCGGAAAGGCGCATATATCCTCTTCTTCTTCAAGCTCCGCCATTACCGACTCATGTTTTTCGCTGTCGGCGTAAATCTGTCCGAGCCGTTCGAGCTTATCAATCTGCTTCTTATTCTCTTCTTCGTCCTCGTAGTTCATATCAGTACCTTAAATATCGAGATTCTGAACGTATCTCGCGTTTGTTTCAATAAATTCTCTTCTCGGCTCAACCTTATCGCCCATAAGAATGGAGAAAATAAGGTCGGCCTTCATAGCGTCGTCAAGGCTTACGCGAAGCATTGTTCTCGTTTCGGGGTCCATAGTCGTTTCCCAGAGCTGTTCGGGGTTCATTTCACCAAGACCTTTGTAACGCTGAACGTCAACCTTTGCGCCGTTTTCACCCGAAAGCTCCGCGATATAGGCGTCGCGCTCCTCGTCCGAGAAAGCGTACCGCGCCTGCTTACCCCTGCTTACCTTGAACAGCGGCGGCTGCGCGAGGTAGACGTGACCTTCCTCGATAAGCGGCCGCATAAAGCGGAAGAAGAACGTAAGGAGAAGCGTTCTGATGTGCGCGCCGTCAACGTCGGCGTCGGCCATAATGATAATACGTCCGTAGCGGAGTTTTGAGATGTCGAAATCTTCGCCTAGACCTGTTCCGAGAGCCTTTACGACTGGCGTCAGCTTATCGTTGTTATAAACCTTATCGACGCGCGATTTTTCAACGTTGAGCATTTTGCCCCAAAGCGGGAGAATAGCCTGAAAAGCGCTGTTTCTGCCCTGTTTAGCCGAACCGCCCGCGGAATCACCCTCGACGATATATATTTCAGTCCGCGCGGTGTCCTTTTCGTAACAGTCCGCGAGCTTACCGGGAAGACCTGCGCCGTCAGCCGCGGATTTACGCTTAGCCTCCATAGCCTTTTTAGCCGCGTCACGCGCCGCCTGAGCGTTAATAGCCTTCGTGATGATAATATTCGCTGTTTCGGGGTGTTCCTCGAAATAGTAGGTCAATTTTTCGGTAATTATTTTGTACACGACGGGTCCTACTTCGGGATTACCGAGCTTACCCTTTGTTTGACCCTCAAATTCACATTCGGGAAGCTTTACGGAAATAACGGCGTTGATTGCCTCGCGGATAGCCTCGCCCGAAAGCGCAACAAATTCCTTTTTCTCCTCTTCACCCTTTTTCGCCTTTTTGGACTTCTTGTTAGCGGGATTAGCCTCCTGATATGCCTTTACAAAGTCGTTGACGACCTTACTTAAAGCACGCTTAAAAGCCATTTCGTGGGTACCGCCGTCAATGGTATGGATATTGTTGGCGAAAGAGCGGAAGGCCTCACTGTTGAAATCGGTGTTGTACTGAAAAGCAGCCTCAACGGTGATGTTGTCCATAAGACCGTCGAGATAAATAACATCGGGGTGGAGCTTTTCCGCGCCGCGCATATTCTGGAGCCATTCGACATAGCTTATAATACCGCCCTCGTAACAGAGCGATTCTCCGCGGACATTTTCCGGATCGCGCGTATCGGTAAGTTCGATATGAAGACCGCCGTTAAGGAAAGCCTGCTCACGAAGACGGTCGAGAAGCGTATCATAGTCGAAATGGGTCTCGTGGAAGATAGTACCGTCGGGCTTAAAGCGGACCTTAGTACCTGTTTTGCCGGTTGTTCCGATTATTTTCATCTGCTCGTCATAGTGACCACGTTTAAATTCCTGATAGTGAATCTCCTTACCGTCGTATACTTCGAGTTCAAGCCGCTCGGAAAGCGCATTTACAACTGACGCGCCAACGCCGTGAAGACCACCTGAAACTTTATATCCGCCGCCGCCGAACTTACCGCCCGCGTGGAGGATAGTATAAACGACGGTTGCGGCGGAAATACCCTCTTTGGGGTGGATACCCGTAGGGATACCGCGTCCGTTATCGGTTACCTCGATAATATCGCCGGGGAGAATCTTAACGTCTATTTTTGTGCAGTAGCCTGCAAGTGCTTCGTCAATAGCGTTATCGACAATTTCGTAAACGAGGTGGTGCAATCCGCTCGGACCCGTTGAACCGATATACATACCGGGACGCTTACGGACAGCCTCAAGACCCTCAAGGATCTGAATATCGCCCGCGCCGTATTCGTGATCGACAACCTTGGTGTTTTCGTCCATTTTATTCCTGACCTTTCAAGTGTTAATAAAAAATATTATATTTATAAATGGTATACGTCAATTATATCATAATTTTCTAAAAATAGCAAGCAAATTTCGCAAAATAAAGCGAATTATCCCAAAAATAAATTGACAAAACCTGTCGGATATGTTATAGTTAAACTAGCGTATTAAAGCGCGTAATAACTGAAAGGAAAGGTATATTATGGAAATCTTAAGAAAAGTAAAGAAGGGCGCGGCTGCGATAGCATTTACGCTGATGGTGACGCTTCTGTGTTCATGTATGGATATGGAGATCGGAATGACGTTCAATAAGGACGGCGGCGCAAGAGTTGTTATGGATATGGTAGTCGAGGAAGGCGCGCTGAGCTCAATGGGAATGACCTCCGAAGAAGCGGTTGACAGTATGATGGAGCAAATGAACGAGGATTCGGATATGGAAGGCTGGACGAGCGAGCCGCTTACGAAAACGATTGACGGCGATACATATTCCGGCGTAAGATATTATATGGACGTAAGCGAGTCCGAGCTTTTATCGACAAATGTTATTTCCGAAGCGAACGACAGTATTCAGATGAAAGTTGAAAGAAGCGGCGGAAATACTAAGGTAACGGTTACGATGAACTCCGAGGGAGAACAGTCGGGTACTGATGTTGAACAGGTGAGGAGTATGGTGAATTTCCGCTTCCGTATGGCTGCGCCGGGCTGTAAAATCGTAAACACAAACGGTACATCTGATACGGACGGCTCGGTTTATTGGGATCTGGTGGACGTTACCTGCGGAACTGTTGACAGCATTGAAATGACATTCGAGTATTCAACGGGAAGCGGACTTCTTTCGACAATTCTCATCATCGTGGGAGCTGCGCTTGTTATCGCGGCGGTTGTAATTGTGATTGTAAGGAATAAGAACAAGCCTGCCCCGGTAGATCTGTCCGCACAGTATACCCTTCCGACTGAAACAGCAACGGCTGCCAACACAGAAGCGCCCGCTGCACCCGTTTCGGCAGAAGAAACTCCTGCCGCACCTGCTTCGTCTGAAGAAGCACCTGCCGCAGCAAAGTTCTGCACCGATTGCGGAGCAAAAGCAGAAGCTGACGAGGAGTTCTGTAAGAGCTGCGGTAAGAAGTTCTGATTTATCGGCTGTCGAAGCTGAAAATTGAATAAAGAAGAAAACGGGCTGCTGCAGCATTTGCTGTGGCAGCCCGTTGCAGACTGTTGAAAAAGCCATTTCAGAGAACCATAAGTCTTTTACTAAGTTTTCCGATCTGATAAATCGCGGAAAATTGCAGTAAAAATCGGGATTCCAAAGGGAATGATTCCCTTTGGAAGGGGTTTGGGGACGGCGTCCCCAATCTCTTTTTCTCTCTTTCAGGGCTATTGCA
>CAZAXM010000040.1:0-18165 GCA_964489095.1 uncultured Ruminiclostridium sp. | reverse complement strand
ACATTTTTTTCAGCTTTTGTAAATACCTTTTCATAAATTTTTAAAAAATTTTCAAAAAAATTTTCAAAAAAGTAGTGACAACGGCGAAAAAATGTGATATTATATTATAAACATATAGCGAAAAGAGGGAATAACTTGAAAAATAAAAAGCATATCCTGACAGCGGTTGAAACCGCCGCCGCATTTATCCTTGCATTTTTAATAACGCTGAGCGGCGTATTATCATCTGTTGACAATCTCCTGCGCGACGGAATTTACCAGAATCGCCGCGGAATCAACAATAAAATAAAGATTATAGCGATTGACGATAAGACGCTTTCGGAGATCGGTCCTTTCGGAACATGGAGCCGCCAGAGCTACGCAGACCTCATAAACATTCTCGGCGACGCGCCCGCCGTGATCGGACTTGATATAATGATATTCGGCGAAATGGACGAAGCGGGCGATGACGCGCTGCTTAAAGCCTGTTACGAAAACGGACGGGTCGTTGCAGGCTCATATATAAACTACAACAGCGTTTACAAATCTGACGAAAACGGAAACAACTACATAGACCATTTTAATATAGAGCTTATTGAACAGCCCATAACGCAGGACGTATGCGCAACGGGATTCGTGAACGCTTCGCCCGACGACGACGGAATTGTACGTACAGCGTTTCTTTCAGCCGAATATGACGGACAGTCGTACCGCAGCTTCTCTTCCGAAATCTACCGTATGTACTGTGAAAAAACAGGGACGAAGGAGAACTTCCCCGCTCTCGATTCAAGCGGAAGAATGCAGATAAGCTACGCGGGACGTCCTTACGATTATGAGCATATTTCCTACTGCGACGTTGTGAACGGAAAGGTTGACCCGCGTGTGTTCACCGACTGTATCGTGCTTGTCGGGGCTTACGCTTCGGGACTTCAGGATCAGTTCTCCGTTCCCGCCTGCGCCGACCAGATGTACGGAGTCGAGATTCACGCGAATATTCTCCAGTGTATCCTTGACGGAAAATATCCCGTACCCGCTTCCCAGCTCCTCTCAGCGCTAATTGCAGGTCTTCTCTGTGCGGCAGTTTTCCTCGCTTCACACACGCTTAAATTCCGTGCTTCTGTAATTATAACCGCTTTAGCTGAAATCGGATACTTCGCTTTAGGAATCGCACTCAACGAGGCAGGGACTACCTTCCCGCTCCTGTACGCGCCTGCGTTTATCCTGCTCGCATTCCTTGTGAATCTCGGAGTACGCTACGCGGCTGAAGCGATCGAGAAGCGAAAAATTACTGCGGCTTTCAGAAAATACGTTGCGCCGCAGGTTGTCGAGGAAATCTCAAAAAGCGGAAATTACCGTATCTGTCTCGGCGGCGAAAACCGTCATATAGCAGTACTTTTCGTCGATATACGCGGCTTTACGCCGTTATCGGAAAGTCTTGAGCCTGAACAGGTAGTTGATATTCTGAACAGCTATCTTAACCTTACGACAAACGCTATTTTCAAGAACGGCGGTACGCTCGACAAGTTTATCGGTGACGCAACAATGGCTGTATTTAACGCACCGTTCGACATTGACGACTATATTTTCCGCGCGGTTCAGACGGCATGGGACATTGTTGCGGGCGGAAATGCAATCGAAAGTAAGTTCCTCGAAAAATACGGAAAATCGGTAAGCTTCGGCGTCGGAGTCAACTGCGGAAATGCGGTCGTTGGAAATATCGGCTGCGACTACCGAATGGACTATACCGCAATCGGCGATACCGTAAACACCGCAGCACGGCTTGAAGCTAACGCAAAGCGCGGGCAGGTTTTAATAAGCGAATTTGTATATGAACAGGTCAAGGACCGCGTAACAGTCGAGCCTGTCGGAGAGATCCCGTTAAAGGGCAAATCAAAGGGCGTTTTTGTATACTCGCTTACCGGAATTACAGGCGAAATCCGCAGTGAAAGGAAAACCGAAAATGAATAAGTTTCTGATTATCCCGCGCGCGGCGGAAATTGAAAAAAGCGTCGGACTGGCTGACGAATACGGTTTCGGATTTGAGTTTAACGATTTCTTCATTCCCGATATGCTTGACGACTCGCTTCGGGTTGACGAGAGAATTGAGTTCTATAAAAATTGGAAACTCCCCGGAATTTTAACCTCACACGGCGCATTTTTCGATGTCGTTATCCATAGCACAGACCGAAAAATACGAAAGGTTTCGGAGTTAAGAATCCTGCAAAGCATTGACGCGACAAGAAAAATCGGCGCAAAAGGGCTTGTGTTCCATACAAATTTTCAGAACGAATTTCTTTCTACCCAGGCATATCGTGACGGCTGGCTTAATACAAACGAGGGCTTCTGGCGGAAAACCGCAGAAGAAAACCCCGATATAAACTTCTATATGGAAAATATGTGCGACAATTCGCCAAAGCTTATCACGGAGATCGCAAAGCGGCTCTCGGACGTGCCGAATTTCGGGATATGCCTCGATTACGCGCACGCGACTATATACGGAAGTAATATTGACGAATGGGTGGAAAGCGTTGCACCGTATACGAAGCACCTGCACATAAACGACAACGACTTAAAGGACGACCTTCACCTCGCAGTCGGCGACGGGAAAATCGACTGGGAGCGATTTAAATCACATCTTTCGGAATACTTCCCGACACAAACTGTTCTGATCGAAACTTCGGAAATTGCCAACCAGCGGCGTTCCGCAGAGTTCTTAGTCAAGCTGGGCATATTGCAGTAAAGGAGAGGTACTATGTTTAAGAGTATAATTGCAGCAATAGGAACAAAAGCGACAGTCGTGATTTCCGGCGTTGCAGCTGTCGCAGCAGCGGCTGTCATTACAGCAGCGGTTGTTCTCTCAGGCGATGAGAGCTACCGTGTACTAAAGGTATTTGAACTTAACGGCTCGGCGGCGGTAACACGAGAAAGCGCAGGCGAGCTTGACGCATACGTTGGAATGAACCTCGAAAGCGGGGACATTGTTACGGTCAATTCGGGAACAATGCGCCTTTCGCTCGACAACAACAAGTACATTCTTCTCGAAGAGGGCACAATTCTTGAACTTGTCGCAGACGGAACGTCAACCGACAGCAAAACCACTCTCAATCTCCGCGAGGGCGCAATTCTCAACGAAATAACCGAGCCGCTTTCAACAAATTCTCTCTACGAAGTAAATGCGCCAAAATCAACAATGGCGGTGCGCGGAACAAGCTTCTATGTTTCGGCACGTCAGCTTGACGACGGAAGCTATATAATAGACGTAACGACCTTCCACGGTAATGTTTCTACGCAGCTTTATGACGAAAACGGAAATAAGAAGGGCAAGGAAATTTATGTCGGCGAAAATAAGACTGTAAAGATCAAAAACGAAAATACAGGTTCGGGGCACTCCGAAATCGACGGAAATGCTTACTATGTAATTACCGACAGCGAAACGGGCGAGTTAAGACCTGTTGCCGACGGCGAAACACCGACTACTGACACAGTTTACATTGACGTTCCAAAAGAAATCTTAAATGTTGTATTAGGTTCGGACGATACTGACCTTTTAAATCTCAGCGATGACGTTCTGGCTGCGATACGCGGACTTTCCGAGGAAACCGACGAAGACGCTCCCGCTGAAACAACAGCAGCTGAAACAACTCCCGCTGAAACGACTGCTTCAGCAACTTCCGAAACAACAACCCCGACGTCGGACGCACCTCACGACGAGGTTCCCGCCGGAACAATTGACAATCCGAACGCTGCTGTGAGCGCCGCAGCAACAACGACAAGTCAGGCTATCACATCAGCTGACGCACCCGTTTCCGAAGCAGCAACCACAACGACTGCCGCCGAAACAACCACAACAACGACAGCTGCTTCCACAACCGCAGCAACCACATCAACGGCAGCTGACGTGACCGAGGCTGCTGCGACTACTACTGAGGCGACAACTACTACAACCGCCGAAACAACTACAGCTGCTGCAGCGACCACAACTGCACCTACAACAACGACAACTGCACCTGCAACAACAACGACGACTGCACCTGCAACAACGGCTACTATGACAAATCCCGCGACAGCTACGCCTGCTGTTACAACCACCGATACGTCTGCCGTATCAACATCAGCAACGCTTACAACAACTCCCGCTGCTACAACCACGACGGAGGAAACCACAACAACCGATGCTGAACCGACAACGGCGAATGTTACATTCAACTACGGCGAATCGTCAGAGGTTGTACCGATCACAATAGGTGAGGCTATCGGAATACTTCCCAGCGTCCCCGATAAAACAGGCTATACGGGAAAATGGGTAATCGGCACAGGTGACGCGGCAGTCGATCTTACACCCGAAACGGTAATTATGTCCGACACCGTGATCTCTCTCGTCTATACTCCTATTGAGTACACCGTAACATTCACCAAAGAAGACGGCTCAAAGACAACTGTTAAGGCAAATTACGGAACAACTCTCGACGCTTCGGATATTCCGTCTGTTCCGACTAAAAACGGCTACACAGGTAAGTGGGTCGTTGGTGATACGGAGTTCACAACCGCTACCGTTATAAAGGGCGATACCAACGTTGCGCTTTCGTACACAGCCAACAGCTATCCAATCATATTTGACTTTGGTGATGGAGTAACGGAATCTATTACCAGAACGGTTACGATAGGCGAGCCTGTCGGAACGCTTCCCGATATTCCCGCTGATCCCGGTCGGACAACTAAATGGGTATATATCGATTATAGTAATGCCGCGTCCGATGAACAAGTTGAACTTACCGCGGAAACCGTAGTAACATACGGTATGGTAAACGGAGAAAAAATATCCGTTAGCGTTCAGCGAACGAGCATCTCTTACACTATAAACTATATAGCGGGATATGATTCATCAAAGATAATTGATACTATATCGCTCTCTTATGGCACAGAAATTCCAAGAATAAGCATTCCCAACGAATATAACGCTGTTGATACAGACGATAACGGAACGATGGACTATATGGTCTGGGGTTGGGATTCTAAAACAATTCCCTCAACCGTAACAGGCGACGAGGATATAACGGTTCCTTATATCGAGTACAATAAAGTTGTCGAGGTTCGTATCGATGCAGGTTCAGGATATGTTTCAACGCTTCTTGAAGCGGGCGAAAGCTATACTCTCCCTGAAAAGCCGACGAATAATACCGAAAAGGAAGCTGACGGATACATTTTTAAGTGCTGGACATCGGCAAGCGGCAATGTTTCGAGCAGTGCCAAGCCGGGAAGAACATCATTCATTTCATATTCTGCCAATATAGAGGGCGGCGATTCCATCGCTCTTGCAGAAGGACGTGATTACAGCATTTCGCCGACGTACATTCAGGTTTCGTACCTGGATATAACCGTTCAGAGCGGCGACAGCATTCAGAAGGGCGACTCAACACAGCTTACAACTGTTTATTCTAATGGTGGAATAACAGTTCCTGCCCTTTCGGGAGATATAACATATACTCTTACCGGATATATTTATGACGCGGACAATCAAACAGAAGTAACGCTCAGCTCAGGCACGACAGTCACCTCTGATGGCATACTGACGATCGCAAGCGACGAAACAGCGTCCGTTATAAAGATAACCGCAGTGTCAGCAAAATACGGCGTAAGCGATTACGTAATGCCCTCCATAACAGGATAACCGATAACTAAGGCAGTACCGCACAAAGATCATGTACGGCGTTGCCATAAACAGGTCTGATTGGGATAACCTTTCAGACCTGTTTTTTTACACTTTACTTTCCATTTTTTACAGGACGCCGAAAAACGCTTGCAATTCCCTTTCGCGGCTGTTATACTAGTGTCATTCCAAACTATTGACGAAATTGATAGTTTGAACGGAGCGGCAAAGCCGTTCAATACCAATATCGTTAAAGCCTGCGGTTTTGACAGCCGCACGGCAGCATCTCAATGCAGACTTTATCTATATTGAGATAAGATATTAGGTATTATAACACAATTTTAAACAGAAATGGGAAAGGAAGTTATGCTTATGAAGATAATTGAAGCTAAAAACCTGAAAAAATATTTCGGGAACGTAAGGGCAGTTGACGGCGTGGATTTCACTGTCGAAAAGGGAGATCTTTTCGGCTTTCTCGGAGTAAACGGCGCGGGAAAATCTACCGTTATAAATATGCTCGCAACACTCCTCGCGCCTTCTGACGGCGATGTTACCGTCTGCGGACATAGCCTCGGAAAGGAAAATGAGAAAATACGCCGTAAAATCGGAATTGTATGGCAGCAGAATTGTCTTGACGACATTCTTACGGTAGAAGAAAATCTCATTTGCCGCGGAAGCCTGTACGAAAATGATCCGCGGAAAAACCGCGAGGGCGTGGCGCGTGTTGTAAAACTCCTCAAGCTTGACGATCTGCTTAAAAGACGTTACGGGAAGCTTTCAGGCGGTCAGAAGCGCAGATGTGAGATCGCAGCCGCACTTGTACACACCCCCGAAATTCTCTTTCTTGACGAGCCGACAACGGGCCTCGACCCCGCCACCCGCCACAGCGTCTGGGAAACAGTACAGCAGCTCCGCAGCGATTTCGGAATGACCGTTTTTCTCACCACTCACTATATGGAAGAAGCGGCTCAGGCGAACCATATCGTTCTTTTAGACAACGGAAAAGTTGTCGCTTTGGGAACTCCATTTGAACTTAAAGAGCGCTACGCGCACGACGCACTTACCGTTCAGCCGCTGGATTCGTCGGCTGAGGAAGCGCTGAAAAAGCTTGGCGTTGGGTATGAAAGCAATGACGGCGTACTTGAGATCGCGCTTAAATCCACACTTGACGCGCTGCCGATCTTATCTGCGCTTGATGGGAAAATAAGCGGCTTCGAGGTCGTTCAGGGAACTATGGACGATGTGTTCCTGAACGCCTGCGGCAAAAAGCTTGATGATTGAATGGGAAAGGAAAAGAAAAATGACACAGGTATCAACACTTATCGGACGTAATCTGAAGCGCTACTTCCGCGACAAGGGAACGGTTTTCTTCTCGCTTCTGACAATGGTTATCGTTATCGCACTTATGCTCTTCTTCCTCGGCGATATGTACGTTAATTCAACGGTTGAAACGGCGAAGGAAATGCAGATCGAAAATATCGAACAGGTCGAAAAAAATATGGAGCTTTACTTTCTCCTCTGGACAGTCGCAGGTATCCTCGCGGTAAACACTGTTACAGTAACCCTGACGCTTATCGGTTTTCGTATCAACGACGCGGCTGAACATAAAATGCAGAGTTTCTTTATCTCACCTGTTTCGCGGCTTAAAATTTCACTCGGATATATCGGCGCGGCATGGATATGCTCAATGTTTATCGGGCTGATTACGCTCGCAATATCTGAAATCTATGTCGCTTCGCAGGGTGGAGAGCTTTTCACCGTTATTGAAATGCTAGAAATAATCGGAATGGTTGCCGTTAATTCGTTCACATACGCTGCACTTATGAATTTTATTTCACTTTTCGTGAAAAAAGAAGGCGCATGGTCGGGCTTCGGAACAGTCATCGGAACGCTTGTCGGTTTTCTCGGCGCAATCTATATCCCGATCGGCGGACTTCCTGAAGGCGTTCAGAGCTTTCTTAAATTTACGCCTGTTCTCCACGGAACAGCAATGCTCCGCAGCGTTATGACTGAACGCGCAGCCGAAAATCTTTTCGCCGGCTTTGGCGCAATGGGAGAAGCGCTTACGACCGAGTACGCGGAAGAGATGGGCGTAACGATCTCGTTCGGAGAAAATATCATTCCCGTCTGGGGCGAGGTTGCAATTTTTTTAATTTGTGGTATAATATTAGCAGGCGCTTCGGTTATTATTTCGCGAAAAAAGAGCTTTTCGGACAGATAACCCGTCAGACGGCTTTTCTGCCCAAAATTGAAAGGAAATTATGATATGAGGATAACAATCGAGCCGCTGCCTGAAAACGGCGAGGAGGAAATCGTAATACGAACCAACGAGCTTGACGAACAGCTTATGCGGCTTATATACAATATAAAATCGGGCAGAAATCCGTTTACGGGATACCTCGACGACGGAAGCATACGCGTTATCGACCCCAAAAACGTGTTCTATTTTGAGTCGGTCGACAACAAGGTTTTCGCTTACGTTGAAAAGGAAGTTTTTGAAATAAAAAGTAAGCTTTATGAACTCGAAGAACAGTTTCAGGGGACAGATTTTCTGCGCGTATCCAAGTCCGCAATCGTCAATCTTTCAAAGGTGCGGCGGCTTGTTCCGTCGCTAAGCGGGCGGTTTGAAGCGATACTCAAAAACGGCGAAACAGTCGTTATTTCAAGGCAGTATGTTCCGATGCTGAAAAAGCACTTCGGGCTATGATCGGGAGGGTAAAAATGAAAATAAAAAGGATTCTTTCGCTTTGTTCAACCACAACTACGGCGACGCTTCTGGTTTCGGCTTTCTGGGTGTTCCTTAATACTGTTTTTAACGGGCGGGATATACTTACCGAAAAGATCGATTTTCTTATTCTTCCGCAGATTCTGCTTGTCGGATCACTTACAGGCGCGGGGAGCGTTTTAACTCTTGAAAAAGACGATATGAGCCTGCGCGAAACGATTATCCGACAGGCGATCCACATTGTATACATCTGCGCGGTTGTCCTCGGATTAGGCGCGTGGTTTAACTGGTACACGGTTTCGCCTGTGGGGATCGTGCTGATGCTGCTTTCGGTCGCGGCGGTTTACGCGCTGACGTATTATATTGATTATCACCAGAGTAAAAAGCTTGCCGAACGGCTGAACGAAAAGCTTGAGGAAGCGAACAGAAAATAAGAAATGCCGTGCATTCACTCGACTGCACGGCATTTTTAATTGCTGAAAGAAAATGAGATAAAAATTATATATTTTCCGCCAGCTGTTCAAGCTGTTCAAAATTAGCTTCATCAAGCGCACACTTAATACTTACGACAGGTTCGATAAATGCAATATCCTTCGAGTCCGCAAGCATTCCCCGCATAACCTTAGCCGCCATACTCGCCCAGGAACCGTTTTCGATAAACCCGACCGACCTGTTACGGAAACCGCGCTCGGTAAGATTTTCGATAAATTCACGCATAAACGGGAAAACCCCCGCGTTATAGGTAGTTGTCGCAAGCACCAGCTTTTTACAGCGGAACGCCTGTGCGACCGCTTCGGACATATCGCACCGCGCAAGATCCATAACTATCGCGGTCTTCCCTTTTTCGCCAAGCTTTTCACTGAGCTTTTTTGCAGCTTTTCCGGTGTTCCCGTAAACAGACGTGTACGCGATAAGTATATCGTCACATTCGGCTTCGTAGCTCGACCATGTGTTGTACAGGTCAAGGTAACGGCCGAGGTTTTCGGTCAGGGCAGGGCCATGGAGCGGGCAGATTTTCTCAATGTCGAGCTTCGCAGCCTTTTTAAGGAGCGACTGAACCTGCGCGCCGTATTTTCCGACAATTCCGATATAATATCTGCGCGCTTCGTTTATCCACTCCTGCGTTGGGTCAGCACTTCCGAAACGTCCGAATCCGTCCGCCGAAAAAAGCACTTTATCGAAACTGTCATAAGTCACGATAACTTCGGGCCAATGCACCATTGGCGCGGTCACGAAATTAAGCGTATGCTTTCCTAAAACGAGCGTATCGCCCTCTCCGACAACAACTCTTCTTTCGGAAAAATCTGTTCCAAAAAAGCCGCTCATCATCGCAAAGGCTTTCTGCGAAGCGACAACTACCGCTTCGGGGAAGGCTTCCATAAAGCTTGCGATATTTGCCGAATGGTCGGGTTCCATGTGCTGAACCACGAGATAATCGGGCTTTCTACCGTTAAGAGCATTCTTTACATTTCCGAGCCATTCCTCGGTGAAATTTGCGTCAACCGTGTCCATAACCGCTGTTTTTTCGTCAAGTATAACGTAGGAATTGTAGGTCATTCCATCGGGTACGCGGTACTGTCCCTCGAAAAGGTCAACCTTTTTATCGTCAACCCCGACGTAAATTATATCGTCTGTTATCTTATTCATATAATTCTCCTTTTTAGAATAATTCTAAGTTTATTATACCATATTTTCCGAAAAAATCAAGCTGTTTTGCAAAAAACACCTATATTTTTTTGATTTATCGGAATTTGGGCTTGTGTGACAGCTTGACAAAAACCTCCATATTTGTTATAATAAATTATATGTTACACAACAGCAGTTGTATACCGGTTAAGGGAGGCTTCAGGAATATGTTCAAATTCAAAAGAATAACGGATTTCAGGCTTATTTACGACTACTCCCGAAAAGTCGTAACAGGCATTCCTTATATGTTCGACGCGGACTATGAAACATGGCTCGAAAGCTACGATAACGACGCGGACTACGAATCGGAAAAGATGTTCAGGGAGCTGATTACCTACGCAGCCTTTTCGGAAAATGAAATTGTCGGTTTTATACAATTCGGGATTCCGGAATACATCTACCTCGGAGATGAAAAAAATCGTGAAGAAAAATATGGAATAATCCGGAACTTATATTTCGACATAGAATGCGGCTGTGAGGACGGGTTGATTTCGATCGCGGAGGATTATTTCAGGGAACGGGATATCAAGACTGTTTTCGCCTTTTACCATGCGCTTGGAATGACCTGCTCCGCGGGGCACGGAAAGCTTCATCTCAGTATGAACTACATCGACGACTCGCTAAAAGCAAACGGGTTTGCGGTTGAACACGAAAACGTATATTTCGGGCGGCTTCTTTGCGAAAACGATCTGGAAAACCATAAATCCGTCCAGGTAGTTTTCTTAGAAACAAATCCGAGGGGAAAGCGCGGGTTCAAAATCGCTGTCGGCGGAAAGGCTGTCGGGGAGGGCGAACTTATCTACCTGCCGCAGGGCGGGATATGCTATCTTAAGTGGATATATGTTTACGAGGAATTCAGGTGCAGCGGCTATGCCTCGGCGGCGCTTTGCGTGCTTTTCGAGGAACTGTACAGGAGCGGAATCCGCCGCTTTGACACGGATACAGCCGATGTAAACGAAATCGCCTGTGAGCTTTACAAAAAAGCTGGCTTTACCGATATGGGACGAACAAGAAGCTATGTAAAACAGCTTGACGCGACTTCGCGCAAAGCCTGAACACAACGCCGCACTAAATCCTGTGTCTCCCCTGCCCTGTATTTTCTTGGCTGCTAAGATTGACAAAAGCAGTCGTATGAGGTAAAATATAGAAAAGGGGTGAAAAAATGGAAACAGAATTATTTGACCTTTTCGGAATTACGCTTTACGTGAGCGACGACCATCGCTTCGGCACGGACGCGCTGCTGCTGGCACGGTTCGCTAGACCGAAAAAGAATGATATTGTATGCGATTTATGCACGGGCTGCGGGATCATTCCTATGCTTTTTGAAGCCTGGAAATGCCCGCCCAAAACGGCATACGCTTTTGAGATACAGCCGGAAGCTGTCGAACTGTTAAAAAAATCAATTGACGAAAACGGTCTTTCCGAACATATTATCCCTATCCTCGGCGACCTTACGAAGACTGACGAGCTGTTACAAATTCCGCGCGGGAGTATAACTTTAGTTACGGCAAACCCGCCTTATTTTAAGTCAAGGAGCGGTTCGGAGCGGCTTTCGCCTGCTCAGGCTGCCGCACGGCACGAGATTTTATGCAATCTTGAACAGGTGATAAAGGCGGCGGACACGCTGCTTAAATACGGCGGAACGCTTAAGATCTGTCATATTCCCGAACGGCTCACCGACGCGCTTTGCCTTATGCGCAGATATGGGCTTGAACCTAAAGTTATACAATTTGTACACAATCGGCTTAACGACCGTCCGTATCTTGTGCTTATAAGTGCGAAAAAGGGCGGAAAACCAGGGATAATCGTTGAAAAGCCTGTACTTGTCGAGGATATGAACCGGGAGCTTTTCGGGGAGGATTGGATATGACGAGTGCGAAGGAATACGCCGAAATTGAAAAGCACTGTCGGGAATGCCTTGAAAGATATGTTGTAAGCCGCGGGCGGGTACGTTTCTTTTCGATTTTCACGATCGCGGCTTCCGTAATCGGTCTGCTTACTATAACGGTGCTGGAAGTTGTTCAGGCGCTTATTCTGGGGCTTGCACATAAGATAATCGAGCTTGAAATTTTCCTTTACGGAACTTCCGACCTTATGATCGACATTGATTTTTATTTATTTCAGGCGGTAATGATCGGGCTTTGGATAGTTGCGCTCCTGTCGCTGATTTGCTATGTCGGGCATAAGTACAGTCCGTGTATAATTATGATTTTTGCCTTTCCGATTATCGCGGTGTACAGCGTTGTTGCGCTTGTTACAGGGCAAGGGAGCGCGGCGCTTTACGTTATTATTCTCGCATATTCGGCGATGATGTTTACAGTACAGTTCATAACGCTTCACTATGTTTCGACGCTTGAAGAGCTGAAAAAAGAGCAGGGATATCCTATGTTCAATCCCGATATTGTGGCGAGTGAAAAACACTGTGACGACAGCGTATGGGACGAAATATCCGACGACGAAAAAATTATGCTTGAACGCGAGGGGTATTTTCGCGGACGGTAAAAGCGCAATACGTACAGAAATTTCTTTATACAAGCAAAAAAGAGATTGAGGACGCCGTCCCCCAAACCCTGCCAAAGGGAATTTTTCCCTTTGGAATCCCATTTTTCCGGTGCATTTTTCCACGATTCATCAAAACGAAGATTTTGCAAACCTAATCAGATTTTTCCGAAAAGGTTTATCAACAAACAAACCGCCCACTTTACTGACGTGGGCGGTATTTTTCTTTTTACAGCTCAGCAAGCTCCGCGAAGGTCTGCTTCATAGCAGGATAAAGCTTGCGGTACATTGCGTAAACCTTTTCGTATTTTTCGGAATTTTCAGCGATAGGCTGCTGAACCTTGTCCGCTGCGATAACCGCACGGCAGGCTTCGGGAACGCTGGAGTAAATTCCCGCTCCGACAGCTGCCAGAAGCGCAACGCCCAGCGCAGGACCTTCCTTGTTCTGGGTTGTCTTTACAGGGCAGCCGTAAAGGTCGGCAAGCATCTGCCGCCAGAGCGGTGAGGTACCGCCGCCGCCGCACGCCATCATATCGGTAACGTTAATATCCATTTCGCGTATAACCTCAACGCAGTCACGTAAGGAGTACGAAACACCCTCCATAACCGCACGGAGCATATCGCGCTTTTTATGAACAGTTGAAAGTCCGATAAACGCGCCGCGTGCATTCGGGTCAAGGTGCGGCGTGCGTTCGCCGTTAAGGTAGGGCATATAGAGAAGTCTGTTAGCGCCGATTGGCACTTCCATTGCCGCCTTATCCATAAGGTAATACGGGTCAACGCCCATGTTCATTGCGGTTTCCATCTCGCCCCAGCAGAGGTTATCCCTGAACCATTTAAGCGAAAGACCCGCGCTCTGCGTTACACCCATAACGTGCCAGCAATTCGGAACAGCACAGCAGAATGTATGGACGCGACCCTTTTTATCAATAGAAATATCGGACGTGTGCGCGAAAACAACGCCGCTTGAACCGATAGTTGTAAACGCTTTTCCGTCCTCGACAACGCCCGTACCAACCGCGGCAGCAGCATTATCGCCCGCGCCGCCTACAACAGGTGTTCCGGGGCAAAGACCTGTAAGAGAAGCGGCAGTCTGGGAAATTTCACCTGTGATTTCGGGACTTTCGTATACCTTGGGAAGCAGCGCCTTATCTATACCGATCTTTTCGAGAACCTCGTCCGACCAGCAGCGCTTTGGGATATCGAGAAGCTGCATACCCGAAGCGTCGCTTACCTCTGTCGCGTACTCGCCGGTGAGCATAAAACGGATATAGTCCTTAGGAAGGAGAATATGACGGCACTTTTCGTAATTTTCAGGTTCGTTGTTTTTAACCCACATAATTTTCGCAGCGGTGAAGCCTGTGATTGCAGGGTTAGCGGTAATTTCGATAAGTTTTTCCGCGCCGACCTTTTCGGTTATTTCAACGACCTCCTTACCCGTGCGCTGGTCGCACCAGATAATGCTGTTTCTGATCACCTTGTTATCGCCGTCAAGCATAACAAGACCGTGCATCTGTCCGGAAAGACCCACTCCCTTGATTTCGGAAGCAGGGATCCCGCTCTGACGGATAACATCTGAAATGCCGTTTACGACTGCGTTCCACCAGTCGTGGGGATCCTGTTCGGCATAGCCGTTCTGGGGAGTGTAAAGCGGGTATTCATAGGTTGCGGAGGAAACGGGAGAGCCGTCCTCGCAGAACAGAACTGTTTTGGTTCCCGAAGTTCCGATGTCAACGCCTAAAATGTAAGCCATAGCTTTTCCTTTCTTCGTTTTCCAGCATACCATACGAACAGGAAAACGATTACAAACATATTGGGCAAAAGAACTGCCCTTGCTGATATTATTATAGTATTTTTTGTGCGATTTGTCAAGAGGTATGAACGAGAAAGAAGCAGCGTTTACCCTACGGCTGCTTATTATGACAGCTTCAGAGGCTGCGGAGAACAGATGATTTAAAGCAGCCGCGCAGGGACTGTATTAAAAATTGTGCGAATACCGGAGTATTCAGCGGATTTTTGTGCTGTACCGGCTTTATTGTCCCGTATCATTGGCAAATTTACACATAACGCCGTATTAATTGCAAAATATCATTGACAACACCGCCAAAATGTGGTAAAATAATTTCAATAAAATGCAGGAAGGGGCTATAAAAGATGAGCATTAAAAAGACGGCGGCGGGAATTACCGCGATCGCGGCACTGTGCCTTTGTGGGTGCAGCAGTGAACCTGAAAAAGAACCGCTAAGCTTCGGTTTTAATTTCGGCTACCCACCTTTTGAGTACTACTCCGAAGACGACGGCTCGCAGACGGGAATTGACGTTGATCTCGCGAATGCTATCGCGGACAGGCTCGATATGAAAGCGAAAATTGTCGAAACATCGTGGCGCGAAATTTTCGAAGGTGTTAATAAAAAGCAGTACGACTGTGCCATTTCGGCGATCACAATAACCGACGAGCGGCTTTTAAGCTACGATTTCTCCGACCCATATATTACCAATTACCAGTGCATTTTAACCCTCAAGGACGCGGAATTTAAACCGACCTCGCCCGAAGAAACGGCGGGGCTTAAAATCGGCGTTCAGGAAGAAACGACCTCTGATATTTTCATTTCAGATTTCGCGCTAAGCAACGGTTTTGAATTTAACCGCTTTGCTTTTGCGACAGCCTCCGACGTGTTCACGGATTTAGAGGCAGGAAGATTAGACGCGCTCGTCTGCGACAGTATGGTTGCGGAATGTTACCTTAATAAAAGCGACCTTTTCGAGATGACCTGGATCCAGAAGGATAACCCGGAGGAGTTTGCGATTTGTATTAAAAAAGGAAACGCAGAGCTTTTAGAAAAAATAAATTCGGCGCTCGACGGGATCAAACGCGACGGGACGCTTGATGAAATCATAAATAAATATTTTTCTGAATGACGCTTCCGAATTTTTCAAAATAGCAGAAAATTTACCTGTTATATTGAAGCCGAGCCGAGAAATAATACTATTGCAAGGGCAAAAGTCCTCGCAATAAAAATTGTATCGAAAAGGGCGATCGCCCTTACTCGGAAAGGATCGGATATAAAATGGCTAACAATAAGAATAAGAAAAACGCAGCGTTAAACAGTATTAAGATGCAGGCAGCAAACGAAGTAGGCGTTCCGCTTAAGGAGGGCTACAACGGCGACCTTACCGCAAAGCAGGTAGGCAGCATCGGCGGGCAGATGGTTAAAAAGATGATCGAATCTTATGAAAACTCTGCTAAGTAAGTAAAGATTTTCTAGGGCGCCGTCCATTCTGGGCGGCGTTCTTTTTGAATTTTTATTACAATTTCCGTCAGTTCGAGATGGCTAACTGTGTAAAAAACGCATTTTACATCATAACATATACCTGATTTTTGCAAGTTTTTTGTTCCAAAACATCATTTTCGACATTTCTTTCAATTTCTCTCGTTCAGATAAACGCGGGAAATGCAAAAATAATGCTCATATATGCGGTGAAAAAATATTTTTAAAAATATTAAAGAAAAATGAACAAAAACTCTTGACCTCTTGCAGAAAATGTTATATAATAGTATTTGTGATACAAGGGCGCGTATGCGTCGCTTGTAAAAAAACGATTCAAGGAGATTTACCGACATGATGACAAACAATCAGAATGTTCTCAAGTGGGTTGACGAAATGGCAGCCCTCACAAAGCCCGACAAAATCGTCTGGATTGACGGAAGCGAAGAACAGCTCGCTCAGCTTCGTGAGGAAGCTATCTCGACAGGCGAAATGATAAAGCTCAACGAAGAAAAACTTCCCGGCTGTCTTTATCACCGCACTAAGCCCAACGACGTTGCTCGTGTTGAGGACAGAACCTTTATCTGCAGCCGTACAAAGGAAAACGCAGGTCCTACCAACAACTGGTGCGACCCCAAGGAAATGTACGCTAAGCTCACACCTATGTACGACGGTGTTATGAAGGGCAGAACAATGTACGTTATCCCCTACTCCATGGGTCCTATCGGCTCGCCTCTCGCTAAGGTTGGCGTTGAGCTTACCGACTCTATCTACGTTGTTCTCAATATGGCTATTATGACAAGAATGGGCGCTGACGCTTTCAAGAACCTCGGCGACACCTCCAACGACTTCGTTCGCGGTCTTCACTCCAAGGCTGATGTTGACCCCGAAAAGAGATATATCGTTCACTTCCCTGAGGACAACACAATCTGGTCCATTAACTCCGCATACGGCGGAAATGTTCTTCTCGGAAAGAAGTGCTTCGCGCTCAGAATTGCTTCCTACCAGGGCTGGAAGGAAGGCTGGATGGCTGAACATATGCTCATCTTAGGCGTTAAGAAGCCCGACGGCGAAGTTAAGTACATCACTGCCGCTTTCCCGTCTGCGTGCGGCAAGACCAACCTTGCAATGCTCATTCCGCCCGAGGGATACAAGAAGGACGGCTATGAAGTATTCACTGTCGGCGACGATATCGCGTGGATGAAGCAGGGCGACGATGGCAGACTTTACGCTATCAACCCCGAAAACGGCTTCTTCGGCGTTGCACCCGGAACAAACGATAAGTCCAACCACAACGCTCTCGCTTCCACAAGCAAGAACACAATCTTCACAAACGTTGCTATCAACAATGACGATATGACCGTTTGGTGGGAAAAGCTCGACAAGAATCCGCCTGTAAACGCAACCGAATGGAAGGGTGCTAAGGTAAACGGACCTGAATTTACTGCTGAGGGCAATACTCTTGCTCACCCGAACAGCCGTTTCACAGCTCCCGCTATCAACTGCCCCTGCATTTCGCCTGAATTCAACAACCCGCAGGGTGTTCCGATTTCGGCAATCATCTTCGGCGGCAGACGCGCTTCTACAACTCCCCTTGTATATCAGTCCTTCGACTGGGCACACGGCACATATATTGGTTCTGCTGTTTCCTCTGAAACAACTGCTGCTGCAACAGGTGCGGTAGGCGTACTCCGTCACGACCCGATGGCTATGAAGCCGTTCATTGGCTACAACGTAGGCGATTACTGGGCACACTGGCTCGAAATGGGCGAAAAGCTCGGCGATAAGGCTCCTAAGGTTTTCAACGTTAACTGGTTCAAGACCGACGAGGACGGCAACTTTATGTGGCCCGGCTACGGCGATAACATGAGAGTTCTCGACTGGATCATCAAACGCTGCGAAGGCACTATTGACGCTGATGAAACCGCAATCGGCTATCTCCCCAAGAAGGGCGACATCAACACCAACGGTATCGAAGACGAAGTTACTCCCGAAATTATGGACAAGCTTCTCTACGTTGATAAGGATCTCTGGACTAAGGAAATCGCTGAAATGCGCAGATACTACAAGGACGACATCGCTGCTAAGGGCGGCAATGTTCCCGCTGAACTCGAAAAGCAGCTTGACAATCTCGAAAAGCGCCTTGCTAAGTAATCAGATTAAGCTTAAAGGCATTCAAAGAGTTCGATAACACTCAAACACGGGCAGCCGCAAATGCGGCTGCCCTTTTTATACGAAAAAAGACGGAACAGGTTCAGCCTGTTCCGTCTTTATTTTTTGATCATCACCGCACAGCTGCGATTTAATCCTTCTTTTTCTTCACCGCGATTGCAATCGCTCCCGCGAGAACAACTGCGCTAAGG
>CAZAXM010000039.1:0-18460 GCA_964489095.1 uncultured Ruminiclostridium sp. | reverse complement strand
TGAATTTCAAGGGTCGTTAATTCGTTTCGATTGTTCAATTTTCAAGGTGCTTGTCCTGAAGATTAACTCTTAGCAGGTGATATTTATTATATCACAACTTTTGAAGTTTGTCAAGTACTTTTTTGAAATTTTTTGAACTTTTTTCAAGAAGTTTTTGATGTTCTTCAGAAGTTTTTTGCCTCTCTTTCGTCGGCTTGATTAGTATACCACAATCAAGAGGGAAAGTCAACCCTTTTTTTGACATTTTTTTCAATTTGTCAAACACGGTTGTTTTTATCCACGAAAGTGCAAATCCTATTGTTCATATTATACAACAAACGACAGATAAGTAACAGCCGGCAATTGTGTTTGCGCCTGCGGTACGGATATATATAAATAAAGTAAAAAGGCTATTGCGTAAATGCAGCAGCCTTTAATCATTTTTAATCGTCGGCGAAGCGACGCCTTTATTACTCATTGTTGAACGTTTCCAATCTCTCGCTAGCCTCAAGCCACTCGTTCGTCTGTTCGGTAAGCGCGTCCTGTGCCGCGCTGAGGCGTTCGGTTATTGCCGTAATTTTCTCGTAATCGGAAGCGTTTTCGGGCAGCAAAAGCTCACTGTTCAGCTCCGAGATCTCGTTTTCGAGTATCTCTATGCGCTCCTCAGCACGCGAAATTCTCGTTTTAAGCCGCCTGATCTCACTCTGCTGCTCTTTCCGCCGCATATAATCCGCCTTATTCGCGCTGGCGGAAGTCGGTTCTTTTTTTGCAGCCGAGATTTTCTGCTCCTCGGACTGCTCAAAAAAGGCCTCCATATCCGTAATTTCCTCAACGCCGCCCGGCGTAAGGCGAAGCAGACGTGTAGCTGTCTTTCTGATAAGATAGCGGTCGTGGGAGATAATAAGGGCGGTTCCGTCGAAGCCGTCGATCGCCGCCTCAAGAGCCTCACGCGAGGTAATATCGAGGTGGTTTGTCGGCTCGTCGAGGAGGAGGAGGTTACAGCCGCTGAGCATAAGCTTTAAGAGAGCGATCCGCGCTTTTTCGCCGCCCGAAAGTGTAGAGATTTTTTTGAACACGTCCTCGCCGCTGAAAAGAAAGCTTCCGAGAGCCGTCCGCGCCTCGGTCTGGTTCATTTTCGGGTAAGCGTCCCAAAGCTCGTTAAGGACGGTTTTCCCGTCGGAAAGACCTGTCATAAGCTGGTCGTAGTAGCCCGTTTTAACGTTCGGTCCATAGTAAACGCGCCCGCTGTCGCTGCTGTATTCTTTTATGAGCATCTTGAAAAGCGTGGTTTTACCGCAGCCGTTCGCGCCCATAATAAAGACGCGTTCTCTTTTTCTTACGGTAAAATTCACGTTTTTGAACAAGGTCGAACCACCGAAAGAAATGCATAAATTCTCGGCGGTTAAAATTTCGTTTGTAACCGGTTCATCACAATGGAAGCGGAAATTCAGCTTTTTCGGCGGCGCTTCGGGCTTTATCAGGTCTGCTTCAAGGCGCTCTATCTGCTTTTCCTTGCTGGCGATAGTGATATAGTTGCGCTCCTGATTAAAGCGCTTCTGCTGCTCGATAATGCCTTTTATACGGTTGATCTCTTCAAGCTGGTTTTCATAGTGACGCCAGGCTATTTCGAGGTCCTCTTCTTTTTTCTTCCTGTACATCGTATAACCGCCCTTATACGCGGTAAGGCGCTTATTTTCAAGCTCAAAGGTGCGGTTTGTTACACGGTCGAGGAAAAACCGGTCATGTGAAATAATAATATACGCGCCCTTATAATCGAGAAGGAATTTTTCAAGCCACGCGAGCGCGGGTATATCGAGATGGTTGGTCGGCTCGTCGAGGAGAAGCATATTTGCGCCCGAAAGGAGCAGCTTAGCGAGCTGGACCTTTGCCTTTTCGCCGCCCGAAAGCACGGAAACGGGCTTATCCTGTTCGTCCTGTGAAAAGCCGAGTCCGAGAAGGCTGCTCATCGCGCGCGTCCGATAGGTAAGCCCGCCCATAGCCTCGAATTTTTCCTGCAGGAGCATTTGTTTTTCGAGAAGCTCCGGCGAGGTATTCCCGCCGTCAATTTCGCTGTGAAGCTGTTCAAGCTCGTTTTCCAGCTTTATAACAGGCGCAAAAACGCTAAGCACCTCGTCGTACATACTGACGGAGCTGTCGCGGACAACGTGTTGTTCCATATAACCGAGGGTGGTATCCTGCGACTTGACAAATTCGCCCTCGTCGGCAGGCATTTCCCCGCGCATAAGCTTAAATAGTGTAGTTTTCCCGCAGCCGTTTCTTCCGACAAGTCCGATCTTATCATTTTTATCGACCTCGAAGGTCACATTTTTAAATAAAAGCTCTGCGCCGAAATAAAGCGCGACATCTTTTGAATTAAATATAATCATAATTTTTGCTTCCTTATATAGGTATTGCGCGATAAAGCCTCTGCCCTTACGCACGCTTAGTCAGATATTTGCCGTATTATAGCCGATAATTTTAAGGATCCTGATTTCCCCGCTGTAAAAAGTGCTGAGCGGGATATTTTTTAAGCTGTCCGTACAGACGAAATATTCATTTTCGATTACCTTTGATACTATCGCCTGTAAAAACGGCTCACCGTTATCGAGAAGCTGGACAATATCGCCGACGCTTGCGGTTTCGGATTTCTGGGCGACTAAGCCGAAGCCTGTATTTTCGGTAGCGTAAGTCCAGAACCGTCCGCGCTCGTACCATGTTTTTGTACAGCCGCTATGCTCCCGCGCGTTATTCTCCTCGTAGCCGTACCACTTCCACTGGGTAAGCTTATCGCCCTGCGCGTCCATCGGTATCCCGCCTGCAATAAGGCATTGCGAGCAGAAGTTCACATCGTTTTCCTCGTAGCTGCCGTATTTTGCAGAATTGCCATGTGAAACCTCCGCATATTCTGCGGCGGCTGTTCTATCGTATTCATACTCTGCTGTAAAGACAGTCCCATCGTCATTTTTGCACAATTCCGCACGGATTTCGTCGGAAAACCCGGAGCAGATCGTTTCAGCGCGCTTAATGTATGCGGAATAGTAGGTGTATGACATATCGCTTCGGTTAAAGCCTCTTTCGGCTAATGCTTTATCGAGTGCTTTTCCCGCGCAATTTCTTGCGGGTCGATCGGAGGAATGTTTTTTTATAAGGGTTTTCTTATTTTTTTTGGACAGTACGAACGGATTTCGTCGGAAAACCCGGAGCAGATCGTTTCAGCGCGCTTAATGTATGCGGAATAGTAGGTGTATGACATATCGCTTCGGTTAAAGCCTCTTTCGGCTAATGCTTTATCGAGTGCTTTTCCCGCGCAATTTCTTGCGGGTCGATCGGAGGAATGTTTTTTTATAAGGGTTTTCTTATTTTTTTTGGACAGTACGAACGTATGCTGCTCTTCCCCGCTTGAATCAACACCGTTGTCGTAACGAAACGAATAGGCGCAGCGGACGGAGAGGGTGACGTTCCCGTCGCGGTCTGTTTCACGCGAAAGGACGGTATAGCTTATATCGCAGTCCGAAAAGGAAAGATCTGTTTCGGCCGATCTCGCAGCGTTAATTTCGCAGTCGAGAGCGAGCGTATCAATAAGCTCGTCCTCGGACTGGAACGAGAAGCAGTCGGAAATATCCTCACGGTAAAACCCGCCGAGAGAAGCGAAGTAAAGTGTAAAAAAATATTCAAGAGCTTCCCTTTCGTCTTCAGGAACGCCCGACGACGCGAACGGAGCAACCTTAACGCTTACATCAGAGAGGTGGAAAGGCTTCTCCTCGCCGTAGATATCGGTATTGAGGAACGAATCGAGCTTACCGCTGAAATCGAAAATATCCCATGCAAGAATAAAGCCGACAACGGCGATTGCGGTTATAGTAAGCACAATCAGCGTTGTCAGCAGCGTTCTAAGTTTATTCATATCAGGACCAGCCGCACTCGTCGTAGTCCGCCCATTTCTCGGCAGCGTCCTGCTGACCGAGCTTATAAACGATGTAAATTGCGCAGCTGATAATGAGTGCAACAGCCGCGAAAACGGGGATCATAACTCCCGAAGCCGAACCTCTCGCCGCAGGTGTGTTAGTGTTTTTCATACGCACGTTCCTTTCGTATGCAGGTTTATCTCATCTTTTATGATTTTCATTATACAATACTTTTCATGAATTGTCAAGTGCTGTAACTTTGATGGGCAATTGTTAATATTCGATCCGTGATTACCGGTGAGCTACGGGGGGTACTGTCTGACCTGCTTCATTTCAGCTTCTCGTTAAAACCATTTGAAAAAGCCTTCATCGGCTACTAAAATTGCCGACCTCACAAATCAGCGAAAACGTATTTCTTCCCTTTTCTTCTTTTCCGACAGTTCACTTCTTTTAAAAGTACCGCGATTATTTTGCCGTTTCCGTCGGCAGTCCCAAGCGGGGACTGCACGCCGTGAACGGCACCGCCTTTAAAACTCTTTGCTTTATCCCCACCCTGACTGACGGCGGGACTACGGGATACTGCCTGACCTGCTTTCTTTAAAAGCATTGCATAAAACGGGAGAAGCGCGCCCGCCTAGTGAGGGTACGCTGTTCGCTCCACTCACAGCGCACCCCCGGCGGCGGGCGCGCCGGCTTCGCCGATAAGCGAAAAGGCTGCTGCGAATCAACGCAGCAGCCTTTAATCTTAATCGCAAGTTGACACTTGTCAAAAATTAACCAACAATACCCGATCTTTCAACACCCTCAACGAAGTTCTTCTGGAGGAAGATGTACATAATGAGGATAGGAAGAATGGAGAGTAAGCAGCCCGCTTCAATCCATACCAGCCAGTCGGAAGCGATACCCGTAGGAGTACCGTTGTTGAAGAACGCGGAAATCGTGTTGTAGAGGTTGGAAACCTGAAGCGCAATCGTGTTCGACTTAGTGAAGAACATACCCGAAACGTAGGAGTCGTTCCAGTACCATACAACCGAGAAGATAAATACGGTCAAAAACGAGTTCGACGCGTTAGGAACCATTACCTTAACAAATGTTTCAAAAGGTCCGCAGCCGTCAAGGTACGCCGCGTCCTCAAGTTCCTTGGGCAGTCCGCGGAAGAACTGGCGGAACAGGAAGATGAACAGACCTGCACGGATACCGTTACAGAAGAACGACTGTAAGTAAAGCGCCCACGGAGAGTCCGCAAGGTTTAACGCCTCGCCCGAAATGAGCGAAACAAGTCCGAACGGGTCAAAGTAACGGAACTGCATAAACTGCGGGATAAGAATAACCTGAGTCGGAACGATGATCTGCATTAAAACAATTCCGAAGAGAAGTCCTTTACCCTTAAACTTGAATCGTGCAAAGCCATAGCCCGCAATTGAACAGGTCAGAACCTGTATGATCGAGCAAACTACGTTTACGCTGACCGTGTCCCATACAAGCTTAGGATAGTCAATCGCGTTCCACGTTTCAACAAGGTTGTCAATCGTGAACGTTTTCGGAATCCAGAGAATAGACGGGTCGGACATTTCTGCCTGCGGTCTGACCGCACACGAAACCATGTAGAGAATAGGATAAAGAATAACGTATGCAAGTCCAAAGAGGATAAGGAAGCGGAATACAGGCCATACCTTTTCCGAAACACGTCTGCCGAGAATGTAGCGGTAGTGCTTCTTCTCTTCGTCGTTGTACTTGAAGTAGTGGGTGATGATCTCCCAGCTTCCAACGTGGTACTGGCTAAGACGCTTCTTTTCTTCCTTTTTAAGCTGACGCTTGGATTTTTTTACGGGGATCGCCGAAACAGCAGCTGTTTCAGCTTTTACCTCCGCGGACTCAAGACTCGCTTCAAGTCCGGGAAGTTCGGGTTCGGTCACAGGCATTTCGGGAGTAACCTCTTCCGAAGCAACCGATTCTTTTTCAAATTCATTGTTGTCCATTGAAGCTCTCCTTTCTTTAGTCTACCTGGTAGAATATGAACTTCGATACAATTGCGGAAATAATACCGAGAACTGCCGCTACTATAACGAAGTACGCCCACGCCATAGCCGATGAGAAACCGTAGTCCCAGGAACGCGCATAGCTCATAACCTGCTGCATTACGGGGTTGTCGGTCTTTACGAATGCGTCAATAACTGTGTAAATAAGGTTTGCGAAAATCATAGGCGAGATAGTCGGGAAGGTTATCTTCCAGAAGAATTCCCAGCCCGTAGCGCCTTCCATAGAAGCCGCTTCCTTAGCGGAAACAGGAATCTGCTGTAACGCCGAGATGAATATAAGAATCTGAATACCTGAATCCCAGATCAAGTTCAGGATCGTTCCCGTAATCTCGGAAACCATATCCGCAAACGACTGGCTGATGTTGTTCAGACCCATAAACTGTAAGAATTCCTGTACAAAGTCAGCCTTGAACAGCGCGCTGAACTGCGAAGCCTCACCAACACCCTGCGCTAACATATCACCGTTGATAACCTGTAAAACAGGTCCCGTCGCAATCAGTACGGGCAGGAAGAATATCGCTCGCGCAAATGTTCTTCCCTTGAACTTGTCGTTAAGTAAAAGTGCAACGAAAAGCGAGAAAACGAGGATAAGCGGTACAGAGTACGCCGTTTCGCCAAGTGATGAAACAAGGTTCTGCGGGTAGTTCGGGTCCTCCGTAAACGCCTTCTTGTAGTTTCCGAAGTCGTTCCATTCGGTGTAGATACCCGGGCCGTCCATTCCGTACTTTTCCATAATGTCGGGCTGACTAACAAGCTCGCAGTAGCTGAGCGAATACCAGAGCGACTGTACAAGCGGAATAATGAACATATAGATAACTCCGACAAACCAGAGTGCGATAAAGCCGTAGCCGTAAAGACCCTTTCTGCGCTCGTAGGAAATCTTACTTTCCTTGATCTTCTTTTCTTCACGCGGCTTTCTGCGGCGGATATCAACCTCGCCCGCTGCGTTAAGAGCAGCCGCCGAAGCAGTCATGTGACCCGCATACTTGCGTGCGTTTTCAGCAGCAGGGTCGATCTCTTCGACCGCCGCCATAATTTCGGGTTCAGCGTCCGGAACAGCTTCACTTTCGCCAAAGCCTGATAATTCAACGCTTTCCTGTTCCGTATTCATGTCTTTTTCAAGCTCACTCATAATCGCTTACCCCCAATCCGTAATCTGCAAGCACGTAAGAAGTTCCGTCTACCTTTACTTCCTCCGTATCGAGATTTACATAAATTGTTGTTCCGTCTGAGAACGTTGACTGATATTCCGTATCGGAAATTCTTTCGTAGTCGGTTATCGTGCAGTCGGAAACTTTCGACATTACGTCGTTAAACAGCTTGTATTCGCCCGCAGCAATGTCAAGCCATCCCTCGTATCCCGAATAATAAAGTACATCGTATTCGCTGTCGGTGAACTTGTTCGGGTTGGTGTACATCATTTCGTACTGAACGGGAGTTCCTGTTACGATCGACATAAGGCGAAGCTCGGAAGCGTTAGCGCTCTTATTTATCGCCTTCGTGGTGTACGGAACAAGTCCGTGGAGAACCATCTGTACAAACGGAATGTCGTAATCAATAATGTCGTAATTCGACGAGTACAACGGAACGTCCTTGATGTAATCAGAGTACTTGATAAGGTACTGGTTAGCATTTTCGGAGAGAATCTTTAAACCACTGTTGTCAAGCTTTTCATAGCCCTCTTCAATAATTTCCTTCGCGTCGGTTCTGATGAAATAGTATCTTCCGTCAGCATTCTTGCGGCTGAAATCACTGTAAAGCTTATATGAAGCCTGGTTAAGCGAAATTCCCGTCGCTCCCTCTTTCTTGAACGAGGTCGAGAGTTTTTCAAACAGGTCTGTGAAGTAGTAGGGACTTAAAATTGTCCAGCTGTCCTTCGTCAGATGAGGAATACCAAATGCAAGCTCGAACGGAGTCTGCGTTGCGTAGGAGTTGGAAATCTGCTTTGAAGCGTTGAGCGTGAACGAATAGCCGTTTCCCGACTTGTTCATCTCCATTATATCACAGCTCGGGAAAATTTCGTAGCCCTGCGCTGTAATGTAATCGCTGAATTCCTTATAATCGTTCTTTCCGCCAAGCTTCGAGGAATACTGGAACGAAGCTGCGATCTCTCCGATGATACCCGCCTCGTTGAAGTCCTCATAAATGATCTTTATGTTGGATACTCCGCGTTCTTCAAGCTTCTTTACAATTTCAAGCGCCTGCTTATACGTAGTAGCCGTTGTCTGGACATCTACGGGGAAGCCGAGGATCGACTGCGTTTTAACAGTTCCGCCGTAAAGCGTAAGATAGAACGGAGCGGAATTAGCTTCCGTCTTTTTCTCAACCCCAAGCACGTTCGTAAGATAATCGCGGTAAACGTCCGCAACATCTGTGTAGCTCAGCTCGTCGCCTGAGATCGGGTAGTAGGTAACCGAAACGTCACCCGACTTGATACCGTTAGCTTCGTAAACCGTAAGCGGCTCGTTAGCCGAACCCATAAAGTACTTATCGGTCGTTCTTGTCATAAATTCAAACCAGCAGTTGTTAAGGTCGGTAACGTTCTGACCTGTAACAGCCGCATGGACTGTCGAAAATTCGTCGCCGTCCGTCGCGATCATTACAAGGCCGTTATCGCCGTTGCCGCCGCGGGTAATTCTACCCATAACCGGCATAGTAACCTGTTCTTCAACAGGCTCTGCGCTAAGCAGACCAACCGCCATATCACGTCCGTAAACTACGGATTCATAGGTGTTGTTATCACCCGCAAGAGCGCCGTTGTTGTAGTTGATAACCGCGCCCGAACCGTCGGGAACGATTATCATACCGTCTTTGCTGCGGTCGGTAGCGCCGAGGTTTTCAAGAATGTGAATGGAAATAAGCTGATAGCCTGTATTTCCTTCCTCATCGTTTTCAGGACGATTTTCCTTAATTTCGGAGGTAGGAACTGTCGCCGTAAAAGTGCCGTCGTTATTAAGCACGATTTCGAGCGGGATTTCCATCTCGTACTTGTTAAAGGTAAAGTCGATACGAATACCATTTTCAATTTTAGAAAGCTTTTTCTGAACATTACTGTCGTAAGCTCTTGAGCTTTCCATAGCCTTACTCTCTGTGCCGACAACTTCGACTGTCATAAGAGTGCTTCTTCTGCTGACCTGAACCTTCTGTGAAGGGTCGGTATTGTAGAAGCTGGACCACCATCTCTGACCTGTCTTGGTATTTTCCACCATAAAGGTGTACTTATCTGTGTCAACGTAGAGCGCAAGCCCACCGTTTTCCGCCTGCTTTTCCATTGCCGCGAACGCTTCTTCCTCGGAAACGAAATCCCCTTCTTCAGGAACAGCCTCTTCGGTTGAAACAGCCTCGCCCTCGCTTGTTTCAGCGGGAGCGTCCTCCGACCACGCGGGAACCTGAACGGCAGAAACGGCAATTACAGCTGCGATAGCAGCGGATAAGAGCTTTTTTCTCATAATTTGCATTTTTACACCACCATTTAATAGATTTGTGTGAACCATTTCTGCGCTAGATACTGAATCTGTACATCAGCTCCGTGTAAATGGAGTAGCCGAATACGAATACGTTCTGGAACAATGTAAGTAAAAGAACCGCGAGGAAGAGTATGATAACCATCGCTATGATCGTGAAAAACATTGCGACCAGAGTTTTCGGGATACTATACTGATGAACGGTTTTCATTCCCGAAATCATCAGAACAACCGACCACGCTATTCCAAGATATTGGAAGAAGAACATAAAGCCGGATTCCGTCCTTAAGAGAACGTTACTTGCGATAATGCAGACAACCTGTGTGATAAGATAAGGAACAAGCGCATAAGCGGAAACGCAGAAAATGTTTTTCATAGTTCCCTCGCCGTCGAACAGCGTACAAAGCGACCAGTTTCCGACAACCCATGTCACAAAAAGTATAACCGACGATGAGAAGTACGGAATGATGTTGAATACCTTAACGTAGGTGTCGTTGAAAAGGAAGCCCGTGAGCTGTGCCTGAGCGACTGTAATAAGGAAGAACAGAGCAACGATCACCCAAGCGACCTTCATATTATAGCCCTTTTTCCAACGTAAATCGTCGTATCCCTCAAAGGGGTGTCTTGCAACGTAGAAAGGCCATTTCCACGCCGGTAAGTCAAGATCAAATCTCATTACTTATTACCCCCTTTTTTCTTTTTGAGCCGTCTTTTCTTGACCATACTCCATATAACAAGCGCGAGTATGATCACGAGGATTATTATAAGCATCCAAGTGAAGTTTGCTCTGATGAACTCGATTCTGAAGCTCTTGAAGGCTCTGTTGTAGCCTGCTCTGGAGTTGCGGTAGAAGTAATCGAGAGCGGTGCCGTAGTCGCCCTGGTTAAGATAGGCGTTACCTAAACCGATGTAAGCGAGCCAGTAGTTACCGTCGCGGCGGAGTACTTCTTCCCAAGGCTCTTTTGCCTCATCGTAAAGTCCCTCGTTATAAAGCCAGATAGCGTTCTGAACAATTTCACCGAACTCTGTCTGCTTGAAAATCGTGATGTTGTTCTTACGAGAGTCGGAAACGTAAACCTTTCCGTTGTGAGCTTCGACAGCCGAAACGGAAGTGAAAGTACCCTTCTGAGTTCCCTTACCGCCGAAGATGAATAAAAGGTCACATTCGTCAGTGTACTGGAAAACTCGTCCCGTAGCGAAGTCGAGAAGATAGATCGTTCCGTTTTCGTCTACGTCTACGTCGCATATCGCCGAGGTGTAATTCTTACCCTTGTAGTAATACTGCGCGTAATCGCCGTAGGTGTACTGGTCATAACCGAGGTTTGTGAATATGTTTGTACCTGCGGGGTTGAGCTTTTTAAGAATATCCGTGTCAGACGTGCGGCTCTCTGTTACCGTGTAGATAAAACCTTCATCGTCAATGTCGATATTTGAGATCTCGATCGCTACGTTCTTTCTCATCTTAATGATCTGCTCACGTGTATAAATGAGCTTCCAGAACTGCTGAGCGATAACTTCCGCGGTAGCGTTTACACGGTTCGCACCATAGTAGCCGTTGAACGTTCCATCAGCGGAGAACTGAACAGTACCCTGTGTAATAGAGGGAACAACAACGTAAACGTTGAACGCGCTGTCAACCGTTACCTTTTTCGGATTGAACGTAACCTGTGCGTCGTAAACGTCGCTTGACGGACGGACATATTCCATTTCGATCTCAAGGTCCTGGTTAAAGCAGACTACGCGCTGATTACCTGAATCGGCAACGTAAATAAGCGTATTTCCGTCCTTATCGGTTCTCGCATAAATACCCGTCGGAGCGTTAAAAGTTGTCTGCTTTATTGTACTTTTACTTTCGGGAAATTCCGTGCTGTAAGAAAGCTGGCTGATAACGTATGTTGTTTCAGCGGTAAAACTTTCGTCTGTGACAACGATCCGGTTGTTCTTACTATCCGCGATATAGAACTTTTCGTTGTCCATATCAATGTACATATCGCTTGGCTCGGAGAGTGTACCTACTCCGAGGTCGTTTCCGTTTACCGTCTTATCTACAACGAATCCGTTCTGTGAAGGGATAGGATCGCCCCACCAGTCGTAGTTGTAGCCGGTATACGGTTCATCTGCTGAAGCTGTAACCGCGAAAGAAGTAACCGCGATAGCGCCGATGCAGACAAAAGCGGTAAGCTTTTTCATAAACCGCATTAAAATCATTCCTTTCTATATTGAGATTAGTCTTTAAGTCCGCTCTGTGCCATTGTTTCAACAACCGAGCTCTGGCAGAGAACGAATATCAGCATAGGCGGTATCATCAGGATTACGACAGCCGCCGCGGCAACGCCCGCACGAGCGATACCTGAAGCTGTAATCTGCTGTAAAACAGTAGGAATAGGTTTTAACGCTTCGTTATAGATGAAGGAATAGCCTGTGATCTGCCAAGCGCCGTTAAAAGCGAAGATCATAAGCGTGAGCCATGCAGGCTTAACGTTCGGCATTACGATCTGCCAGCAGATTCTGGTGTGTCCCGCGCCGTCAAGGTGAGCGGCTTCAATCATAGCGTCGGGGATCTGACCCATAAACTGACGCATAAGGAACAGTCCCATAGGAGTTGCTATATAAGGGAGCGTGATTGCGAAATAGGTGTCGATAAGACCGATCGTCGCCATAACCATATACTGCATGATAAAGAGAACAGTACTTGTAAAGAGGAGGGCTACCTCGATGATCTTATTGAGTGCAGCCTTTCCGGGGAAAGCTACCTTAGACAGCGCATATGCTGCCGAAGAGGAGAAGATGAGCTGCGCTACGGTTACAACGATCGCTACGAAAACGGAGTTGAATATGTAACGCGAGAAGGGAACCCACATATTAGAAGCCGTGTTCATAAGGTCAACGAAGTTCTGGTTTGTGGGCGCCATAGCATAAAGCTTAGGCGGGAAGAGGAATAATTCCTCAGGGGGCTTGATGGACTGAATAACTGAAAGATAAATCGGGAAAAGCATAAACAGTCCGAGCAGTGTTAAGAGTATAAATATGGCAATATCGCCGCCGAGGCTTCCGCCATATTTTTTTCTGGATTTTCTAATCCTCATGACTACCGTCCTTTCAGAAGTTTATTTTTAGTCGGGCTTCACCGTACAATTTTTTTTGCAATTGTGCGGTGACTCCTCTTGTTGTTAATCGAGATATTTGCCGAGTAACTTCTTGATACCCCAGTTTGCTACAAGCATTACCACAAACAGCACGAAGCATATTGCGGAAGAATATCCCATTTCATATCTGATAGAGCCGTAGTCGAATGCGTGCGTCATAATAGTATGACCTGCATAGTCGGTTGTCGGGAATGCCGTAAGGAAACGACCGATATCACCCGCTGTAAACGAGCTTGTGATCTGCATAACCGCCGCGAACATAAGCTGCGGACCCATAGCGGGAATCGTTACGTAGATAAGTTCCTGCGCTCTGTTCTTGATACCCTCGATAGCGCCCGCCTCGTAACGGTCGCGGGGGATACCCTGAAGACCTGCACGGATTGCAAGGAAGCCTGCGCCGAGAGCCATCCAGAGCTGAACAACAATAAGTACTCCCATAATGTAGTTCGCGTCGGTGAGCCACTGGATCGCACCGTTTGTGATACCGAGGTCGATAAGGTAAGCGTTTGCGATACCGTATGTATCACCGGAGAAAATGAGCTGCCATGTCGAGTAGATATTACCCGCAAGCGTCGGAGCATAGAAAACGAATGTAAATAACGTTTTAAGCGGTCCGGGAAGCTCATTTATAAGCCAGGCGAGGATAAAGCAAAGGAAGTAGCTGAGCGGACCTGTTACAACCGCAAAAACAAGCGTATTTTCAATTGCCTTTAAGAAAACCTCGTCCTCGAGGAACAGGGAGTAGAAGTTTGAAAGTCCTACCCACTGTGGGAACTGCGCCATATTGAAGTTCGTAAAGCCCATCGGGAGCGAAATCAATACGGGAATAAGTGTGAATATGGTAAACAGAATGAAGAACGGAGCGATAAGTCCGTAGACTCCGATATTCCTCCTCATCTGCATCAACGTATACCGGAATTTATTATCCTCGATATACATTACCTGTTCTTTTTTAGCCAAAGCTCGATTCCTCCTCTTTTGTTAATTGCCGAACGTTGAAAGGTCGGTGTTCTTTCTTTCGATTTCGGAGTTGATATCTCTGTTATAGGAAGAAAGCGCATATCTCGGATTCCATGTGTCGTTTACAACCGCGCGGAAAGCGTTCTTTACGTGACGGGTTGTCGCATAGGAAGCGGGGATAATCGGAATTTCAACTGTCTGGTTCATCTGGGCTGAAATCTTATTATATTCCGCGGTTGACCACGGGAGCTGAGAAAGTGCATTTACGTTCGCGGTATCGAAACGTCCCATCTGACCCATCTGACCTTCAATGGTACGTCCGTACTGAACCATGATCTCATCGGAGGTAAACCACTTTATAAACGTCCATGCAGCGTTTATATCGGGGCACTTATTAAAGATAACCGCGCCGGAGCTGCCGGAGTTTGCTGCGTGAGAGATCTCGCCGGTCTTGTTTCCGTTTTCGTCAACAACAGGAGTTCCGGGAACAAGTGTAAAGTCCCAAAGACCGTTAATTTCGGGGGCGGAAACCGTAAGCTGGTTAAAGAACGTGTAGTTCTGGATTATGATTGGCATTTCCCCTGTTCTGAAACGTGAGAATGCGTCATAAGTCTGTTCAAAGTCGTAGATCGTGTAGAAGTCTGTCCACTGCTTGAATGTGTCAACAACAACCTTCTTATCGTAAGTAGTCTTTGTGAGGTCGTCAACATACATATTGTTGCCGGACTGTAATACGAGCATTGAGAAAGTATCGCCGGATTCAAATACCGAGCTTGAAAGGTTAGAGGCGGGCGAAAGAAGTCCGACTGTTAAGTACGAGCGCTGTAAAACAGGGATAATGTCGATAAGCTCGTCCCAGGTCTGAGGAATTTCATCAACGCCGAGTTCTTCAAGAATATCGGTACGGTAGAACATCATCGGGAACGACTGTGAAACAGGAAGTCCGTAAACACCGCCGTTGTAGGTGTAAAGCGTCATAATGTTGTCGGTAAAGCGGCTTTCAACGATTTCTTTGTAGTCGTTGAATGTCGAAATATCAACAAGCAGGTCACGCGCCGCGCACTGGATTGGGAAGTCGCCGCCGAGGAAGAGCGCTACATCAGGACCCTTTCCTGCGAGGGTAGCTTCAAGGATACCGCCCTGTACGAGGTTAATGGAAATATTTACACCCTGATTGTTCTGGTTAAAGTCGTTATCAACGAGATCCTTAACAACTGTTGCCTGGTCACGTCCGAGCGAAACCCATACGTTGATGGACTTTTCGGTCGAATCGGAAAGCATCGTATAGTCCTCGAAGAAGGAACCAATAAAGGACTGGAAGCCGAAAGCGAACTCCTCGAAGAAGTTGCCGTTAGCAGCGGAAGGCTGCTCATTATCGGTGTAGATTTCAAAGTAGTCAAGCTCTAAAGGCTGGTCGCGGTAGTCACGCATCCAAGCGGAAACGGAAGCAATATAGTCCTTAAGAGTTCCGACCATAGTCGGGATATCGTCGCGCTTGTCGCAGCAGCGCTGTAAAATAACAGCGAGCGACTGTAGCGAGGAAGCTTCAGATCCCTGTCCGAGCTGTTCAATATTCGCCTTTTCAGCGTAAAGTGTTTCGATCGCTGATTCAAATGTCGGGATAAGCTCAGGAATCTGAATATCAACCATATAGTCGTTGTACTCGTCAGGGTCAGGACCCGTGATCATAAGTATACGTCTGTAATAGTAGTTAAGCGTGTAAACAAGGTCGTCAAGACGGCGCATGATCTCACCGATGTCGCCGGGAACAGCTTCCATTGTAATGGTATGTTCGCCCGCAGTAAGGTAAAGATACATATCGTTACCGTCGTCGTCCTTAAGAACCTGTGTGTACCAGTTTGCGTCATAAGCGAAACCTACGCAGTCAAGGGTCTTGTTCGGAACAACGCCGTCAATGTAGATACGGCGGTTTGAATAAAAGCCGCGCATTGTGTTCTGTCTTGCCTTGAACGCAAATTTGTAGTAACCGTCGTTAGGAACCGTAAAGCTCCAGGTTATAGCCTGAGTTGACTTTTTCCATGTCGCACTTCCTATCGTGTTATAACGCTGCTTTGTGGGGTGCGAAGGATTAGTCTTGCTGGAGGTTCTGTCGTAGGTTGCATAAAGTGTAGAGGAAGTTTTGTAGAGAGGCGATTCCGCCTGAACGAGAATGGTCTTGGTACCGATATCGTTCACATTTGTAAGGGCGGGAGTTGCCGTAAAGGAGGGCTTTTCGTAATCGGGAAGCTCCTCGTAATTTTTAAAGGTAATTGTTTTAAGGGCAATATTTACACGGATACCCTCAAGGGTAAGGGTATGAGTTCCCTTTTCAAGATAGAATATGTAGGGGTTGTTAAAAAGACCCTCTTTATCCTTAATGGGATAATTTACCCACATATCCTTTTCAACCTGTGTAGGCTTAAGGTCGTTATCGCGGCTGTCCTTACGGATTGCGGTCGCGTCGACCCAGTAGCGGTCGAGGGTTATATCCTTACAGGCGGTAAAGGGATATTCTCCGTCAAGCATAATTCCGAGGTCAACGGTCGTGCTCTTTCCCGCAATCGTGTAATACAACATTTCCATATTGTAAATACCCGTTTCCTCGACTTCAAAATCAAAGCTTACTTTTCCCTGATTGTTCGTCCAGACGAAGCAGTCGTCCTCGCCCTCGTACTTTTCGATCGAGTATTCGGGAAGTCCGCCGTCTGTTCCCTCGGAGATTTTTGCTTCCTTAGCGCTTATAACGATCTCCTTATCGGGAGCATTTTCTCCGCTGTACTTCGTATAATACGCACTGTACGTATTATCGCGGTTTCCCGTACTCATAATGTTGGTGATAGTAGAAACCTCACCGCCATCTTCCGCGGGATTATCCGCTGACTGCACCTGTTCATTCTCTGCTGCTGTTTCTTCCTCTGCGAAAACAACAGGCTGAGAGGTTACCAGGATAGCTGCCGCAAGCATAGCGGCAAGCATTTTTTTCTTCTTGTTGCCCAAAATTAGCTCCACCTTTCTCTTTGAGTTGACCCTTGAAAAGCATTACTGCTTATAAATAGAAATTTTATCCTCTTCAAGCTCTACACAGACCTTATCGCCGCCCTTTATTCCAAGTGCTTCGAGATAATCTCTCGGAATTTGCAGCCGTCCCGCCCTATCCAGGACAATCAGTTCATCGTGGCTCTGATTTTCCTGCATATCGCGGATTTCCTGCTGTTTAAGCTCGCCGAGCTTTTCAAATGAGATACCTTCATAAGAAACCGGCTTTCTCCTGATAAGCTCACTTGAGGTTTTACCGTCGCGTATGGCAACTACGCGATCGATTGATTTTGAGAGATTCGTATCATGGGTAACGATGATAACGGTAACTCCCGTTTCTTTATTTAAACGTTTAAAAACGTCTAAAACATTGTTAGCGGTCTTTGTGTCAACAGCGCCCGTTGGCTCGTCTGCAAGCAGCAGCTTCGGGTTATTACTCAGCGCGATAGCGATAGCGCATCTTTGCTGTTCGCCGCCCGACATCTGACCTAAAAGTGAATTTTTTCTGGCGGAAAGACCTACCATATCAAGCAGCTCCTCTGCTCTTTTTCTGCGGTTGCTGTATCCGCTTAAAAGCATCGGCATTTCAACATTTTCAACCGCTGTAAGATACGGAATAAGGTTTCTGGCATTTTTCTGCCATACAAAACCTACCGTCCGCCGCTTGTATTCAATAAGCTCCTTTTCACCGAGCTTCAGCATATCCTTTCCGTCAATAAATAAGCTTCCCGCAGACGGTTTATCAAGCCCACCGAGCATATTCAGGAGGGTCGATTTACCTGAACCGCTCGCGCCGACAATTCCCATTATTTCTCCGCGTTCAACCGTAAGGTCAAGCCCCTGAAGCGCCATGACCTCAACTTCGGAAGTCTTATATATTTTAACGAGATTATCGCACCTTACCATCACATTTTCAGGAGGCGCGAGAAGAACTCTTTTCGGCATATTATCTCCTTATATATTATAATGGTATAGTGCGTTCGGATATGTCCGTAATTTTTCCGTCGTTGAGCGTGTAAACAACGTCCGCAAGTTCCATCATAGTTTCATCATGCGTCGTCATTACGACCGTTATCCCGTCCTCTTTTACAAGTTCCTGAAAAAGCTTTATAACAGCTATTCCCGTCTGCGTATCGAGAGCGGCGGTCGGCTCATCGGCGAAAATTATTTTCGGCTTATGTGAAACAGCCCTCGCAATCGCGACGCGCTGCTGTTCACCGCCCGAAAGTTCTCCGGGACGATGCTTCATACGTTTCTCAAGACCGACCCGCGCTAAACATTCCTTTGCTCTCCTGCTTCGTTCGGAAATCGGAGTTCCCGCAAGCCGGAGCGCAAATTCAACATTTTCGTAAGCGGTCATTGTAGAGATAAGAGCAACCGACTGGAATACGAAAGCAAGTTTCTTTCTCCTCAGTGCGTCGCGCTTTTCGTCGCTTAAAGCTCCTATATCTTCTCCACAAAAGTAAACGTTACCATTATCCTGCCTGTCGAGTGCGCCGAGAATATTTATAAGGGTAGTCTTACCCGAACCCGAACGTCCGCGAAGACATACAAGCTGACCCTCTTTAACGGTAAGATTAACATCTGTGAGGGCGTTTACAATATTTCCGTCGCCTATTTTAAAGCTTTTGGATACATTTTCGGCTTTCAGAATAACTTCCATAGGCTTCCTCTTCTTTACAGGATAGCGTCAATTTGCCCTATTGACACTCTTATATTATATCAAATATTATGCGTTTTGTCAATATTTATAAAAACATTTTACCCGATTTATACGGTTTACAACATTTTGAACAATATACACAAATTCAATATCAATTTTTCGTAACATTGACGAAAATAATCATATATATTGATATTTTTCCCGCTTAAAATACAAGATATAGATTACTTTAATTAAATTTACTGAAAACGTTTTTAAAAAAGTAATA
>CAZAXM010000038.1:0-18926 GCA_964489095.1 uncultured Ruminiclostridium sp. | reverse complement strand
TCTCAATATGAGTCTTTCTTTTTGGCTATTTTATTTTACAACTTTCCAATTTTTTCAAAAATATGCATTTCGGCGGCAAAACTGCACAAAAATATTGACAAAAACACGCGAACGTGGTACAATTAAATTTGTATCAGGTGATACAAAATGAAGAAAACTGTTTAGCAGTGAAAGGAACGGAAGAAAATGAAAATCACATTGAAGGACGGAACTGTCCGCGAATTTGAGGCGGGTAAAAGCGCATTTGAAATCGCAAAGGAAATAAGCGGTGGACTTGCAAAGGCGGCGTGCGCGGCTAAAATTAACGGTAAGGTGTGTGATTTACGAACTACCGTTGACAGCGACTGCGAACTTGAAATCCTGACTTTTGACGATGAGGACGGAAGAAGAACTTTCCGCCACACGGCTTCGCATATTCTCGCGCAGGCTGTTAAGCGTCTTTTCCCCGATGTTAAGCTTGCGATAGGACCCGCTATCGACAACGGCTTCTACTACGATTTTGACGTTGAAACGCCGTTTACGACAGACGACCTCGAAAAAATCGAAGCTGAAATGAAGAAAATTGTTAAGGAAGGGATTCGCCTTGAACAGTTTGAACTGTCGCCCAACGAGGCTATTGAGTATCTGAAAAAGGCGGGCGAACCGTATAAGGTCGAGCTTTGCGAGGAACACGCAGGTAAGAACGAGCCTATTTCGTTCTACAAGCAGGGCGATTTTACTGACCTTTGTGCTGGACCTCACCTTATGTCAACCTCATCGGTTAAGGCGTTTAAGCTCACTTCCGTTGCGGGTGCTTACTGGAGAGGTTCGGAGAAGAACAAGATGCTGACCCGAATTTACGGAACAGCTTTCTCCACAAAGGAGGCTCTCGCGGAATATCTTAACAGAATTGAAGAAGCGAAAAAGCGCGACCATAGAAAAATCGGTAAGGAACTTGGTTTGTTTACGCTTATGGACGAGGGTCCGGGCTTCCCGTTCTTCCTGCCTAAGGGAATGATTTTAAAGAACACGCTCTTAAAGTACTGGCACGAAATTCACGAGCGCGAGGGGTATATGGAAATCAGCACTCCTATAATGCTAAACCGTCAGCTTTGGGAAACGTCGGGACACTGGGATCACTATAAGGACAATATGTACACGACAACGATCGATGAAACCGAATTTGCGGTTAAGCCGATGAACTGTCCGGGCGGAATGCTTGTGTACAAGATGGAGCCGCGTTCGTACAAGGATCTGCCGATGAAGCTGGGCGAGCTTGGACTTGTACACCGTCACGAGAAATCAGGACAGCTTCACGGACTTATGAGAGTACGCTGCTTCACACAGGACGACGCGCACATTTTTATGACGCGCGAGCAGATCACCGACCAGATCAAGGGTGTTGTGCGGCTTATTGATGAGGTTTACACGCTTTTCGGATTTAAGTATCACGTTGAACTTTCTACAATGCCCGAAGATCACCTTGGTTCGCTTGAAGATTGGGAGATGGCGACAAATGGCTTAAAGCGTGCGCTTGACGAGCTTAATATGCCGTATGTTGTAAACGAGGGCGATGGTGCGTTCTACGGACCGAAAATTGACTTCCACCTTGAGGATTCGATCGGAAGAACATGGCAGTGCGGAACGATTCAGCTTGACTTCCAGTTACCGATGAGATTCGGCGCGGAATACACGGGAGCGGACGGTCAGAAGCACCAGCCGATAATGATTCATCGCGTTGCGTTTGGTTCGATCGAGCGTTTTATCGGTATTCTCACTGAGCATTACGCGGGCAAATTCCCGCTTTGGCTTGCGCCTGTACAGGTTTCGATACTTCCGATTGCCGACAGACACAACGAGTTCAGCGAACAGGTAAAGGCTGCGCTTAACGCGGTTGGCATTCGTGTTGAAATGGACACCAGAAGCGAAAAGATTGGCTTTAAGATCCGTGAAGCGACGATGCAGAAGGTTCCGTATATGCTTGTTATCGGCGACAACGAGGTTGAGAGCGGAAAAATTTCCGTAAGAGCGCGTTCGGGCGAGGACGTTGGGGTACTCAGCGTTGACGAGCTTTGCGCGATGCTCAAGAAGGAAGTTGACGACAAGATTTCTAAGTAAAATACAGATGTGCCGCGTTGGAAAAGCTTATTTCAGCTTTGCTTCCGACGCGGCATATTTTTAGGGGCAGGAAGCTACGGTTAGCCGTTCTCCCCGAAAAAGGGGGGATCCGTCCCCTCGCTTAACCCACCGTTGCAAAAAGGAGAGCAGCATGAAAAACGAAATAAAGGACTATATCAAAGAAGTAAAACGTAAAATTTCAGCTAACGAGATAAGCGAAAACCTCGCCGAGGAAATGCTCACAAGAATTGGCTTTTATCAGCACGAACGGCTCGTCCATCTGATCGTTACAATGACGTTCGCGATTATGACCGTGATCTCGTTCTTTATGCTAGCGGGCGGGGCAACGCTCTTGACTGTCGGGCTGTCGCTCCTGTTTCTCGCGCTGACCGTGCCGTACGTTATGCACTATTACTTCCTCGAAAATAGCGTGCAGGAAATGTACCGGCTCTATTACGAAGTGAAAAGGCTGATCAAAAAGTGACTTTTTGGTATATTTTTGGTGCAGCTGCCGCGATTTTACTCGTGCTGTTTCTGGCTGCAATTGCTTTTGGCAAAAGCGAGAGAAAAAGCGCGGACGAGATGACAGGGATTGAGTTTGAAAGATATTCGGCGGAGCTTCTGTCCGCTAATGGGGTTCAAATTGCAGAGGAAACGCCTGCTACCGGCGATTTTGGGGCAGACTTTATTATCCTTCTGGACGGCGAGCGAACGGTGTTGCAGTGTAAACGCTTCTCGCGTCCCGTTGGTGTTAAAGCCGTCCAGGAAGCTATCGCCGCAATGCCGTATTATAAGTGTTCGGGCGCGGCGGTTATCACAAATTCAACTTTTACCCGACAGGCGCGCGAGCTTGCCGAGGAAAGCGGCGTTATCCTCTGGGACGGAACGGATATCGAGGATATGGAACGCTGTGCGGCGGGCGGCGGTAAGCGCCACGAGTATGGAACAGTAAAAATATGCCGAATGGAAAGCGGTAAATTTTCCGATGAACTGTTTTCGCTTTGCGTCGGCGGAGAACAGATTGAACTGCTCCCGCATACCTGTACAGCCGCAGCAATCCCTTGCGGTTACGCGAAGCTGACCGTTCGCGGCGGCGGAAAAAAGGCGGCTGTCCGGGTTACGATCCGCAGTGAAACCCGAACTTACGCGGCGGGATTTATCGGGAGGAAGCTGGTTTTAACGGAAATTGCAGTAAGGAATGAACGGTTATGAAATCAAGTAGGAATGGCATTCTGAATTTATTCGGAAACAGTAAGTCTGTCGAAAAATACGTTTCTGTGGAAATTGCGTTAAACGCAGAAGCAATGCTCGTAGAAGCTGCGGTTGATCCTTCTACGCTTAATACGGTTAAGCTTCCAATTGAACAGCTCGGTCTGCTTGGCGCGGCGGTTGCTTCTTTCTTGCCTTCGCTTCGGACAGCTTCTCAGACGATAACGGTGCAGGATGATAAGTTGTTTCGCTGGGTCAATAGCGATGACGCCGCGAACACGCTTAAACTCAATAAAAAAGACAATAACTTCGGCAAGATGTCCCCCGCCTCTTAGGCGGCGGGTTCCATTTGCCATTCAGTAGGGATACAATCCCCTACTGAATGGCAGGTTGGCAAAGCCAACCCTTGCCACGTTACACAACTTTTGTGACATGACGGGGCAAGCCCCTTATTGAAAACGAACCTCTGAAAAGAATATCGGATTTTATCAAAAGCAGATCGTGGAAGCTATAAAGGCTGGCAGCGCAATGTATAACCCAAGGTTCGGTTGATAAAAGGCAGGAAAAGTTGAAAAATTTGTTTACATACTATCGGATTTCGCTGTATGCATTCTCATTCTCGTCCTATCTGGAAGCTCTGCTTTTAGGAAATTTTCAAAGCGACTATATTATTTGTCTTAAATCAAAGATTGAGGAACGCTCAGCGGCTTATTCAAGGCTTCATTCCGACTGCTATAAGATCCTTGAAAAATCAACGATAGCTTCGATTGACAGGCACATTCTTAATGGCGCGGGAACGGGGTTAAAACAGTTGGAAGTATTATAGGAAGTATTCCGGTATTAAAAGATGGTCAGGCTGGCGAATGGCTTGCGGACAAGGGCACGGTCATAAAAAGCACGAGCAGGTCTATAGGCGAAAAGACGCTCGCAGAGTTTAGCCAAATCGAAGAAACAGGGACGCAAATATTCATTGAAAATCTTGACTTTATAGAAAAAGTATACAATGAAACAAAAAATATTTATATCGACAAACAGAACGTTTATTTAGAAATTTCAACCAAAAGCTAAAGGAGAGCAGAATGACTTGCAGTGCGATTATTCTCGCGGCGGGCTCGTCCACGCGAATGAACGGAACAAATAAACAGCTTCTTGAACTCGGCGGGATTCCCGTACTTATGCGTTCAGCGCTGAATTTTGAGAAATGCGGCGAGATTTCCGAAATTATCATTGCCGCAAGAGAAACCGACCGCGAGGCAATACTGAGCGAATGTCAAAAACATAAAATCACAAAGCTGAAGGCTGTCTGCGCGGGTGGAAAAGACCGCGCGGAGTCGGCAAAAATCGCGTTCGGCTTTGCGGGAAAGTGCGATTATGTTGCTGTACATGACGGTGCGCGGCCGTTTGCTGAACCTGCGCTTATCGAAAACGTCGTTAAGGCGGCGGAGGAAACGGGCGCGGCTATCGCAGCTGTTCCTGTTACGGACACTGTAAAAAAAGCGGAAAACGGCTTTATTACGGCGACACCGCCGCGCAGCAGCCTTTTTTCCGCACAGACCCCTCAGGTGTTCAAGAGAGAGCTTTACGAGAAAATGTGCGGGGTCAGTGGGGCGGTTACGGACGACTCCTCGCTCGCGGAACAGCTCGGTATCAGAGTGAAAATCGCCGAAGGCTGTCCAAAAAATATCAAAATAACAACTCCCGCGGACATTCCTATTGGCGAAATATACGCGGGGAAAGGAGAAAAAATGTTCAGAATAGGTCACGGCTACGACGTTCACAGGCTCGTTCCCGAAAGGCGGCTGATTCTCGGCGGGGTAGAAATCCCGTGCGATTTGGGTCTTTTAGGACACTCGGATGCGGACGTTCTGGTTCACGCGGTTTGTGACGCGCTTCTGGGTGCGCTCGCGCTCGGCGATATCGGCAAGCATTTCCCCGACACCGACCCGAAGTACAAGGACGCGGACAGTATGAAGCTTCTGGAACACGTTGTCGCGTTAATTGAAGAGCGCGGCTATCGTTTATCCAACCTTGACGCGACAATTTCCGCCGAAAAGCCGAAGCTCGCGCCGTACATCGAACAGATGCGTGAAAATATTGCGCGGGTATGCAAGGCTTCTCCCGAACAGGTGAGCGTTAAGGCAACCACCGAGGAGGGGTTAGGGCTTAAAGGCGAGGGGATAGGCGCGACCTGCGTTTGTATTCTTGAAAAAAATGATTAGAAATAAACAGAGCGGCGTCGCAAGTGTGACACTGCTCTGTTTCAGCTTGTTGAAAAACCTGTTTTGGAGAGTATAGTGTCGTTTTGCAAGATTATCGACCTGATAGATCGGTGCAATTTGCAGCAAAAAATGGGATTCCAAAGGGAATAATTCCCTTTGGCAGGGGTTTGGGGACGGCGTCCCAAATTTCTTTTTTCTCTCTTTTCGTCTTTTTCGACAGTCTGAAGCAGAGCAGCGCCGCAGGTGTGATACTGCTCTGTTTGTTTATTTTAACAGGAAATACAAGTGGCAATTTGACTTGACAGAACAACGGGCTTTGGTGTATAATAAAGAAAAACAGAGCTTTGACAGATAATACATGATGATCAACAATTAGGGGGGATTTTTATGGGACGCGATGTTGTATCGGCTAAGTTGGACGTAATTTTCAAGAAGCTGTTCACCGAAAATAAGGATTTACTGCACTCCTTTGTGTCAAGTATGCTTGATATCCCACCTGAAAGCATAAAGGAAATAATTATTTCCAATCCCGAACTGCCGCCCGAAACGATCGCGAGTAAGTTCAGCAGGCTGGATCTGAGCCTTAATGTTGACGACAAGCTTGTTAATGTTGAAATTCAAGTTAAAATCGACAATGACTATCGCGATAGAACGCTGTTTTACTGGGCGAAGCTGTACACCTCGGAGCTGAAAAGCGGCGAGGATTACGGTACGCTGAAGCAGACGATAACGATTAATATTATCAATTTCAATATGTTCGAGGGCGACGATTATCACACCGAGATTGCGGCGATGATAAAGGGTAAAGACGAAGTGTTTTCCGATAAATTCAGTATGCACTTCTTTGAGCTGAAAAAAATAAGTAAGAATCCGAAAACAAGCCGCGAACAGTGGCTGCGATTCATTAACGCTGATAGTGAGGAGGATTTTGAAATGGTAGAAGCAACAAGTATGCCGGCTATCCAGAAAGCGGTGCGCGTTATCTATGATATGAGCGAGGACACCAGAATACGCGAAATTGCCCGCCTGCGTGAAAAGGCTCTCCACGATGAAGCGTCAATGATGCGACAGGCGACAGAAAAAGGTATAGCTGAAGGTATAGAAATTGGCGAGAAAAAAGGTATAGCTATTGGCGAGAAACGTGGCAAGGAACAAGGCATTGCTATTGGCGAGAAACGACAGCGAGATGCTATTATAGCCAAGATGAAAGCCAGCGGTATGTCCGAGGAACAGATTAGGAGCATTCTTTCCTGATCTACGACAGGTGATAGAATTCAGATAAAACAAATGCGCCTTGAATAACCAAGGCGCATTCAGTCTATTGAAAGATAACTTTGAGTCATTTTGCTAAGATTTTTGATCTGATAGATCAGGGGAAATTGCAGCATAAAACGGGATTTCAAGGGATTGAATCCCTTTGGCGTGGGTTTGGGGAGGGCGTCCCCAATCTTTTTCTTTTCTTTTTGTCTTTTTCGACAAGCCAAGACGGAAATTCCTTTTCGGAAAATCCGTCTTTTTTATTTTCAGATTTTCGGCATTCTCGCCATGCTAGCCTGAAGTTCTTCATCGGTCGGGATATAATCGCCCATAACGCCGTTGTTGAATTTTTCGTAGGCGTACATATCGAAATAACCTGTTCCCGTAAGTCCGAAAAGAATCGTCTTTTCTTCGCCTGTTTCTTTACATTTCAGCGCTTCGTCGATCGCAACGCGAATTGCGTGGCTGCTTTCGGGGGCGGGGAGCGTTCCCTCTATTCTTGCGAATTTTGTTGCCGCGTCAAAAACGGCTGTTTGTTCAACCGAGCGTGCCTCGATAAGCCCATCGGCGTAAAGCTGGGAAACTATGCTGCTCATTCCGTGGTAGCGCAGACCGCCGGCGTGACTGGAAGAGGGGATAAATGTACTTCCGAGCGTATACATTTTTGCGAGAGGGCAAACTGCGCCTGTATCGCAAAAATCGTAGGCGTAAACACCGCGGGTGAGGGACGGACAGGACGCAGGTTCGACGGCGATAATCTGATAATCGGCGTTTCCTTTAATTTTTTCGCCGACAAAAGGTGAAATAAGACCGCCGAGGTTCGAGCCGCCGCCGGCGCAGCCTATAATAATATCAGGCTTAATCCCGTATTTATCCATTGCCGTTTTTGATTCAAGACCGATTATCGTCTGGTGGAGCAGCACCTGCGACAGAACAGAACCTAAAACGTAGCGGTATCCGTCCATTCCTGAGGCTGCCTCGACAGCTTCCGAGATCGCGCAGCCGAGCGAGCCCGATGTTCCGGGAAATTCGGCGAGAATTTTTCTTCCGACAGCCGTTGTTTCGGACGGAGAGGGTGTAACGCTCGCGCCGTAGGTTCTCATAACCTCGCGGCGGAACGGCTTTTGTTCATACGAGCATTTAACCATATAAACGCGGCAGTCCAGACCGAAATATGAACAAGCCATAGAAAGAGCAGTTCCCCACTGACCCGCGCCCGTTTCGGTTGTAACGCCCTTTAAGCCCTGTTTTTTCGCATAGTATGCCTGAGCGATTGCGCTGTTCAGCTTGTGGCTTCCCGATGTGTTATTTCCCTCGAACTTATAGTATATTTTTGCGGGTGTACCAAGCGCTTTTTCAAGGCAGTACGCGCGGACAAGCGGCGCGGGACGGTACATCTTATAGAATGCGATTATTTCGTCGGGTATGTCAATGTAGGCGTCGGTATCGTTAAGCTCCTGTTCCGCAAGTTCGCGGCAGAAAACCTTACTAAGCTCATCGACCGTCATTGGCTTATGCGTAGCGGGATTAAGGAGCGGCGCGGGCTTATTTTTCATATCCGCGCGGACGTTATACCATTGTTTCGGCAGCTCGCTTTCTTCGAGATAGATTTTGTAGGGGATTTCCTGTTTCATATTTTTTCCTTCCTTTCTTCATTTTGATGTTTAAAAATAAAAAAACCTGCTCCATAAGGCCGGAAGCCAAATGGGACAGGAGATTATACCTGCGGTACCACCCATATTACAGCGTTTTCGCTGTCACTCACTGCGTACTATCATACGCTTGCCTTTTAACGCGGGTCAGCGTCGCCCCTAACGGAAATACTTCCCTCGGTTTACCCTCTTGGGTCCATTCACGCTCGTTTCCGCTACCGCTTTCCACCAACCGCGGCTCTCTGGAACGTCTTTACGAACGCTACTACTCCCAATCATCGGTTTAATGTAATGATTTACTGAATTTTACCATATTTTTTTTCATTTGTCAATACCTTTAACAAAATTTTCTCGAAAAAAATGCTGTTACAGCGCGCTGCAACAGCATTTTGGTTTGTATTGCGATATGCGGATAAGCTGCATATCAACGGAATGCGGGAAGCGGACGGTGCTTCAGCAGTCCGTTTTTATCAAGTCTTTACTTTCTTCTTTTCTTAGCTGCAATAACAGCTGCCGCCGCAATTGTAACTGCTCCAAGGCTTAATGAAACGCCGGTATGGGGGTTATCGTCTTCGTCGGCATTTTTTGCACCATGGTCGTGGTCGTCGAGTACAATTGCGTATTCAGAAGCGTGGGTAAATTCAAGCCTTACCTCTCCGTCTTCGCCGATGACTCCGCTTGTAATAAATTCAAATTCATCGTCGTCAACGTACCAGTAAAGATTAGCCCAATAGCCGCTGTTATCCGCGCCCATATCGGCTACGAGGGTTGCCTTACAGCCGAACTCGCCGTCATATTCGAGTGTGATCAGAATATATGTACATTCGCCGGTAAGTGCGTTGATGACCTTTATGGGTATTCCCGCGCCCTTACTTACGCCGAGGTCGAGGTCGCGCGGCTCGTAAACGTCTTTACCGTTAATTTCCCATGAAAAATCGTCGTCCATATCAAGAACGAGCGTTACGTCCTTATCTTCGAGTGCTTCGAGAATATTTTTCGGGAGCTTTGTTGTTCCGTTCATATCGACGTAAATTCTATCGCCCTTTTTAGCCTTTGCGATCTCATCTCTTATTGCGCTCCAGCCGTACAGTCCGTTTCTGCCCTTGAGGAAAGGTTCTTTGCTCTTATCATCGGGAGGGGTTGACGTATCATCGGTGGTTGTGGTTGTAGCAGCGGTTGTAGTTGTAGTTATCGCTGTCGTAGTTGTAACAGTCGTTGTTGTGGTTGCGGAGGTTGTTACCACGCGGGGGGTTGTGAAATACGGTCTGGATCCTACATAGTGGTAGGGTGTTGTTGTCGGAACAGTCGTCGTGCTTGTTGTCGGAGCGGTAGTAGTGGTTGAAATGTTGCTCGTAGTTGTAACAGGATTAGTTCCTGCGGCAGACGTTGTTGTAACAACAGACTTTTCGTAGCCGCACTTTGTGCAGGAATTGCCACTAAAAGTATGCGACTCGCCTACTTCGATATCCACAAAGTCACAAATCAAGCAAACCCGATTATGATACGTGTTGTTACGCGATTTGTATTTTCCGTTCGGGTATTGGGCGTTTGTGTAGGTATGAGCGGGCGCTACGGTTATATACGCCCACGAAGTGCTATTGTCGTTGTCCACGTCAGCCTTAGTAAGGAAGTACTTTCCACAGCCCTCGTTATTGCACTGCCAATATTCAATATTTCCCCTGTCTGTACAGGTGCTGGGTTTTGCGTTATGCTTTGTCGCGTTGTGACCTGTCGCGGGGATAATAAGCGCGCTGTCAACGCTTGAACCGATCGTCGCGGTTCTGTCGTCCTTGTCGCTGAAAAGCTGTCCACAGGACGCGCACTTATAGTAATCTTTATATCCGTCCTCGGTACAAGTCGCTGGTACACCTTTCTGAGGGGTGACGTCGTGGTCTACCGCAAAGGTGTACCAAAGATTATAACTGCCGCTTCCAACTTCCCAGTACCCCTGCGATCCATCAAGGAAAGTGCTTTTTTCTTCTAATTCGATATTGTTAAACTTAACCTTGGTGTCGCTGGGTAAATACAAGCCGCCTAACTGGATTCCTACGTAAAGTTTGTACATTGAACCGCAAATCATTGACACATTAGGCGCAACATCCGGCACGACCGAAACGCCTTCGTCAAGAAGCGCTGTGTAGTTTAACTTCGCTTGATCATAGTTCGGATCAGTAGAAAGAGAAAAAGTGATATCGTTGCAACTCTTCCCGTAAGTAAGCGGAGAAGCGGTAATACTTACCTCTTTTATTTCTCCACTTTCGATAGAAAAACTGTCTTTCCATTCAGGGTCAGTCGCGTCATAACTATTTTTTATACAACTCAATAGTGCTTCAGAATTAAAAAAAATGCTCACGTAATCCAATACATTTCCTTTGTTTCGATAGAGAATATAACGAATATTGTTATTAAAATCAAGACCGTCTACGCTTGCTTCTCCGTCCGCGTCCCAGCTAATCGTTACATCGTCCAGCGAATCGCCGTTTAAATCCTTGCAGGGGATAGTCATTGACCAAGGCTTGCCGGATTTGGAAACTTGAATATAACGTCCATACGAAAATGTGTTTATATCCATCGTGCTTTCTGCTATCTTACCATTGACAAGCAGTTGTTCACGGTCAAGCACCCCATTGCCCTCGCTATCTCCACGCCAGACAGCAACCGATAACTCTTCCCAAGGATAAACCGTCGGCAACGTATTATAGGTTTCACCCGCTTGGATAAACTCCAAGGGATCCATTGATGTAGCTAAATCAACCTGCGCAGAATCACGGCTATAACCGCTCTGAATATTGCCGTTTTCATCAAGATTGATAAAATATTGATAAGTATTTACCGCCGCTTCAATAGGCGCGCACAGTGTGGAAATTGCTATCGCCGCCGCCGCGACAACCGAAGTGAGCCTTTTCAGCCTTTGTTTAATCATAAAACTCTTCCTTTCTGAATCTCATTTTAGCTTTTTCATATTATAACCCCTGATAGCCGATTTGTCAAGTATTTTCAAAAAAAAATACAGGCTCTATCCGAAACTATAATAAAAATTATAATTTCTCACAAAAATAAAGCCTGTATTCTTAATTATTTGTGCTTTAAGCTGAGCAAAAATCACTTTACAGCTGTTCTTTCCGCGCTGATAACTCCGTGGAGCTTGGAGATTTTTGAAATCAGCGCCGAGAGCTGTTCCGCGCTCGCGACCTCAACCGTTACGACAATATTTCCGTTTCCGTTTTTGAGCTGATTAGCGGAAACCTGACTTATCGGGAACTTCCCCGCAGTGATAACCGAGGTGACGTCCGCAAGAATTGTCGCGATATTTTCGGTTATTATGTCAATCGTAGCGCTGTAATATGCGCTCTCGCCGCTCGCCGCCCACATCACGTTGATCCAGCGTTCCTTATCCTGCGGGCTTGCGTTTATAACGTTTACGCAGTCCTTTTTGTGGACGGAAACGCCGTAGCCGCGTGTAATAAAGCCGACAATTTTATCGCCGGGGAGCGGGTTACAGCACTTCGCGAATTTTATAAGACAGTTGTCGATACCCTCGACGATAACGCCGCCGCGCTGTTTTTTCTGGATTGTATTCTGCGCCGCGTTTTCGGCGGTCGGAGCTTCATGCGGTTCGACTGCCGCCTGTCTGCTGTTATAGATATCCTTAACGCGCTGCATTATTTTTGACAGCTTTACGCCGCCGTAACCGATAGCCGCGTAGAAGTCCTCGACGTTATTAAACTTCTGCATAGCCGCGATTTCCTTAAGAAATTCGACGCTTGGGGTTATGCTGCTGCGGTGAAATTCCGCTTCGAGCGCAGCCATTCCCTCGGCTATATTTTCCTCGCGGCATTCACGCTTGAACCACGAACGGATTTTTCCGCGCGCCTCGCTTGTTTTTGCGATTTCGAGCCAGTTGCGGTTAGGACCGTAGGACTGGGAGGAGGTGGTCATAACCTCGACGATATCGCCTGTTTTAAGCTCATAGTCGAATCTTATCATTCGTCCGCCGACTTTCGCGCCTGTCATTTTATTTCCGACCTGCGTATGGATAGCGTAAGCGAAGTCGATAACGGTTGAACCGAGCGGGAGTGTTATAACATCGCCTTTTGGCGTGAAAACGTACACCTCGTCGGGCGCTAAATCGACTTTTATCGCGTCGGCGAGCTGTTCAACATCGTCGCCTTCCTGCTGCTGTTCAAGGAGTTGTCGTATCCAGTCGAAACGCTTTTCGCCTGAAACAGAGCCAGCTATTCCCGCCTTATACTTCCAATGAGCGGCAACGCCGTACTGGGCTGTATTATGCATTTCGAGTGTACGTATCTGCACCTCGAACGGGATACCCTCGCGCCCGATCACGGTTGTATGGAGGGACTGATAGCGGTTGGGCTTTGGGGTTGCGATATAGTCCTTGAAGCGGTAGGGAATGGGCTTGAACATATCGTGAACGATACCGAGAACGTTATAACATTCGATAACCGAGCGTACAATTACGCGAACCGCGTAAACGTCGTAAATCTCATCGAAGCTTTTTCCCTTGACGTATACCTTTTTATATATACTATACACGCTCTTAACGCGCCCCTCGATAATAGGCGGCGGAACGATATCGCTTATACGCTCCTGAATACGTGCTTTAATTGTATCTATAAAGGTATCGCGCTGTTCACGGTGAGTATTAAGCATATCCTCGATAACCTTTACGCCGTATGGGTCGAGGATTTTTATGGAGATATCCTCCATCTCCTCTTTAACTGCGCTCATACCGAGTCTGTGTGCGATAGGCGCGTAGAAATTCATTGTTTCGAGCGCTTTTTTACGCTGTTTTTCGGGAGGGCGGTACATAATTGTCCGCATATTGTGAAGCCTGTCCGCGAGCTTGATAAGTATAACGCGGATATCCTTACTCATAGCCATAAGGATTTTCCGGATATTTTCAGCCTGCTGTTCTTCCTTAGTATTAAGCGGGACCTGACCTATTTTTGTAACGCCGTCAACAAGATTTGCGACATCTTCGCCGAATTTCTTACGGATAGTTTCGAGAGAGGTGTCCGTATCCTCGACGACGTCGTGTAAAAGAGCGGCGCAGAGCGTATCCGTATCCATACAAAATTCGAGAAGTATACAGGCGACTGCGATAGGGTGAGTTATATACGGCTCGCCGGAACTGCGTTTAACGCCCGCGTGTGCCTCGTCTGCGAGAGTGTACGCGGCAGTTATCTTCTCCAGGTCGTACTGTTTATCGCTAGCGTTTATTTTATCGATCAGCACATCAATCGTGTACAGCATTATCCGATCCCCCTGCTCCGTATTTATTCTGAACCGCGCTGAGCTGTTCCAAAAATTTTTCCTTAACATTTTCAGGCGAAAGAATTTCGATTTTTTCGCCGAACTGGAAAATCCAACCGAAAAGAATAGGGCTTACCGTTACGGGTTGGTTTATAATAAAATGTTCATCGTCGTCGATACTTATAGTAATATTCCGTCCGAACCGGTCAAAAATCACACCCGAAAGGCTGTTATGGACGCGGAGCGTTATCCGCGTATCCTCGCCGGAAAACATACCGAAACGTTTTTTCGTATAATCGGTTAAGCTGAAGCCATTGGGCGGCTCGAACCGCGCTGTATCGAGCATTTCCGCGTGTTCGATTTTATCAACGCGGAAGTTCGTTACTACGCCGCGCTTAGGGTAATACCCGACGACGTAATAGCTTTCCTCGCGCCAGCAAAGCGCGTATGGCGAAATTACGACAGGCTCGCCGTTATTATGATAACACTTTTTCTTCCGGCGGTCGTAATCGAAATACAGAAAACTCAGCTGTTTCTTTTCAGCGACAGCGTGTCGGATCGCATCAACGGTGTAGTAAATCTGCTCATTTTCGTTTTTGATACGGTCGTAAACGATAACGTTTCTGCGAAGTTCGCCCGCGTCGTAGCGGCTGCCTAAGGCGGACAGCTTATCTATAAGCTGTCCGGATTTTTTCTGCGTTATGAATTTTGAACAGGCTACTGCGTCTGCGAGCAGTTTAAGTTCGGGAAGCTCAAACTCACGTTCTGCGAGGTAATAGGCGGTTGACTTTCCCGTGCCGTTTTTTTCGATTGTCATACCGAAGCGCGAGAGAAGCTCCATATCGTTATACAGGCTTTTCCGTTCCGCTTCAATTCCTGCCTGCGCTAAAAGCTCGGTTATTTCAGCGAGCGAGAGCGGGTGTTCCTCGTCGGTTTCACGGCGAAAGATATCCGCAAGCGCCAGCAGCTTTATTTTATTATTTCCCGCTGTCCCAGCCATTTAATCATCTTCTCCGTCGTCAACATTATAATCGTCTGACGCGCAGACTGCTTTAAGCAGCTTTTCAGCCATAGATGAGATAAGGTTACGGTATTGTAAGCGGTCTGCCCAGCCTTTCGGGAAGCCCATATCGCCGTAGTATGCGCCCATAATCGCCGCCGTCATTGACGCGCAGGTATCACTTGCGCCGTCGTGATTTGCTGCAAGCTGGATAGCGTAGCGGGGAGCGTCGCTGTGCAGAACCGCACAGTAAACTGCGATAGCGAGCGCTTCGTAGGCTTCAAAGCCGTAGCCCATTTTCTTTACTGCCGCGCGGGGTTCAACGCCCTCGTTTCCGACAAGCTCCAGTGCATACTGTAAGGTTTTCTTCAATATTTCGCCGTCCTTAACGCTGCTCAGGAGCTCGATAACTGTGTGAACAGCGTCCTCGATTTCCGCGCCGCTTACGATCTCAGCGATAAGCGCGGCGTAGCAGCCTGCCGCAATGTAGCCTACGGGACTTCCGTGAGTGATAGCTGCGGCGCGGCAGCCCATATCGAACGCTTTTTTCGTATCGCTGTAAAAATACAGTCCGATAGGCGCAACGCGCTTTACTGCGCCGTTGTCCTTATTATCATTCTTCGGATTTTCGGGCGTTCCGTATTCCATATTGCGGATTTTAAGGAGTGCGTCAATATTTTTCGTGTCGGCGGTACGTTTTTTATAAAGGCCTTTTGCCTTTAGCAGGCGCAGCTTATATGGGTTCTCGTTCGGGTCGAAAAGCCACGCGTATTCCTTACCTGCGACGGTTTTCGTCTGTGTATAAAGCCAGACCTGATACGCGAGGAAAATGTAGTCCTCATAATTTGCGCGCCCGTCGTCCGCACCTGCCGAATGAGCCCAGAGGAGTCCGTCGGCGGTGAAAAGAGAAAGCTGGGTATCATCGGTAAAAAGCGCGGTGCCTGTTTTCTGTGATACTGCCAGGTCAAGGCAACCCTTTTTTTCAAAACGTTCGCAGATTGATTCGTAATCCATAAGCTCGATTGGGTAACCGAAAGCGTCACCGATTGCAAGTCCGAGCATTACTCCCTTAAATCTGTCGTCAAGATATACTTCACTCATTTTTCTGATCCTTTCTTCGCGTCTGCGGCTGTATTTTGCTGAGCATTTTTTTGTTCAATACGTGATTTTACAACGCTTTTCCTGTCGTAAATTGTTTTTGAGATTACCATACTTCTGGGGGTAAGATAAAGGTTTTCGAGATAGTCGTAATATATTCCCGGCGAGGCTATGCCGTTTATGAAAACGATATCTGCGCCTGTTTTTCCGAGAATTGCATCGGTGAGGAGAACACAGTTTGTACTTAAAATCGAATAGGTCTTGAATTTTCCCTTTTTAAACTTGAAAAAATCGGCGTGAGTTCCCGCCCAGAGCTTACTGCAATAGTCGTGGAAATCGTTCAGACGCGCGTCCTCGCCCTTTTCCTCGTAAGCCAGCTGATACGGCGGTTTCCACGGAACTGTTGAGGCTTCAAGACCCTCGATTTTCTTGCGGACCGCGTAAAGCTGTTCAGCGGTAAGTCGAAAGCCGTAACTAAAGATCATTTTCCGGTCGTGGGTGACGGAAAACTCGATATAACGCTTTTTTTCAGCTGTAAAGAGGATACCGTCGCCGAAAACCGAGAAAAGCTTGTGCGAGCTCCAGTCGTGGTTTCCGTAGGAAATGACCCGACCGTCGATGAACAGGTCGAGGTGTCCGATTTTACCTGAACCGTTGTTGGAAACGTGAACCATAACCTCTAAATCGGGCGGCGCGCTGTCGCCCTTGTCGATCTGTTCAAAAGGCGGAAGCTCGTCGTTTACGGCAATATATTCGTTTATACGCCGAAGCGTATTGAGCGGCATAAATGTTGAAACAAAAACGGGAAGTGAGAAGCGAATGCGGCGTTTCAGCGTGTTTTTAACTTTCTGGGGGAAAATCCTGTTCACGAAATCGAGCAGGGTCGTTGAACCGTAAAGAATGCAGTAAATTCCCGAAACTATAAGGAACGCGTCGGTTCGCATTTTTGTTGCGAGGAGGATTACGGCGAATGCTCCAAAAAAGAAAAAAGCGATAAGGTCATACCAGCCGCCGGGCTGTTTATTTATTTTTGTGACAATAAAATCCGCAAGCTTAGACGCGGCGTTAAGCAGGACATAAAGCGCGAATACGAACAGGAACAGTCTGAACGTAACGCGCGGCATTATCAGCACGACTATTCCGAGCGCGGTATTTGAAACGGCGGTTATAAGCAGTGCTTTTTTACGCTTTTCCTTCAACGTTCCGTTTCGTGCGATGAAATCTATCAAATTGTGAACGCCATGGAGCAGCAGGATTATTCCGCCGATCACGGCAAGCGGCGTCAGAAGCAGCTGCCCCTGTACAAGAATTATAATTCCGAGAGTAAGAAGCGTCGCGCCGTATGCGAACAGCGCGGCGGTATAAAGATAAATCCGATACATTATTTATGATACTTTCTATTATTGATGATGGTAAATGCGCGGTAGATCTGTTCGGCAAGCATAACGCGGGCGAGCTGGTGGGGGAAGGTCATTTCCGACATACTCAGCCGCATCGCCGCCGCTTTTTTTACATGTTCGGAAAGCCCGAAGGAACTTCCGATTACAAATACGACTGTTCCCGCGCCGTTAGCGGCGAGGTCGGAGATTTTTTTCGCAAGCGCGGGGCTTGAAAGCTGTTTTCCTTCGATACAGAGCGCAAATACAGCGCTTTGCGGCGGGATTTTTGCGAGCAGCTTATCCGCCTCCGTTTCGAGTGCGGCGGAAATTTCCGCGTCCGATGGATTTTCGGGAAGGCGCTGCGGTTCAAGCTCGACGATCTCGAATTTGCAAAAAGCGGAAAGGCGCTTTTCATATTCGCGGATAGCCTCGACTAAATATTTTTCCTTTAGCCGTCCCAATGCGACAATTTTAACGTTAATAAGAATCAGCCTTTCTTTACCAGCGCGAGCGGCTGTTTACGTTTGCGCGGCGTTTCTGGCGCGCTTCGAGCTTAGCGATACGGCTTTTCTGAATGCCGTTAAGGATAACGTCCGCGATAATAAGGACGGCGAGTGCGCCTATACAAAGTTTAAACCAGCCTTTTTCAAAGATACTGTTTATCATACGCATTGTATATTCAAACTGTGAAAGCTCGATATCCTGTGAAGCGATAAGATTCCGGGTAGCTAAAACCTCTCCGTCCATAACAAGCTCAAGCGTTCCCATTACCTGTCCTTTTGTAACGGGGGCGACAACTGCGTTATTATCGTTTGTGTCAGCCGTTATTGTAACACGCTGTTCAATCGCGGATGTGTCCATATCGATCGGGAGGAGTGTTGAAAAAGCGGAGGACGGTTTTAAAATAACGAGGTCGGCATTTTCGCCCATATCGACCGCAACGTTTGCTACAACGGTATGTTCGTTAAGGACCTCGATAATATCAAAGGTTTTGAATGCCCACTTATACAGCGCAATATGATCTTTGAAGTGTGCCTGGGTACGGTTTCCGTCTGCGTCGTAATAGGGCGCGTCGGTTGTTACAAGCATATATGTGAAGCCGTTCATTGAGGCTGTTGAAACGAGGTTCATAAAGCCGGGACGCTCGTTGCCGCTGTCGTCCCAGTATACGTTGATACTGCCCGTTTTTATGCCTTTTGCGTACTCATAATAATATGCATTTTCGCCGTTATTGCGGATAAGCATATTGTAATTCGTAAGGGTATACGGTTCGGAATTATATGCGTTCGCGGGCATTACGTATTCCTGTGTAGAAGAAATGTCGATAAGTTCGGGAAGCTTTTCATATGCATAACGTGCGATAAGGTAGAGGTCGTAGGGGGTAGAGTAGTTGTCCGATTCCCAGAGTCCGTGGGTGTTGCTGAAATGGGTATCGGTACAGCCGATCTCCTGCGCCTTTTTATTCATCATTTCGACAAAAGTCGGGATATCGCCTGCGATGTTGCAAGCGATAACGTTTCCGACTTCACAGCCGGAAGCTATGAGGAGGGCGTTAAGGCAATCGCGCATGGTCAGATTATCCTGACCGACAGCTAGACCTGCGGTAGCCGCGTCGTTTTTATTAGGGTCGGGGTTGTTCCAGAACTCATTTGTTGCGTCGTAGGTAACTTCCATTTTTCTGTCGAGGTTTGAACAGTTCTCATACGCGATAATAGCTGTCATAAGTTTTGTGATCGACGCG
>CAZAXM010000037.1:0-20261 GCA_964489095.1 uncultured Ruminiclostridium sp. | reverse complement strand
ATAGAAAAAAAAAAATATAAAAAAAAGTATGTACAAGCCGTCATACCCGTCACCCTACCGTGTTAAAGTGATAAAATACGTTTTTAATAATCACGAAGAATTTACAAAAATGAAGCGACTTGCGTATGACGGACAGCTGGATTTTAACAGGTTTCCTGCGGCGGAATACCGCTATTTTGACAGGCTTCAGGACATCGGCTATCGGGTTCGACACGAGGGTTATCCGAAGGAGTTGGCGAGGACGGACTGCGATAAGGCTTTTCAGGAATACGAGGACGATCTACGCGCACTTTCGGCATGCGCGGAAGTGGCGAAGCAATACAACGAAAGTCGGGTTCGTATGGGCGGCTTGGTCGCGATGATTAACAAAGAACACTCGCCGATGGATAAGCTGCGGCTGGCTCTTGAATTTGTCGAGCTGACGGTCGGCGAGGACGGACTGGCGCGAAGGAATTTGTCAAATTATTTGGAACAATCGCCGCGTCAGCTTATCGCCGCCGAGGTTGCGAGGTTTCTTGAAGATGTGGGATTTAGCGAAGCCGCAAAGGCGGCACGGGAGGAGTTTGAAGTAAATGACTGCGAAGGAATACCTGTCCCAATACAAAGCGCTGAACAGTGAAATCAACGCGAAGCTCGAACAGAAGCGACAGCTTTTCGCCCTTGCGACTTCGGTTGCGCCGTCAACCACTCACGGAGATTGCGGAAACGTTTCGGACAAGGTCGGACGAACAATTGCGAAGCTGCTTGACCTTGAGCGCGAAATCAATGCCGATATTGACAGGCTTGTGGATTTACGACGGGAGATTGAAGATGTAATCGCAGGAGTTCCCGATGAGCGGCTTAGAATGCTGCTGGAGCTGAGGTATGTTAATGGGTTGACGTTTGAGGAAATTGCAGAGAATCTGGATTTAAGCACAGTTCAGATTTGGCGGTTACATAAAATTGCGTTGGAGGTTGTGCAAGAAAAACATTTTCAAAAATGTAATTGAATGTAATGTTTTGGTGTGCTATAATGATATTATGGGAGAGTGAAAAATAGGTTGGAAGTTAGACACTTACGAAAATTGCAAGGCGGCAGTTGAGTACTTATGGACACAACTGGAGATACTTGAGCTGAGATTGGGCTTGACAGACAGGTCGAAAGGTGATAAGCTAGAGGAAAGATACGCAGGTCAGCCGAGAAAGAAGAACGGGCAATTCACGTTCGGAAAGGCTCGGCTTTCAAAAGCGGAACGTCTTAGAGTATCGAGCGGGATATTGACAGACCACCCGAAGCTGGAGGCTGACGATTGCGTTTATCAGTATGAATACGGAAATTATTATTACAAGTTCGCTGTAAAAGAACCGGGAACTTATGTGTTTTATAGCAAGACAAAAATAAAGTGACAGGCAATTTTAAATTGCAGAAAGGCAACAGCAATGACTGAGCAGAGAGTGAAAGACATCCTCGGAGAAATGACTGAACAGGAAAAAGAATTTTTTGATTTGATGATTCAATTGCCACGAAGGGATTTCGTGCTTGAGGATAATTTAATTCTTGCAAATGTTCTTCAAGCACGCGAAGAAGATTGTGTTGAGAATTGCCTTATATATCTGAAAGCATTGCTTGACTCCGAACCAGATTTGACATTGAATGATTTTTCAAAAACAATTTTTATGGACGGACTTGAAGAAGAAGAATGAAACGTGCTTGCAGCAAATGCGGAAAAATACACGACAGGAATTTCATTTGCGGGAGCAACAATACAGCGCAATCACGAGCGGAAAGCATAGCGTACAGCTTTCGTAATCGACAGGTGTGGAAACGGAAATCGGAAGAGATACGCGAGCGGGATTTGAACCTGTGTCAAGTTTGTGTTCGCGGACTTTACGGAACACGAAAACGCTTGAACAGTCGCGGCTTGTCCGTTCATCACATTATTCCGCTTGTTGTGGATTTCGATAAACGGCTTGACAATGCCAATCTCATTACCCTTTGCAGCTATCATCACGAGTTGGCGGAAAGCGGAAGAATACCTGCGAGCGAGTTGTTGAAGCTAGCCGCTGAACAAGAGCGAACCGCAGGAACGATACCCCCAACCTTTCTCTTTCCAAGCTCCGAAACGACGTGACATCTACAAGGGACCTGTATATATAATACATTCGCAAAATAGAAATGAAAAGTGGAGGTGAGGGAGTGGCAAGACCGAAAAAAGCGGTCGCTGTAATTGACAACAAGGTGTCGAAAAGGACAAAGAGCGAGCTTGAACAACGAAAAGCTGCCGAGGAAAATCTGCTTAGTAAGGAGAAACTTTTCGAGCGAGCGGCGGTTCGTGACAACCCTTCGGCACATAAGGAGTACCTGCGGGTTAAGAAGCTGCTTGAGAAAATCGGAAAGGCTGACGCGCTTTACGGGGCGGTTCTGAACCGATATTGTGAGCTTTACGCGGAGATTATTTTGTACAGCGAGCGCAGGCACGAGCTTAACGGCGCGATTGATAAATTAAACGAAAAGTTCAACGCGCTTGACGATATTGATTATGATGAAACATATTCTTTCGGGAAAATGCTTACACAGCTAATCGCGCAGGTGAACAAGGTTGACGCGCTGATTATGCAAAAGCGGAAGATGATGTTCGATATAGAGAAAGAGAACTGTATGACGGTTTCATCGGCACTCAGGACTATCCCAAAGGCGCAGGCGAAGTCGACCGAAAACCCGCTTGTCGCACTTCTTTCGGGAAATGATGAGGAAGAAATATGACGGATTACAAGTTAAGATTTGAATGCGCGGCAGATTTGATGCACGCGATTATCCGCGAATCGAATGAGAAGAATGATATTATTTCGCATTTGAAAACGGAAATTCGGCAGCTTAAAGAACAGTTGTATGAAATTCGTTACAACCCGTATCACGACCCCGAAAATGGGAGGTTTACGAGCGCAAATGGTGTTGACATTTCGGACGGAAGTGGTATAATTAAAGCTGAACAAACGAAGAAAACGCGCTCACTGAAAATCGGAAAAGTGGAGGCACGGAAGATTTCGAGTGAGATTAGCACGAATTATAGACGGTATGCAGACAAGAAGATTTGTTATCATTATTCAATTTGGAAAGACACTTATTACGAGTACAAATTTATTAACAATGGATTTGCCGACTATACATTCATCAGAAAAAGGAAAGAATAATATGGAAGAACTAAAACAATTGTTACTTGAAGTTTCTGATAGTTACTTTGATTTTGTTATTGGTGTGATGGCTGAAGCTAGGGATTGTCCAGAACATCTTAACGATTTGATTCAGTTTATTAAGGATAATCCACAAGCAACCAGTTCCGATATTGGAAGATGGACAATGATAAATCTTGAGGGCTTAGACCCTGATAACCCAGTAAGCATTGTTGTAGACGATGACGAACTGGATGAGGACGAATGGTGTTGACATTTCGGGCGGAAGTGGTATAATGTATGGGAGGTGCGTGGCGATGAGTGAGAAAGAATTTTTTATTGATGACAGAGTAATTATCCCTGATGACATTAAAAATATGTCACAGAAAGAGTTGGACAAGGAAATAAAGCGATTAGAAACAGAAGCGCACAGAATCAAGATATCCGCACGAAAGGCAAACCAAGTATAAGCAATATTGAGAGATGAAAAAACGTGATTGATTTACGCAAATACTTGTTTAATAACGTTGAATTAACCGATGTAGATGATAAACAGTGGATTGGTTATGTTTTCTCTTTTCACGATAAAGAGGACAACGAAGAAGCCGAGGATTCTATTACGTTAAAGACAGCCGACAGTGAAAATTTAATCGAATTTACGGAATCGGAAATAAAATCAATAAAAGTAACTCCGTAAATAAAAAAACACTAACAATAAAACCAAATATGCAAGCTAAGCACTTTGAGAAATCAGGGTGCTTTTTTTATCACCTGAAAGGAGGTGATGAAAATGAAAATTGAAGTAAGGAGCGCGGGGGAAGCGATTATTAGCGGCTACGTCAACGCGGTTGACCGCGACAGCCGACTGCTTCCGCAGAAAATGTGTTCGTCCGCGCCAAAGCCATTTTACGAAAAGGTTTGTCCCGGAACATTCGCCCGCGCGATTGCCGAAAACGACAATATCGAGTTACGCTTCAACCACCGCCGAACCCTTGGAAATACCTCGGACGGCTCACTTGAGCTTCGCGAGGACAATGTCGGCTTGTGGGCAAGGGCGGTTATCAACGATTCAGAGGTTATCGAAAAGGCACAGCACGGCGAGCTTCTCGGCTGGTCGTTCGGATTTTTCGGACAGCGCGACAAGTGGGAGGACGTTGACGAGGGCACTTGTCGGAGAAGCCTTGAGGAAATCGACCTTCGCGAGGTGTCAATTCTCGACAAAACTCCCGCCTATGTGGGAACGTCTGTCGCGTCAATTGAATTTCGCGAGGATAAGGGCGAGGTGCTTGAACTGCGGACGGGTAACGAGCCGAAGGAACAGCCGCCCGCACCGTGGGAGTACTACAAGCAGCAAATCGAAATTTTATCATTATAGGAGGAACTTATGAACTACAAAAAGTTAATCGAAAGAAAGAACGAGCTTATCGCGGAGGTTCACAAGATTACCGCGCCGCTCGAAACAGAAGTACGTGCTTTTACCGCAGAGGAAAAAGCACTTTACGGCAGCCGTATGGCTGAAATCAAGAACATCAACGAAACGATAGCTTCGCTCGATGAATCACGCGACTTTGAACAGCCTGCTTCACTCTCGGCGGCAACTACCGAAAAGACCGAGAACGCGGAAATTCGAGAATTTGCGGAATATATCAGAACGCTTAAGGCTCCCGAAACCCGCGCTGATGAACAGAATTTCACAATGGGCTCGAACGGGGCGATTGTTCCGACAACTATCGCGCAAATGGTTATCAAGAAGGCTACCGACCTTTGTCCGATTCTCAATGGCGCGACAGTGTTCAGCGTTAAGGGAACGCTTAAAATCCCCGTTTACGGTCCGGACAAAACGCACGGTAATGACGTTACTGTCGGCTATTCCTCGGACTTCGCAGAGCTTACAGCAAACGCGGGCGAGTTTAGCTCGGTAGACCTTACGGGCTACCTTATAGGTGCGCTTACACTCATTGGAAAGTCGCTTCTGAACAGTTCGGATATTCAGCTTGTTTCATTTGTAACAGATGTAATGGCTGAAAAGTTCGCTAACTTCATTGAGAAGGAGCTGCTTAACGGTACAGATGGTAAGTGTACGGGCGCGCTTTCAACAGGAACGGGAATTTCCGCGGCAGCCGCAACAGCAATCACCGCAGACGAGCTTATTTCCCTCCAGGCAAGCGTTAAGCAGGTGTTCCAGAATAACGCTTGCTGGACTATGAGCGCGGACACGTTCACGGCAATCAAGACGCTTAAGGACAGCAACGGCAGATACCTGTTACAGGACGATGTAACGCAGGAATTTCCGTACCGTCTGCTTGGTAAGCCTGTTTTCATTTCGGACAATATGCCGAAAATCGCGGCAGGCACGAAGCCTATTCTTTATGGCGATTACAGCGGACTGGCGGTAAATATCCGCGAGGGACTTTCAATTGAAGTTCTTAAGGAAAAGTACGCTACCCAGCACGCGGTTGGTATTGTCGGCTGGCTTGAGCTTGACAGTAAGCTGATGGACGAACAGCGGCTCGCGGTTCTGACGATGGGCGCGTAACAGAAAGGAGAACAAATGTACAAAGCAGTAAAGAGCTTCTGCGGAACGCCTGTTTCTATGAGAGTTGGCGAAACACGGGAAATCGCTGACGAAGCGGTTGTTGCCGACCTTATCAAGGCGGGATATATCGTTCCTATTGAACAGCCCGCGGAGGAAGCGGCGAAGCCTGTTAAAAAGGCTGTTAAGGGTAAGAAAAATGCGGGTTAGCGAGCTTTCAGCCGAAATAATCTCGGCACACTGTGGTATTTCCGACAGCTCCGATGAAACCGAACAGCTTCTTAAACTGTACAAGGCGGCGGCGGTGGCATTTATCCTCGGATATACGGGGATAAAAGCCGATGAACTTGACAATTTCGAGGACATAACCGTTGCCTGCTGTTGTATCATTGACGATATGTACAACAACAGAAGTATGACGGTAAGCTGTGACAGGCTCAACCCGACCGCGCGGCAGATACTCGATATGCACTGCCGCAATATGCTTGCTTAGGAGGTGCGCCGTGGCTTTCAAAAATCGACTGCGGCTGTTTACCTTAACCTGTGGAAAAGGCTCATCTCCGCCGACCGAGCGGGACGACGCCCGCGTATGGGCAGAGGTTACCGATATTGGCGTAACCACGAAATATGCCGCTGAATCGGCGGGCTATTCCGCAGAGCTGCAAGCCGTAATGTATCGCCGAGAATACGGCGGTCAGACTCACGCTGAATTTAACGGCGTGAAATACAAAATCAGCAGCACGGGCAGGACGGAAAACGACTTGCACATCAAGCTGATACTTTCAAGGGGGTAAATATGGACGTTTACAAGGACATTGACAGTGCGCTTGAAACAGTCGGGCTTCCGTATTATCACGGAATGCCCGAATTTTCGGTTGACGATGAACCGAATGCGTACATTTCCTACACGCTCATTGAAAAACCCGCTTATTACGCTTCGGGAAAGGCTCACGCGCTTAGCGTATGGGCGGCTGTTTCGGTGTTTACTGCCGAAGCGGACGCGGAGCTGTACAGGAAAACAGCGGACATTCTCGCCGCAAACGGCTATGAATATCAGAGCGGAACAGACCTTGGCGCGATAACGCCTTACCCCTGTAAAAAACACTATGTTATGGATTTTATACGAAATTATTATGGGAACCTCTAATCCCGATTTTTAGAGGATCCCTTATGAGGAGGAATGACAAATGTCAACAATTACAGATACTTCCCGCGCGCCTTCGGTCAGCACCGACAGACTTGCCTTTGCGCCGCTTACGGTTGATACGGGAACAACGCTTACCTACGGCGAGGTTGTCGAAATCGACAAGGTTCTCATTTCGGTTAGCCGTACCCCGAAGATGAACAGCAGCAAGATGTACGCCAGCGGACAGTGTATCGCAAGCTATGTTGCAAAGGCGGCAGGTCAGCTTCAGGTCACAATGCCCTCGCTCGACAACTCGGACGAGGTGCTTCTTTTTGGAAAGACCTACGATGAAACAACGAAAACCGTCACAAACAACAAGGACGATTACGTTCCCGCTGTTATGGCGATTTACTCCACAAAGCGCGCGGACGGAACGATGAACCTTTACAAGGTTATGAAGGTTAAGTTTACCGAGGGCGCGGAGAATATCGAAACGCAGGACGACAGCGGCGCGAAGTTCCAGTCGGTTCAGATTAGCGGCGATTATGAGCAGCTTATCAAGAACGGCGATGATGTGATTATGCTGAGAGGCGTCGACCCTTCGACTTCCGAAGGGCAGACAACTATTACCGCGTGGTTCGGCTCGGCACTCGGCGGACTTCCTGCTGATAAGTACCCTAGCGGAACATAACTTGTAAATGACTTGTAATTGACTTGCAAATAACTTGCCAGTAATTTGCCACTGTTTTTCCGTCCGATGCGGTTTTCGTGTTCGGACGGGGAATTGTGGTGATTTGAAATGGGGGAAATGATGGAAATTGAGGATTATAAATTGAGATTTGAATGTGCGGCAGAACTGATACACGAAATTATTCGCGAATCGAATGAGAAGAATGATATTATTTCGCATTTGAAAACGGAAATTCGGCAGCTTAAAGAACAGTTGTATGAAATTCGTTACAACCCGTATCACGACCCCGAAAATGGGAGGTTTACAAGTGCAAATGGGGTTGACTTTTCGGGTGGAAGTGGTATAATTAAAGCAACACCTGAACAGAGACAGCGAATCACAAATGAATTATGTGGGACAAAGACAACAAATGGTGTTGTCATAACCGCTGTTTCGCAACACGCGGCAGATAGAATGCTTCAACGCGGATTAAGTATAATACAAGCTAAAGACGTATTAACAAAAGCTGTTATCAGCTATACAGGAAATGTTCCGAATACACATTGTGTGCAAAAAGAAAACTGGCGATTGGTTTATTCGGATAGCGGTAACTTGATAACAGTTGTGGATTTGGAGAGCTAATATGAAATTAAATCTTAACAGCAAGGAGCTTTCTTTCTTAGAAAGAGAGTTCGGAATCAGCAAAGACGGCTTGATGTCTATAACGAAAGATGAGTGGAAAAAAATAAAAGAAAAATGTATCGATATTGATACGGAGGAAGCTATAAAGCAGGAAGAAACGGGCAACGAATATTCCGAACGCGGCATTATCGCTGACAGAATTATCGATAAACGTTTTTCCGAACTTTATTCAGAGTAAAATACGATAAAATAAACTTGCGTTTTGCACATTATGTGCAAGGCGCATTTTTTATACCCAACCCTCGCCCAAAACATGAAAATGGAGAATAAAATGTTTATTGAAATTGAAAAGAAACGGATTGAATTTCCGTTCGGAAAGACAACGCTCTGGTTCAGATTTGACAACAGGGCGTTTTTGAATATCGAAAAATCGGGGTTCAACCCCTTTGATACACGAATACTCTCGGAAAACGCGGCGGCTGCGCGGGTGTTCATAACCGAGGGGCTTCGCGACTGTCTTACGGAACTTGACGCTTCGTACAAGGCGGCTGAAATAACCAACGCGCTTATGAACAGCGACAAGGAAAGCGTTATAACGCTAATTCAACTCGCGGTTCTGACTGCTCTTCCTGCCGACACAGGCGGCGCGAAAAGCGGCGGTGGGAAAGGACACGCGGGTACGCTTTTAAGTGTGTTCTGCGACATAATGCACCGCTCGGAAGAGGAGTTCTGGAGCGCAACGCTTCGGGAAGTAACAGAACGCTGGGAACGCTACGCGATACTTAAGGGTTACAAAAAATCGCCATTACAGATTAAGGAGTTTGACGACTGATGGACAGTTACATTGATTTAGGCTTGGACGAACTTCAACGCAGTATCAAGGAGCTTGACAAGAAATTTGAACAGCTCGATCAGAAGGTCAAGGACGAGCTGGCGAAACAGGTTGTTGCCGAAGCTGGACAACTGTTTCTTGCGGAACAAAAGCGGTTACTTGCCGCCGCGCCCAATCCGAAAATGCGTAAATTCGCCAATTCGCTAAAGGTGTGGACAAGGCAGACAAAAAGCGGCTGGCAGGTCAATGTCGGCTATCCCGCGGAGATGTTTTCCGAAACAGGAAACGGGAAGGAAAATGTCGAGGTTTTCATCTACGAATTTGGTCGACCAGGCGTAAAAGGAAAGAAGAAAGGCGGACGGGATTCGCTCGGGCGAAAAATCGGAAAAATCGAACAGTATTCGGTTATCCGCGCGTCATTGGCTCTGAAAAAAGAAGCTGTTCTGAAAGAGGTTGAACAGCGGTTTTATGAGGAACTCGGAAAGGAGTGGGATTGATGAGCAGCGAGGATTATAAGTTAAGATTTGAGTGTGCGGCAGATTTGATGCACGCGATTATCCGCGAATCGAATGAGAAGAATGATATTATTTCGCATTTGAGAACGGAGGTGCGGCAGCTTAGGGAACAGCTTGCCACTATAAACAGCTTGCAAAGCGAGGAGAAAAGTGGTATAATGCAGGAAGAACGGTTCAATCCGAACCACGATGAAAAGGGTAGGTTTGCGAGTGGGAACGGGGCGGGCGGCACGAAATACGCGCCCTCTCCGCGCAGAAATAGCGGCGGGATAACCGTTAAGCCTAAAACATATGCTATGCTTTGTGGAAAATTCAATACGCGGTATCCGATGACAGAGGATAATCATATTGTCACAGGACGAGTTGTTCACGGGAAATATGTTTACCTTGCAAAGCGTGATGAATTTGGTAGCTTGACGATTTTAAGCAAGATAAAGATTTAGGAGATGATATCATGGGAAAGCCGATTGAAGAATACACCGAATACCAAATGTACATTAAATCGAAATACGATATTGAAGGAGTGTATGAAGCCGATTATCTTTTTGCTTTGTATGCGCCCGAACAGTATGAAGTTGAGAACGAGATTTTTGATTTTGTTAAAAAGAATCCGAATGCAACATTGACGGATATATCAGACTATTTTGAAAAAATAGTTCCACCGGGCTTACCGCCTTGTGCTTCTGAATGGGAGGACGACGAGGAATGAAGCTGGATTATGATTGTATCCAAAAATGACAGAGTTTTATACAGAGTGACATATTACAGCAAAATATACCATAAATGGTGTAAAATATGTGCAAATTAACTCTTGAATAACATTAAACGATATAGTATAATGTATTCTAGTAAGATAGTGCTTAAAGGAGATTGTCGTATGCCAAACTTAGATTTCTTAATATTATGCGAGGACGTGCAGAACACTTTTGAACCATCTGATGTTAATGGTTCTATTCGTATAACGCCTCAGATTGTCAATCCGCTAGATTACATCTCTCCATATTCACTGCCTGGCAATTATTCCTTTGCATTGTTCGGTTCTATATCCAGTATTCTTGAAGATGGTACTCTAAGCGTTATTATCAAGTCCCCTAAAAATGAGGAGATTTTTAGGACGGGAAAAATGGCTGTCAAAAAACCAGATAAGGAATTTGAATCTGTTAAGTTTTCGTTTAATATTAGAAATTTCTTATTTATGGAAGAAGGTAAATATAATATTTCTATTTTTATCAACGAAAATAAGATAGGCAATAGAGATATTTATGTTCGTGCACAAGGGTAAGGTGATTTTATGAACAGCACTTTTATTGCTCTTAGCTGTGTAGTTGGAACGGTGATAATTGGTTCGAATCTGGTTACTGGCGAAATGAGCAATACTTTTAACGATAAGATATATAATCAGCCACTCAACAAAAATGCGTCATATTATCCTCAAACAATCAACTGCACTTACGACAAAGCCAAGCAGGAACTCTACAGCCTTTTGGACGAGTTCGCATCTTATGAAAAGAACTGGAATAACAATGATGCGGATCCGTTCAGTGATGTGTTGATACAAAAATGTAAGGCTTTAATCGGTGAACTGAATGTTATCCCTGAAATATTCCCTGTAGCCAATAACTCTATCCAGTTTGAGTTTGACAAGGAAAACGGAGATTTTTTGAAATTCAATGTGTTTGATGATCACATAACAATGTTCATGAAATTAAAAAACGGCACAGCGATTTCCGAGCGACTAAATAATACAGACAATATTATAAAGGAAGTTATCAAATTTTATGACGGATAAATTAAAGGATGAACACGTTTACCGAGCGGTATATCCAAGGCTTTATAAGAAGAAAAACGGTCGCATTTCAGATGCAGCTTTTATTGACAAAAACGGTGCTTCTGTTGAACTCCAATGCGGTCGAACAGATGAAGATGTGTGCAATGGAATGTGGATGTACCTAAACGGGTTTATTCTCTCGATAGGCGTTTCGGTTTGTTCAAGTGCAAATGTTATAGTATATGACGATAATGCAGATAATAAATTCCACCGACTTCTTTTAGATGAAAACTATAAGTCTAATGAAACGTTGGCTTTGAGCGATGTACAAGCTCACTATCTAGCGGAGCATTACGACAAGATATTCGAAAAGCAAACATGAAATAGGCAAATATATAGTAAAAGACTTGTGAAAGCAGGTCTTTTTTTATTGTAGAAAGGAGAACCACTTGACAATTCAAAACACCCGCGCGTATAGCTACGCAAAATGGGCGGCGCAGGAAAACAACCGATATATCCCGAAATTCGTTCGGCTTCAGGCGCGGCAATGGCTCGTTATCGCTGACGGGCAGGACGCGGACGCATATGTCAGTCCTGCGATGCTTAAAAAAGTGTGTCAGCTGCTTAAGCTAATCAACCACCCCGATCTCGGTAAGCCGATGTACGAAGCGTTGGAGGACTACGCGGTGTGGCTGGTTATCGCGGTTTTCTGTACGCTTCAGCGCGGCACGGAACAACGATATTACCGCACCGCACTGCTTGAAATATGCCGTAAAAATTTCAAAACCTTTACCTCCGCCGTAATTTTCATTATCGGTATGTTAATTTCGCCCCGCTTCTCGCGGTTCTTTTCGGTCGCTCCCGATTTGAAGCTGTCCAAGGAATTACAAGGTGCAATACGCAAAATTATCAAGTCCTCGCCGTTACTTAGCGATGATAAAATAATCCACGTTCTGCGAAACGAGGTGCGCTGTATTCTTACCGACAGCGAATATACTCCGCTCGCTTATTCCGAGGACAAAATGGACGGTAAGCTCGCTAATATGTTCCTCGCGGACGAGGCGGGAGCTATGGACAGCTACCCCGTTGAAGCAATGCGTTCCTCACAGATTACGCTTCGCAGTAAGCTTGGCATTATCATAAGCACGCAATATCCCAATGACAACAATGTGCTTATTGATGAAATCGACAAGGCGAAAAAGGTTCTCCTAGGACTTCACCCCGACAAGCGGTATTTTTCACTGCTCTATGAGCCTGACGAGGAAATTCGCGGGGAATGGCAGACGAACGACCTTTGTATATTTCAATCGAACCCTGTCGCGTTCAGCCACGATTATATTTTCGACGACCTTAAGGACAAGCGCGCGGACGCTGTTCTTTACGAAAATAAGCGGCAGAATTACCTTTGCAAGCACAACAACATTATGTACAAAAGCCTTGGCGTTGAGGGGTATGTGGATATCCTGCGGCTTAAGGAATGCAAGCGCGAAAAGGACAACGATTTCTGGCGCGGGCGTTCGGTTTTTCTGGGGCTTGACCTTTCGCAGACCTCGGATAACACCGCTGTCGCTATGGTTTGCGAGAAAAACGGCACGATATACGCGCGGGTTTTTGCATTTATTCCCGCGGGTGCAGTTGAAACAAAATCCAAAAAGGAAAATGTTGACTACAAGGCTTCAATTCGCGCGGGAGATTGTTTTCCGTGCGGTGACGATATAATTGATTACGAATTTGTTGAACAATTCGTTCTGAAAATTGAAGAAGAATATGGTGTGCGCGTTTTACAGCTCGGTTTCGACCGCTGGAACGCGCTTTCTTCTGTCCAAAAATTCGAGAGCGCGGAGAACCCAATCGAATGTGTTGAAATACGTCAGCATTCAAGCGTTCTTCACCCCGCGACAAAGCTGTTACAGGAGAAAATAATGCAGCGGCATTTTGTGTACGATGAAAATACGCTGCTCGAAATCAACTTCCAGAATGCACGCTGTACGACTGATACAAATTTGAATAAATATGTCAACAAAAAGAAATCCGAGGGTAAGGTCGATATGGTTGTTGCCCTCATAAACGCTATATATCTGCTCAATCTCGATTTACTCGAACGCGACAAGCACGGGTGGGTTGTGCAGTGTTGAAAGGAAACGAAATGGGTATTTTTTCAAGAAAAGAAACACGCGCCGCCGAGGTTGCCACGGACGCGGGAAGCGACAGAATACTGCGCGGACTGCTTCGCTCGGCGAACGAAATGACAGCGGAAAAGGCTATGAATATCCCCGCTGTCGCAAGCTCGGTGAACTTTATTTCAAGCATTATCGCAATGCTACCGATAAAGCTGTACCGCGAAAATCCCGACCACACTCAGACCGAAGAAATTCGAACAGATGAGCGGCTTAAACTTCTCAACGAAGAAACGGGCGACCTGCTGAACTCGTACCAGATGAAACGCGCGTTAGTCCGCGATTATCTTCTGAACGGCGCGGGATATGTTTATGTACGACATCACGGAAATCGAATTGTTTCGCTGAACTATGTGGACAGCGAGCTGGTTTCGGTGTCGAAGGATTACAACCCGATAAACAAGGACGCGCGTATTTTTATCACGGGCGGCTGTTATTATCCGCACGAATTTGTGATAATGGCACGGAACACGCGGGATGGCGTTACGGGAGCGGGAATTGTTGCGGAAAATCCCGAAATGCTGACGGGGATTTACAACGTTATCGTTTTTGAGAAACAGCTTATCCGCAACGGCGGGAGCAGGAAGGGATTCCTCGAAAGTGAACGCAAGCTGTCGGAAGACGAAATGCAGTTTTTGCGGGAAAAGTGGGAGGAGCTTTACGCGGATTACTCGAACGGGGTTATGATACTTAACAGCGGCATTAAGTTTGTGCAGGCTTCCAGCTCGTCCGTGGAGTTACAGTTGAACGAAAACAAGCAGACGAACAGCCGACTTGTTTATAGTTTTTTTAATCTTTCGGAGGCGGTTGTTACAGGAACGGCGAATGATGAGCAGAACAGCGCGGCGGTTAAGGTTGCGGTTATTCCGATTATTAAGGAGCTTGAAGCGGCGATAAATCGCGCGTGTTTGCTTGAATCGGAAAAGGAGTGCTGTTATTTTGCGTTTGATGTCACGGAGCTTCTCAAAGGCGATATTCTTAAGCGTTATCAAGCGTATCAGACGGGACTTTCGGCGAACTTTTTACAGCCTGACGAGGTGCGGTACAAGGAAGATTTGCCGCCGCTCGGACTTGATTTTATCAAGCTGGGACTTAACGATGTCCTTTACAACCCGAAAACTAAGGAAATTTACACGCCGAATACTAATCAGACGGCGAGGGTTGAGGATAATTTTTCAGAAAAAGGTATTGACAATTCTGAAAAATGTGGTATAATAAAATCTTCCGTTGAGGAGAGGTTTAACGACCAACACGATGAGTTGGGAAGGTTTGCTGAAAAAATCTCCGTAAGTGAAACAGGACCTAACGAGTTCAAAAAAGGATTTTCAACAGACAACTTAATAAATCATTGGTATGGTAGCAATAACGCACATTCACACGCTAGAGAATATCCAAATTATACAATAGAACAATATTCACAACGCGCTTTAGAATTAGTTCAAAAGCCTGTTGGGAAAAATGTTTTAGGGTACAGCACGGAGCATAACGATGTAGTTAGGTATGATGTTACCACAAATGATTTTGTAAAAGGAAATCCTGAAAAAGGAATAAAAACAATGTTTAAGCCTAGCAAAGGTATTGAATATTTTGAAAGAGCAAAATTGAGAGAAAGCTACGATAACACGTCAAAAGGAGAAAAAACAAAATGAAACACAAATGTCCTGTATGCAATAAATACGATTTTTCTGAAAGCGGAAGCTATGAAATTTGTCCTGTTTGTGGTTGGGAAGATGATCCTGTTCAAGAAGATGATCCAGCTTACAGCGGCGGCGCAAACTTAATGAGCCTTAATGAAGCGAAGACGGCATATATTAACGGAGATAAAATTGTGTAAAATCTAACATCACAGCGTATTGCAAACAGCAATACGCTATTTTTATACCCAAAAGGAGGAAAAATGGCACAAAATCTTAGCGCAAAGGCGAGCCTTACCACAACGGATTTCAGAAAGGGCGTGCAGGAAATCCGCGACAAGCTCAGCACGCTCAACACCTCGCTCGAGGAAAACAAACAGGCTCTTAAAGCCGCCGCCAAGGAGGCTAACAGCCTTCTTAAAGAACAGCAGAAGCTCGCCGAGCAGATGAAGAATGGCGGCGGAACTGACGAGCAGAAGCAGAAAATGCAGCAACTTTCCGACAAGATTGCACAGGTCAACGCGAAAATCGGCTCGCTACGGACGGCAGAGGGCGAACTAAAGAGCGCGGTTCGTGTTGCTAATAAGGAGTTGGAGGAGCAGACAAGCAGCTCTGCGAAGCTGACAGACTCCTCATTTTCATTGGCAAGCGCAATTAAGGCAGTCATTGCCGCGACTGCTACAAAAACAATTACGGAATGGCTTTTCGGCTCAAACGCGCAGATGGAGCAGTATCTCACCTCGTTCACGGTAATGCTCGGTGACGCGGAAAAGGCGAAAAATCTGTTGGACGAGCTTACCAGTTTTGCCGCGACAACCCCGCTTGAAATGACAGATGTTATTTCAGCTTCGGAAATGCTGATGAATTACGGCATTGCGGCGGACGAGGTTATTGAAAAAATGACTCAGCTCGGCGACCTTTCATCGGGAAATGCTACGAAGCTCGAACGCGTTACGCTCGCTTATGGGCAAATGCTCGCAAAGGGTAAGGTTACAAATGAGGAGCTAAGGCAGATGCTCGAGGCGGGCGTTCCGCTTTTGCAGGCTCTCGCGGATACGATGGGGATTACCACCGCCGAGGTTCAGGATTTGGCGTCAAAAAGCAAAATCGGGATTGAGGAGCTTGACGCGGCGATTGATTCGTTGACGACTGACGGCGGGCAGTTCGCAGGAATGATGGAACAGCAGTCGCAGACGTTTGAGGGAATGCTGTCCAACGCTAAAGACACAATCGCGCAAATTGGGCGGGATATTGGCGAGAATGCTTTCGAGGAACTGAAAACCGCGCTTTCGGATATTCTTGGGAAGGTGCAGGAGCTTGAAGCGGATGGGACGTTGAAAAGATGGGCAGGAGAGGCTAGTGAAGCAGTCGCAAATCTCACTTCCGGATTTATCGACTTAACCGAGTTTGTCCTCGACAATAAGGAAGCGATAATCGCTTTGGTGGCTGCCTACGCAACTATGAAAGGCGTTTCAGCCATTCTGAATAATGTCGAAAATGCACAGAAATCGCTTGCGGCAACAGCCGAAACGATGAAGGTACTGAATACAGACCTTAAAGCTCTCCCCGCGCTTCTTGCACCTGCCGGAACTGCTATTGCGGGAATTGGTACGAGCCTTAAAGCAATTATTACAACGGGCGGTGTCGCGCTCGCGGCGATAGCTGCTATTATCGCTGAGGTTAAGTATATTTCCTCGCTTTTTACAATTGATGAAAAGGTTAAGGACTTGACTGACCGTGTGAACGAACTGAAAAGTTCAATTGATGTTTCACTGGTCAGCTTTGATGCAAAAGCGCGGGTTCTGGAAGATGAGGTGGAGGTATATGAGGAGCTTCGCGCAATAACCGACCGAACAGCCGAAGAGGAAGAACGATTAAAAGCACTCGCTGGTGAATTACAAAATGAACTTGGTGATAACTGCGAGGTTGTTAATTCTCTTACAGGAGAGTATAACGACCTTACAGGCGCCGTTGAGGAATATATTACAACACAGACAAATAAAATCCGTTTTGAAGCAATAAAGGAAAGGGCGGAAGAAGCGTATAAGCTTATCGCTGAGCTGGAAGGCAAAATGGAGGAGCGAAACGAGGAGCATTTAAAATATATGGCTTCGAACGATTTTGGTTTTTTGAAGACTGGCGAAACATATCAATTTCTCAATGATATGGATGAACTTCGAGAAGCTAAACGAAAAGCCGAAGCCATTGTCAAAGAATATGAGGACGCTGTCAGAGAATCTTTTGAGGATGTTGCCGACGATAGCAATGAAATGGCTGACACTGTGTCGGACAATGCAAAAAGTTCCGCCGAAGCACTTGGTGAAATTGATAAAGCTGCTGAAGAATGTCAAAAATCAACAGATGAACTTGTTAAATCGACTAAAACTCTTTCCGCCGCCTTTGACGAGCAGAACGAAAACGGCGGGCTTTCCGCTGATACTATTCTTTCGCTTGTGGATGCGGGATATGCGGCGGCACTTGCTGTTGACGCGGAAACGAATGCTGTAAAACTCGATGCAGAAGCGTATCGCGAGTTGGCGCAGGCTAAGCTTGATTCGCAGAAGGCTGACTTGTTAAGCGAGCGGCGCGAGTATGAAAACATCTACAATCCTCAGATTGCAAGTGCGTTTTCTACGGGTAACTATGAGCTTGGAAACAGGCTGGCAAATGAGCTAAAAGAGAAAACCGCGCCGATTGACGCGCAGATTATGGCAATCGACAGCATTGACCTCGATTCGGTAATTGCTGGCAATAGCAAGACAAAATCCTCCACCACTTCCGCCTCCACCCTCCCCGAAGAATACACCAACGCGAAGAAAACGCTGAAATATCAATTCGATATGGGCGTGATTGACGGCGAAAAGTACTACGAAGAATGGTACAAGCTGATGCAAAAGCACGGCATTTCCGAGGACAGCGACGAGTGGCGCAGTGTTGACGTAGAAAAGAAAAAGTACAACGACAATCAGGATAAGACGGCTTCAAAAACTACTTCCAAAACCACTTCAAAAGATGCGGACAAGGTCGTTTCCGAAACAGAAACGATGATGAAAACGCTTTCCACTGCCTTTTCCGAACAAAAAGAAAACGGCACTCTTTCCGCTTCAACTGTGGAAAAGCTGATTGAGCTTGGGTACGAGGAGGCTCTCGCGATTGACGAGGTTACGGGTGCAATTACGCTGAAAACCGATAAAACTAAGGAACTTTTCGATGAGCAGGTTAAAACTGCTCAAACGGCACTCGACAACGAAGAAAAGGAACTTGAAGCCAGCGGAAAAAGCACAGCGGGGATTAAAGCCAAAAGCACCGCGCTGAAAAACCTTACCAAAGATTACAGCAATGTCGAAAAAGGAATTTACGGTGTGGAAACGGCTGAAAAAAGCTATAGCGATGTAACTAAGGCTTTCAAGGAGGCTTCTGACGAGCGAATTAAGCAGATTGACAAGGAGCTTGAAGCGAAGAAGAAAGCCGCGAACGAAGCAATTGAAGCCATTGATGATGAAATCGAAGCGCGAAAACGCGCGAAAGAGGACGATGATATTCAAAGCGAAATTGATTCGGTCGAGGCACAGCTGAAATATGCACAGCTTGATGAATTTTCCCGTGCCCAGCTTGAACGCAAGCTGTCTAGCCTTTATGATGAACAGGCTGATGTTCAGTGGGAACGCAACGCGCAGGATAGAAAGGACAAAATCAATGACGACCTAGACGCTGACGAGGAAGCGGCTAAGGCTGAAAAAGAAGCAATTGAGGAAGCTACGACAACTGTCACAAATGCGCTGAATGATGTCGCGGACGGAATTGAACTAAGCGCAACGCGGATTTCAGCGGCAGCGGCGGCTATGCAAACCATTTTTGGCGGTCTTTCGACAGGTTCGGCAGGCAGTACGCCGAACATTACCAACAACATTACCACAAACGGCGGCGAAACGACAAACAACAATTCTTTCACAATCGGCACGGAAAATTATACAGTTGAACAGCTCATTCGGATAATTTTTGAAGCACTCGGAAATCCAACGATTTAGGAGGAAAAATGCAGCAGATAACTTTTACAACAACGGCTGGAACAATTAAGATAAACGACTGTGAAACGTCCGCGATAAACGGCGAATGGAGTCACCTCTGGCTCAACGATTTTGACGGGAACAGCCAATCACTGAACACCGATACGGTTGAATGTGTCGGTATAGCGGGTCAGCGCGTTATCAATTCCGTCTGGCGCGCAAAAAAAATTACCGCGAAAATCGGCTTCGCGCCGCTGTATCGCTCGCAGAACGCGATTATTTGCACTGGAGAAAGCGGAATATTCCAACTTCGGCGGGAATTACTGAAGCTCTTTCCGTTGGGAGAAATCGGCGAGTTGAATTACAAGAACAGCTTCGGTGAATACCGAATTAAGGCGAGAATTTCGGAAGTGCCGAGGATAAACTACACGGCGGGAGTATGGGCAGAGGCAACGCTTACTTTTATGGCTGATTATCCGTACTGGACGTACCCGCTTGTGGAAAGCCCTGAAATAACGCTTTCAGCGGGAACAACAGGAATTATTACACCAACAGCCTGTGGCGATATTGATAGCCCTATCGAGGTGATAGTGACGTGTACTGAACCAATATCCGCTTCGAGCGGACTGCCGATAAAAATAACTCGTGCGGATCGTTCCTCGTATTATCATGGCGTGAACTGTGCCGTTGATGTGCTTGCAGGCGTTAGCCTTAAATACGATATTGGCACGCAGGGTGATTTGATGTGCTACAAAATGTTTTCAACAGGTTGGTATTCTGATGGACGATATATGGAAATACGAGGTTATGAGCGCGAAGTGTGTTGCTCTACAACGCTTGATCCAATCAAAATAACAATTGCTTCGGGTGCAGCCACAGCCAAAATTATTTATCACAACATTGTTACAGCAATTTAAGGAGGAAAAATGGTAGTTGAGGTTTACAACGGTTCAACGTTCACCAAAAAAACAATTTTCAATCAAGTTATAAGCTACCGCTACAAGCAGCATTTATACAACATCGGCGATTTTGAACTGGTGATAGCTGATACTGATCCTGGAGATTTATGGTATGTTGAACCCGGTGATATTATGGTTGTTTTTGATGATAAAGGTGATAATGACAGCCTTTTAGTGCAGACAATAACCTACGAATGATATTGTCAATATCCCTTGACACATTTTCTACCCAAAATCCAAAAAATCAT
>CAZAXM010000036.1:0-20392 GCA_964489095.1 uncultured Ruminiclostridium sp. | reverse complement strand
TTGTTCAGATCGCTTGTATTTTCATGTGGTCAAAATAGTGTCAACAAGCTCTAAAAGAAGTACCTCCTTACAAAGCCATTCCCACGCATCATTAAACTGTATATTTGATTTTATACTCCTCCAATCCAATGCGGTATAGAATTTCATCAAATATTCTTTATTAATATCTGGAATAATCCCATTAGTTGAATTCATTATTGCTTTTTCTAATTCCGAACGTATATCTCCCCATGCATCCTCATATTTAGAGCACCATAGCATTTCAATATCTCGTATCTTAACCTTATCTATTTCTGACTTCAATTTCTTTTTACTTACTACAGAACCATCTTTCCTATAGACAGTCCAGTTTTCAAAGTCATAATAACACCTATTCAATTCAAGACTATCCGAAATAATAGAATTTTTATAATGAACTTCTAAACCTTTTAAACAAGCAAATATAATATCTGCATCTTCTTTAGTAACAATAGGCATTCCAGCAATGATCGAATGATAATTAGTTAATCCAGCTATTTTATCTTTATTGCGTTCAACAACATTTTCTTTATCCTCAAGAAATCGAACATATAATGTCCCTTTACCATGCTCCCAAGCAGATAAATATGTTCTTGGAATCAAATGATGATACTTTGCTTTTGTGACATGCATTCTTACGACTCCCTCCATAACATCTAATCCACTGCCTGCTATACAGCCAACAGTCGAGTTGCCGGATTTGACAACATCTAAATCACTCACTCAAATTGAGTTTGCACCCTAGATAACATCTATCCTAGTGCCACAACCCACGACATCTAATCCACAGCCTAAACCCTCTGACCATTTTTGCAGTAGATATGTTTTCATATAAAAAATACGGACTTTTATGGGCTATCACCTAACCTCAAAAAAGCCCGTAAATACGCCACTTTTCGCGATTTATTTTTCTTTTTTAGACATCAAACAGACCGTCTCCACATGCCTAGTATGCGGGAACATATCCACCGGCTGAATATCGCGCACCGTATACGTTTTCGTCAGGCTCTTCAAGTCCCGCGCAAGTGTGGCAGGATTGCAGGAAATATAAACAATTCGTTCGGGCGCGATTTTTACCAGCGCATTCAGAAAATTCTTGTCCGCTCCCGCGCGCGCAGGATCCGTTATCACAACGTCAAAACGCGTCCCAAGCTTAGCTTTTTCCCGCAGGTATTCCCCCGCGTCGCCCCTATTAAAAGCAATGTTCCGCATAAGACCGTTTTCGTGACAATTCTGCACCGCGTCGCGCACCGCCGAAGCATTATACTCAATGCCCTGAACCTGCCCTGCATAATCCGACGCTATTACCCCGATTGTTCCGATTCCGCTGTATGCGTCCAGAAGCACATCTTTTTTAGTAAGCGCAGCCTTTTCTATCGCATAGTTATACAGCTTTTCCGTCTGAATCGGGTTTACCTGATAAAAAGAGCGCGGAGAAATACGGAATTTCTTCCCGCAAAGCTCGTCAACTATATAACCCTTTCCGTAGAGAGTTTCGTTTTGTTCGCCAAGCGTCATCATATCGGGGGATTTGTTCACAGAAAAAGTCACTGTCGTAATTTCGGGGAAACGCTCAACCAGAACTCTTACAAAATCCCGCTTTTTCGGAAAAATATGCGTGCCGCCGACCAGCGTAACAAGCACTTCCCCGCTATTTTTCCCAACGCGCACCAGAACGTGTTTCAAAAAACCACGCCCCGTTCCCTCATCATACGGAGAAAGCTTAAACGAGCGCAGCAGCTCGCGTATTCCGAGGATAATCCTGTCGGCGGTCGGGTCGTTTAGCATACAGCTTTCAACGCCGACAATGCCGTTGCGCGAGGACTGGTAAACGCCGGAAATAATCCGTCCGCTTCGGTCGCTGCGGAATACCGCCTGCACCTTATTACGATAGTTATACGGATTATCCATTGCGATTATTTTATTCACTTTTCCATACTCTCCGAGCAGTTTTTCAACGTCCCGCTGCTTCCATTCCAGCTGCTGCTCATACGTCATATTTGATAACTGACACCCGCTGCACCTTTTAGCTGCGGGGCATTTTCTTTCGTTTGTCATTTTTAACTCCTGTTCATCTGCGGTGCTTTTTTATAAACTCAAGTGCGCGGTTTTTACGCTCTGAAAGATTTTTTGAAGCGTTTTCAAGCGCTTTTTTCGGGGTGAAGCTTTTTACACGTTTCAGCGCTGAAAGGTCAGTTCCGCCCATACGTTCCGTAATACGCTCAATTACAAGGCGGCGCTCCTCCTCGCTCTCCTCCTTGCGCTCAACAACCGACTGTACAAAATTCTCCATTCGCTGATTAAGCGCGTTGTCGATAGCTTCAAGCTCGCGGTCGAAGCCCGTCAGTACGGAAACGGTCAGCGCGGTATCCCATGCAAGTGCCGCCATCAGCACAAGTGCCGCTAAGTCTATGGCAAAAGCAGGCAGCATGGCCGTCAGAGAACTTACAAACGGGATAATCACATATGCGATAAGAACCGAAGCAAGCCCGAAGCCGATTGACGCGGGAACGCACACGCGCCCTTTAATATTAAGCGGTACATTGCTGTAGTCCCACCACTTTGCATGGAAAAGCTTTTCCAGCCCCCAGTGAGTGACATATTCGAGGATAACGCTCCCGACATATCCGAGCAGGAAAATCTGCCACCAGGAAAGCTCCTTGTTGATCACGTGCAGGAGGACTGCAAGAATTACCGCGCCCGCGCCGTAAATCGGCACGACGGGGCCGTAGAGAAAGCCGCGGTTTTCCCACTTTTTGTTTTTTATGGTACAGAAAATCGTTTCGTAGATCCAGCCCATCACGCTGTATATTGTGAACTGAATAAAAAGCTCACATATGTTCATTGGGTCACACTCCTGCGTCTGCAATAAAATCTACAAGTTTGGCAAGGCTGTTTTGCGCGTCAGCCCTTCCAAGCTCGTATACACGCTTCAGATTTTCGGGGCTGCGCTCGGTTCTGCTTATTTTTATCGGCTCGGAGGGGCGGATTACAAATGCTTTTCCGTCTGCCTCGCGCTTTTCAAGCTTGTTCAGACTGTCGTTATACATAATATGCCGATTCTTGAGTCGGCGGCGGAATTCGGGAAATTTTCGATAGAAGGAGGTTGTAAGTATACGGCTCATCGGCTTTTTTCGGTAGTCCTTGTCACGGGTAAGCACGACCACCTGCTTTTCATATCCCATTTCCGCAAACTTCTCAAAAGGAATACTGTCCGTAACTCCGCCGTCAAGATACTTTTTTCCGTTTATTTCAATCGGTTTCGAGGCGAACGGCATTGAACAGGAAGCGCGCAGGATCTCCATATCTTCCAGTACACTTTCCACGTGTATATACTCAGGCTCTCCGTTTTCAATATTTGTTACAACCGCATAAAACGGCATACCCGAATTTCTGAACGCTTCATCGTCAAATATATCAAGCTCGCGCGGAACACGGTAAAAAGCGTATTCCTTGTTGAAAAAATCGCCTGTTTTAAGGAAACAGCCTATTCCCATATATTTCCTGTCGGTGTTGAAGCGGCAGTTATAGCGGATAACCCTGCCGATCTGTCCCGACGGATAATTCACGCCGAAAACTGCACCTGCCGAAACGCCCATTATCCCGTCAAAGCGCACGTTATTTTCCATAAAAACGTCAAGTATGCCCGCCGTATACATTCCCCGCATAGCTCCGCCCTCAAGCACAAGTCCTTTTTTCATTTTTACCTCCGTTAATTTGACACATTATTATAATCGCAGATTCTTTGGCGCAGGAAATTCATACGGCAGTAAATCCAACCGAAACGTATCACAAACGCTGTCGAGCGATTTATAGGGGTACTCGAAGTACCCGTTTTTCTCGAAGTGGTTATATGCCAGTTTCAGATAACGCCTTAACACAAGTATCGGTGGAAACTCATTTTTTTCGCTGCACCAATCAAGTAAATCCTTTTTATTTTTTGATGAATTGCAGGATCTACAAGCGCAGACAAGATCATCTCCGCTATCCTCGCCGCCGAGAAAACGCGGTATCAGGTGATCAAGCGTCAACATTTGATTTGTTCCGCAATATACGCATTTCGGATCATTTAGTTTACACTTTTCATCTTCATACAGCGACGTGATGTGCATAGTCCCGTTGTTTAAACCCTTATAAAGTTTAGCGCGTATCATATAATCGACTTTATCGTATTGCTGGCGATGATTTTTGACTGCCGAATGAGCCATTGACAAATTTGCATAAAGCCAGTTAAAATATTCTCTGATAGTAGCAAACTCTTTCTTTTTCATAGTTTCCTGATTTCAACCGTCTTTTCCTTCATAGAAATTTTCCCGACCTCACAGCCGTATTCGGTAAGCTCCTTTTTATATTTCAAAAAGAAATGGTCAATCGGCACTCCCGTCTGTTTTTCAATCTCATCAAAGGTCAGCTTAAAGCCCGCCGCTCCATTTTCCTTTATCCAATGTCAAAGCTGCTCATATTACTCATTTTGTATCTCCCGTAACCATTCATTTTCTTATGCCATATTATACCACATTGGGCGTAAAAAGGCAATACGTTTATTCTGCAAAACGGGCTGCCGCAGCACTTCACTTGCTGCAACAGCCCACGATAAGATACTTTATGCTTATTCCTGTTCAGCTTTAACATATCCCGCTATTTTAATCAGTGCTTCCTTATCGTCCTTTCCGTACAGCCGGAAGCAGTACTCGTCAGTTGTCCAAAAAATTATAGCGCAGTCAAACTTCATTTTCAAATAATAGCCGTCATGCCCGTCAACATTTATAGGCTCAGGCATATAAAATTCAGTGTTGACAGAATGCTTTCCCGATATAATAAATTGGTCAAAGAACAGTTCCCCGCCCTCATAATTGTATTTTATTCCATAAGTTTCCGCCCCCGGAAACCACTCGTCATAGACTTCGCCGTCAGTAACGCCCGCTTCCTCAGAGATGTAGTACAGTTCCTCGATAGATTCGGATCTGTCCTTACCGCTTATATTATAGGCTTCGGACTGCTGTCTGTATATGTAAATAACATAATCGTCGAGATAAATGACCCTACAGAATCCCGAAACTGAAACAAACATTGCGAGAATTACCGCGATGAATACCAGGCAGCGTTTTCCCGGACGAAAAAAAATCGGGAGCTTCGCGGAAAGGCTTCTTTTCGGTTTTATATCCGACGGCTTAGCCTGAACCTGTGTACATTTCTCCATAAATTCGCGTGAAAACGTGTGCTTTACTTCGCCGGTCATAAGCTCGTCGTATTTTTCATGGTTTAATTTTCTGAATGCTTCTGTTAAATTGTTGTTATTCATTTCTGTTCCTCCATATCTTTTTGAGGCTTTGTTTTGCTCTATATATACGCTGGCGGATTGAACTCCTCGACAGATTCATCATATCCGCAATTTCGTTCGGACGGAACTGTAAAACTATGTAAAGATACATAATTTCGTAATCTTTTTCACTTAATTTTCTTAGTTCAGATACTATTTCCTCGCATGACAAATTTCCTATTACGAGATTCTCTATATCGTCTTCCGAACATAAATCAAGCTCTTCAATATCTTTGGTGGATATACAATCCTTTTCTTTAAGCATATCAATCGCAATGTTCTTCACTATAATAACAAGATAAAAAGCGATTTCGTCACTACTTATTTTCATAATTCTGGGCAAATACGTAATAATTCGTATGAATGCCTCATGAATAGCATCTTCTGCATCTGATTCTTTGTGCAAAATACCGAACGCGGTATTGAACATAATCTGTGAATAATCCTTAAAAAGCTTGTCAACGAATTTATCCTGACAGTCTGGTAATGAATTGAAAATCGAAAACATTCTTTTCCTCGTGATTTTATTGTTACATATATTATATCACATTATATATAAAATTTCAATACCTATCTGTTTATAAAAGCACCGGCGGCGTAAAGGCAAAAAAGCAGCACCCTTTCGGGTGCCGGCAAACTGTCAAAAATATGAAAAGACAGAAAAAAGAGAATGGGGGCGTCGCCCCATACCACTGACAAAGGGGAACATTCCCTTTTGAACCTGTGTTCTGCTGCGATTTTCAGCAATATTTCGGTCGAAAATTTTAGCAAAATATCGGTTATTCTCTGAAATAGTTTTGTCAGCAAGCTGAGCGAACAGCAAATACACATTCGCTTTCTATACAATTCCATCGCTAAACTCAGAAGGCAATAAATGTATAGAGTACTTTTGAGTCGTATTGATAAGTAAGCGAGTAATAAAAATAGCCTACTGTCCAAGTGTAACGAAGGTTGCCATCATCATCAAGATCAAGCTCGTAATCATATCCAAAAACGTCCTTTAGTCCATCTAACCAAGTTGAATAAGATAACGGCGTGAAAATAGCGGCAGAATAAAACGTGTTGTTTTTATCAAAACAAAGTAATATACGCGAAGTTTGCCCTAAATACAATACATCGCCTATGTATTCATCATATTTATTCTTATAGGTACCGTAATATGAATAATTAGCAATTCCGCAATCGCGAAAAACAGCGCTTTTTTTCGCTCCATGCTCCGGATATTCAAATTCAGCAGGCTCCGTTCTCATACCCGACTTTGTTGTTGCGGAAACAACTTTTGATTTAGTTTGAGCGACATATTTTCCGCCGCCTTCAACGACAGCTGCAACCTTAAACTTGTACTTTGTACCCGATTTAAGCTTTTTTACATTACAGCTTGTTCACGATACACACTTGTACTTTTCGTATTCGTCGGACGAGCTGTTATATTTATAGACGTTGTAACCGTCCGCGCCGTCAACCTCGTTCCATGTAAGCTTAATTTTTGTTTCAGAAACGCTCGCTTTAATTCCCGTCGGCGCGGCAAGTTTTTCGGCTGTTTCGGTTTTTGCTGTAATTTTATCTGATTTTGTCTGAAGAACATATTTACCGTTTTTTTTTCAACAAGCGCTGCTACCTTAAACTTATAGTTTTTTCCTGCGCTAAGGTCGGAAATTTTACAGGAAGTATTTGTAACATTCTTGTATTTTTCATACTCGTCCGTGTCGCTATCGAACATAAACACACGGTATGCGTCTGCGACGCTTACCTTGCTCCATTTAAGCGTAATAGAATTTTCGGTTGCGGTGTAAGCAAAGTTTTCCGGTGCGGCAAGCTTAGAAGCAGCGGAAGCTGTAACAGAGAATGACGGGAGCTGCGTTACCTCCGGTAAAACTGTCGTTGACATTACCGCGGCAAGAACTGCGGCTATGATCCTTCTTTTTTTCATTGCGATTTCTCCTGAAAGCGTCAAATTAAACCTGACAGCTTACCCCCAATATTTCCCGTTCACTTCACTGACCGGTATTTCCGCTGAAAGGAATTTGTATGCGTTCATATCTTCTTCATCGGGAACCTTATATGTCACGCCAACCACTTCGTCCCACAGATATACGTACATAAATGTCGCTTTCTCACGATCCTCTTCGGGGAGATAATCGCGCCAGTTTTCACAAAGAAGCGTTTCGGGTAAAATCATCTCGCCTGTCTGACTGTCAATATAAATAGTTTCCTCCGCCGAAACCGAGGACCAGTAAAACATATAGTACGGGCTGTCATTTTCATATAACATATTGCTGAACAGCCGCCAGGTATATCCGTTATCGCTCGGTGTCATTCCGTAGTAATCGCGGTAGCCCTTAACCGCCGTACGCTGATATTCGAGAAGCTTTTCATTCGCCTTCGCGACCTCTTCGTCCGTGTGGATCCGCGAACCCGTGTAGTAGGTCAGATACCAGCCGTCCTCAATGAAAAAGTCCGTGTCATATTCCGAAAGCTCAACCTCGCCAAGCTTACTTTCCGCGTCGGAAAACAGCTCGGAAGCGTCGCGGTATTCGTTTAAGACGCACATTTTTTCAAGCTCGCCCGTGCAATGCGCTCTGATAAACGGCGAAGAATAGAAATAAGGGTTATTCGGCTCGAACCATATATCAACGCAGGCTTCTTCACCGGAACCGCTGAATGAGAATGTCGGAGATGAACCGAGCATTCCCGAAAATTCGGACTTCTTTCCGTCATTCGTTTCACCAAAGTAAAAGTCGGATATATTCTCGCTGAGCGCATTGTTGAGAAGCGGCGCAAAATCTGTACCCTCGTAGAAAAGGTCGGAAAGCCGAGTTATTTCCCGCCGCTCAATGAGGTCGTAGACAAGAGTTTCAACGTGGTCGTAGTCCTCGTACCATTCGTCTATTCCGTAGTTTTCCAATTCATATGTCCGATAACCGAGGGTTACGGAAAGGAAACCGTTCCGTATGCAACACGACATAACCATACCGCCCGAACTGCGCCAATCAGACTTCATACTCTGCGCGTAATAGCTGTCGTTTTCGTTTGTTTCGACATACTTATCGTCCGCGTAAACGGAAAGCCGTTCGGTCATTTCCTTAATTTTCGCGTTCAACTCGTCCTGTAATTCCTCGTCGGAAAAGCAGATGAACCTGAACTGTTTTTCATCATAGTCATATCTGAAATCCATATCTTTTGTAAGCCAGCCGTATTGATATTTCAGCGGGCGGATCAGCGCTTCCTTTTTCGCGCCTGTTCCCATTCCCTCATAGGGCATAAGCTTATCGGGCAGCTCCATTCCGTTTACGGGAAGATAGCCGCTGTTCAGAACGGCGGACTGCCCCTCGTCAGAGGTTACCCAGTCCATAAAGATTTTCGTATTCGGCGATGATTTGTCGGTGCAGAACATATATGTACAGCTTGAAAGAGGGTATGTGCCATCAGCCATAGTTGCCTTGGTCGGCTTAACTCCGTCAACAGCGATGAACTTCACCTTATTCGCGTTTGCATACATCTGCGCAGCGTAGGAGTAAACGGAATACCCGATCGCGTTTTCAGCATTATCGTAGGTCGCAATTGCGTCCATAATTCCGCCCATTCCAACTGCGATATATTTCGATTCAGACTTAATAAGCGGAACATCTCCCATAAATTCGGTCATATAGTTCTGACTTCCCGAATCTGTATTTCGCTGATAGGCGGCTATCGGCTCGTCGTTACCGCCGACCTCGCTCCAGTTGGTAATTTCGCCGCTGTAAATTCCGCGAAGCTGCTCGGTTGTGAGCGAATCGACGGGATTATTTGCGTTTACGACAAATACGAAGCCTTCCTTTGCCGCGGGAATTTGCGTAAGCGTAACACCCGCCGAGACCGCCGCCGCCTCCTGTTCAGCGGAAATCGGAACGCTGAAAATCATATCGACCTCGCCGTTTATCAGGCGTTCAAACGATTGGTGAGTTGTGGTGTGTTCGACAAGCTCCCCCGCTTCCGAATATGTAATGCCGAGGTACTGCGATTTTAAGCCGGTTTCGAGCGGCGTGGCGGAGGTTGAACCGTCCATTTTCGGCAAATCGGCAGCGTCAAGCTTAACCGCCGACGCTTCGGTTGTGACAGTCGCAGCGGGCGCGGAGTTTGTTCCGGAAGAAGCGGCTGTTGTAATTTCAGCCTCGCTCACGGAGGAAGCCGAGCATTCCGTAACGGCGCCGTCAGGCTGTCCACAGGAAGCCAGAAGCGCGCACATAATCAGAATTGAAACAATTTTTCTCATTTAAACCACCACTATAATTTTTTATTTATATTTTACCACCGCGCGATATAAATGTCAACAAAAAATCCGGTAAAAACGCGGCGGCGACGAACATTTCTGCTCGCCGCCGTCGTGTAAAGTATATAGGGGGAATCTCGTAAGCGTGTTTACTGTGAGCTTTCAGCAAGCTCGATTTCAATGTCAACGCTGTCCAGCTGGCCCGATTCGTTCGCTCTTGCGACTGTCGCGGTTATCTTATCGCCCACATGGAGCTTTCCGATAATCGACTGAACATCGGTAACTGTTTCAACATTTGTGCCATTGATTTTGGTGATTACGTCCGATACGCGCAGGTCGCTCTTGCTTACAGGCGCGTCCTCGCGGATCGCCGAAACAAGCAGACCCTTTGTAAGCTTAACGCCGTAAAGCTGCGCGCGATATTCGTTAAGCTCGACCGTTGTAATTCCGAGAACAGGTCTGCTCTTTACGTAGCCGTAGCTTAACAGATCCTCCATAACGGGCTTGGCTTCGTTTATGGTAAGCGCAAAGCCGATACCTTCAAAGGTATCCGTTACGATCTTTGAGTTTACAACGCCGACAACGTTTCCGTACATATCGAAAAGACCGCCGCCCGAATTACCGCTGTTTATAGCAGTATCAGTCTGGATAAGGCTTAAATTATAACCCTCTGAAAGGCAAACGCGGTTAAGACCCGAAACGATGCCCTTTGTCATTGTATGTGCGAACATAACGTCGCCGGTAACGCCGGGGTTGCCGATAGCGCAGACTTCCTGACCAACCTTGAGCGTGCTGCTGTCACCGATTTTCGCCGCGAGGAACTTCTCGGAGCGCTCGATTTTGATTACAGCGATGTCGGTTGATGTATCAGAGCCGATAACCTTTGCTTCGTACTCGTATGTTTTATCGGGATCCTTATAGTCGTTTACTTCAACAACAAGCTTCGTTGAGTCGTCAACAACGTGAGCATTTGTAAGAATATATCCGTCCTCTGTGAACACGATACCGCTTCCGTAGCCTGCGTAAACAGGTTCGTCGTCCTTTTCACTTTTACCTGAACCGTAGTCGTCGCCGTACCCGAAGAAGTAGTTATAATAGCTACCGTAATCGGAATAGCTCTGGTTCTTATAAACCTTTATGAGAACGATCGTATCGTTTACTGCTTCATAAAGCTCGCTTGCGGTATACGCTCCGTTTGCTCCTGTCGGAACGACGCTTGAAGCGTTTACCTTCTGGCTTGTTCCCGATGAGGTCGAGGCATTTACTGCATTTATAGCCGAGGTCACATCATCTGTGAGCTGTGTCTTCTCAGAGGAGTAGCCCGAAACGGCTGAACCGTCGGCTGTCGGAACACCGGAATTATTAAGTGAGGAAGCGAGATACGCACCTCCGAAGCCTGAACCGCCGCCAACGATGGCAACAGCCGCAACCAAAGCAACAACGGTTTTCATTTTTCCCTTTTTTATTTTGGGAGCGTCTTCTGTATTCTGAATTGTATAATATTTGTCATCCATTTTTCTATACCGTCCTTTCGTTCTTGATTGTGACTTTATTTTAACGCAGCTTTGTGAAAAAAGCGTGACTATTTTCTTAACATTCGTTAATTTCGGAGTAAATAATCGGTGTGGGTGGTGTGCTTAAAGTTCCTTGCATTGCTCCATTTTTACGCCAAGAGCTATTCCGCATTCGATACGCTTACGCATAAGCTCGCACTGCTGCGGCATAGGCTTACGGACGTCGCCCTCGTAAACAAATCCGTTCGCGTTGCAGCCGCCTGAACAGTAGAATCTCGCCCAGCATTCGCTGCACCCCTGCTTGCTGTAAATATGTGTTTTTGCGAAGTAGTCGGCAATTTCGCCGTTTACCTTTCCATCATATATATTGCCCATTTTCCATTCGTCGATACCAACGAACTGATGACATGGGTAAATATCTCCGTCGGGAGTTACCGCGACATACTCGTTGCCACAGCCGCAGCCGCGAAGCCGCTTTACCGCACAGGGACCCTGCTGTAAATCTATCATAAAATGGAAGAAATTGAAAGGCTTCTTTCCTGTTTTTTCAACAGACTCAGCCATAATGTCGTAAAGGCGGTCATATCCCTTAAAGATTACGGGCAGATCCTTTTCGCCGATCGCGTAATCTGCGTCAGCGGGCGCGGTAACAGGCTCAACCGAGAGCTGCGGGAAACCGAGAGACGCGATATGTAAAACGTCCTCAACAAAATCAAGATTGTACTTCGTGAACGTTCCGCGTACATAATAATCGGTTCTGCCGGGATTGGTTCTGCCCTCGACAAGCTTCTTGAACTTCGGCACGATCAGATCGTAGCTGCCCTTATTGTTCGCGGTAATGCGGATATTATCGTTGATCTCCTTACGACCGTCAAGTGAAAGAACGCAGTTGGACATCTCGCGGTTGATATACTCGATCTTCTCGTCGTCAAGCAGCATACCGTTTGTTGTGATTGTGAAGCGGAAATTCTTTCCGTGCTGTTTTTCAACGCTTCGTGCGTAATCAACGGTAGACGTTACTGTTTCCCATGCCATAAGCGGTTCACCGCCGAAAAAGTCGAGTTCGAGGTTCTGGCGGCCTGCCGAATGTTCAATAAGAAAATCGATCGCCTTTCTTCCCGTTTCGGGCGTCATAAGCTTTCTTCCCGTTCCGAAATCGCCCGTTTCGGCAAAGCAGTACTTACAGCGCAGGTTACAGTCGTGCGAAACGTGCAGGCACATAGCTTTAATCGGCGCTTTTATCGACATTTCCGCGTATCTGCGATATTCGTCTGTGCTGAAAAGTATGCCGTTTTTATAAAGCTCAAGAATTTCGTCATAGCACTCCTCAAGCTCCTCGCGTGGATACTCAGAAAGAGCCTTCGCAACAGCTTCGGGAAGCTTTGCGTCAAGCGGCGGGGTAAGAAAACCGAGCAGATCGTACACTATTTTATCAACAACATGAACGCCTCCGCTGTTCACGTCAAGAACTATGTAATTATCACCCTGATGAAAACGGTGAATCGTGTTATTCATAGAATTTCCTCCTAGGCGCAAAATTTAAGGGCGGCAAGGTTTTATGCCGCCCTATGAAATTTGATTTCAAAAACTTACTTGGAAGCCTCGCACTGCTGGTTAGCAATAGTGCAGGAAGTCTTGCAAGCAGACTGGCAGGAAGTCTGGCACTTTCCGCAGCCGCCCTTAGCAGCAGTTTCCTTTAAGTTAGCCTTGTTGATTGTCTGAATGTGCTTCATAGTAAAAACCTCCGAAATTTATAATTTTCTTTATTATATCACGTTTCTTCTAAAAAAGCAATACCTAAACCGATATTTTTTATCTCATAGGCTTTTACAGCGTATTTTTCACGATTTCCGCCGCTTCTTCCGTTGAAATTCCGAGAGAAAATGCAAATTCCCCGGTCAGGGTATCTTCGGTTTCACGAATTATACGTTCGTCTGTAACACGAGGCTTTTTCCCGCTTTTTCTTATTGCCGCTTTCATCTCGTTTATTGTCCGGATAACCTGCGCGATTTTTTGACAGTCGCCGCTTGAAATACAATCACGAAAAAGCTTTCTGCGCGCATTATCATTTTCATATTTCAGCGCCGGCTGTTCAGGAACAAGACCGATTATCTCGTCAATCCTTTCCTTTGTAAGTACAAGACGGATTTTCGGGTTAAGTCGGACAGTTTCAACAGGAATATAAACCATCGAACTGTTATCATGAACCGCCTGCAAAACATAATACTCATCAGTTTTTCCATCAAACGTTTTCTTCTCAATCCCCTCAATCCGACAAATCCCCTCCGCCGCGTGAACAACGGTATCTCCCGTTTTAAACATACTACCGCTCCTTTCCTAAAACATACCTTAATTATAACATTTTTCAGCTTAAAATGTTATAGGTAGTTTTAACGAAAAAGAGCGCGGGCGCGTTTGTGCAGTCTTAACAAATACAGCCCATTGCCGCAGCATACGCCGTTGAGAAGGCGATCTGAAGATTAAAGCCGCCGGTAAAGCCGGTAACGTCGATTATCTCGCCGGCAAAGTGAAGTCCGCCTACAAGTCTTGATTCCATGGTTTTCGGGTTGATTTCCTTAACGCAGACCCCTCCGTCAGTGATTATTGCCTCGGAAATCGGGCGGTATGCCGTTACAGCAAACGAAAAGTCCTTTACAGTGCCAAGAAGCGCGCGGCGTTCCTCACGTGTAACGGAATTGCACTGTTTTTCGGGAGAAATTCCGCATTTATTCAGCAGCGGCAGAATTATTTTTTCGGGAAGCAGCTTACGCAGCGCGTTCGAGAGCTGCATATTCTTCCGCTCAGAAAGGTCGCGGAGTATGCGTTCGCCCAGCTTTTCGGCTGAAAGGGCAGGTTTCAGGTCTATATGCGCATGATAACGCCCGCTTCTGATTTCGTCCATTCGCGAACTTGCGCTCAACACGAGCGGACCCGACAAGCCGAAATGCGTAAAAAGCATTTCACCCTGCTCACGAAAAACTTCCTTTCCGCTTTCGCTGTCTGAAATGTACAAAACGACATTTTTAAGGCTCAGTCCCATCATCTGCGCACAATCCTCCTCCGTTTCAAGCGGTACAAGGGAGGGTTTAAGCGGCGTGACAGTATGACCGAGCCGCTCCGCCATACGATAGCCGTCGCCCGTAGAGCCTGTAACGGGATAGGAAAGTCCGCCCGTCGCAAGTATCACACGCTGTGCGGCGTGGGTGCAGCGATTTGTGCGGACGCCCGTAACACTGCCATTTTCAGCAAGTATTTCCTCCGCGCGTTCGCGAAGAAGAACCACGCCCAGCCGCTTCATTTTGAAAAAAAGCGCGTCAACAATATCGTAAGCCTTATCGGAAACGGGAAAAACACGATTGCCGCGCTCCGTTTTCAGCGGTACGCCCTCGCCTTCAAAAAAAGCCATAACGTCGGACGGCGCGTACATCGAAAGCGCACTGTACATAAATCGCGGGTTGCGTGGGATATTCCGCATAACCTCGTCGGGGGTGCAATTGTTGGTGACATTGCAGCGTCCCTTTCCCGTAATTGCAAGCTTGCGACCGACCTTTTCGTTAGGCTCGATAACGGCGGTTTTCAGCCCAAGCTGCGCACAGTTCACCGCGGCAAACATTCCCGCAGCTCCTGCACCAATAATAATAACGTCAAAATCCATATTTTTTCCTCGTTAAAAATTTATGCTCTACAATTTTACCACAAAAAACGCGGAATAGCAAGCTTTTTTTGTAACATTTATTTTTGCAGGATTTTCGCAAAACACTTGCATTTTTTCAGTGGATATTGTATACTATAAGTTGTGTCTATCCATTAAAACGGGAGGAAAGCAATGAAAAACAGTCTTATTGCGGAAATTGAGAACAGAATGGACGGCTTTTCAAAAAGCCAGAAATATCTTGCGGGTTATATAATCGAACACTACGAAAAGGCGGCGTTTATGACCGCGGCAAAGCTTGGCGCGGCGGTGAACGTAAGCGAAAGCACCGTTGTGCGTTTTGCGATTGAAATGGGCTTCGAGGGCTACCCTGAAATGCAGAAGGCGCTCCAGAATTACAGCAGGAATCGCCTTACCTCCGTTCAGCGGCTTGATATTACAAGCGACAGGCTCGGCGGCGGCAACCTTATAAAAAGCGTTTTCACTCAGGATATGGAGCGACTTCGCATTACTCTTGAAAATCTTTCAGAAGAAAATTTCAATTCGGCGGTTGAACGTATTTTCAGCGCGGAGAAAATCTACATCTTCGGCGCTATGAGCAGCAGCGTTCTTTCACGCTTCCTTTACAACTATCTGAGCCTCGCTTTCGACAACGTGATATACGTTGAGCCTATAAACACGAGCGGAATTTTACAGCAGCTTATCCGCGTGAACGAGCGCGACGTTATGATAACGCTGTCGTTTCCACGCTATTCAAAGAATGCGCTCAACGCGACATCTTACGCGAAAAAATGCGGTGCGAATATAATTGCGATAACCGACAGCGTAAGCTCTCCCCTTGCGGAATATGCGGACGAGCTGCTTATCGCACGCAGCGACATGGTAAGCTTTGCGGACAGCCTTGTCGCCCCGCTTAGTCTTATAAACGCACTGCTGGTTGCGGTTGGTATGCGATGCCGTCCGGAGCTTGAAAAAACTCTGGAAAAGCTTGAAGAAGTGCTTGACGAAAACGAAGCGTACAAAAAGGACGATAACTGATACGAAACCGACTGCCCGCGCAGCCGGTTTTTTCATTATTTGCGTCAGGGCAGGATAACGGGCTTTGCGGTAAAATCCAGTCCGCAGACGCGCTTTTTCTCAAACGCAAGCGCGTACAGGTCGCCGCACTCCGCTTCAAGATGCGCTTGTCGTCGTTCACGTTCGCCTTTTTCGGCAAGTGCCTTCAACGACGTATCGGCGGGGAGCGCAAGCTCCGCTGCCGCAAGAATCTCACGCCCCCGCCCGTTCATACCGAGGATATGAATATAGGCAGGCTCGCCGCGCAGGTCGCTTTTCCGTACTCCAAGGAAGCAGGAAAGAATAATGCGGCGTATTCTCGCCATCGTGTAGCGCTTCGTTTTTGTCAAAAGATACAGCTCGGCAAGGCTTCGGGAAACTCTCGCCGACTTATATATCCGGTTTTCAAGCCCGATAAGCACGTTGGGCGCTTTTTCGATTTCCGCTTTTGACATCGACCGAAGCTTCGCAAGGATCGCCGTTTCTAGCCGACGTATATCTGCCGTTTCAGCCGTAAATGGTTCGGGGAGAAACTCGTCGGCATTTTTCCCGCTCAGAATAAGTCTGCGGATTTTCGAGGCGCTGGCGATATTTCCGAACGCTTCCTCGCTATCGTGGGCTGCACCCGAACGGGCGATCGTCACGGGGGATATGCCGCTTCCGAGCTCACCCAGAGCTTTAAGATACTCTACGGCGAGGGTGTTATTAGGCGTAGTAAGTACGTTGATTATTTCCTTCTCGTAGTTTTTTTCAATTGTTTTCTGGAGAGCGCTCGGAAAGGCTTCTCCGCGCCGCATAAGCGCATAGAACTCCTCTGTCTGCTGAGCGTAAAGCACCGCTCCCGCTGTTTCGGTAAGCAGATCTATATCCCCGCACTCACTCCCGAAGCTCAGCATATCCACACAGCCGAGCGATTCAAGCAGATAGACCGCGCCGCGTGCGAACTGTTCGGCGCTTGCCAAGGCGTATGACACAGGCAGCTCAACAACGAGGTCAACGCCGTTTTTTAAGGCAGTTTCAGCGCGTGCATATTTATCGGCAATTGCAGCGTCGCCGCGCTGGGTGAAATTTCCGCTCATAACGGCGACGATATGGGTTGCGCCGAACCGCTCCCGCGTTTCCTCGATGTGAAGCTTATGTCCGTTATGGAACGGGTTATATTCCGCAATAATTCCACAGATTTTCATTTCAGACCTCCTAAAAGCTGTCTTTTTTACCGCTTCTGACATTCAGCTGCGCTGATTGATACAAAAGATATTATAACAGATTTTCCTTCAGATGTAAAGCGAGGAAGAAAAGTATGCAGAAATTTCTTTAAAAGACTTGATTTTTTTCGCAATATGTTATAAAATAAATAGGTAAATATTATTTTGTGAAAGGGCTATTGCTATGAACATTTTAGTTATCAATGCCGGCAGCTCGTCGCTTAAATACCAGCTTATCGAGATGACCGACGAAAAAGTTATCGCAAAGGGCAACTGCGAAAGAATCGGTATCGGCGGACACATCAGCCATAAGACGTTCGACGGAAGAACTTTTTCCGAGGACTGTGATTTTCCGACTCACACCGAAGCCTTTGAAAAGGTTGTCGAGGTTCTTACTACCGGCGACACAGCTGTTATAAAGAGCATGGACGAAATTTCCGCTGTTGGACACAGAATTGTCCAGGGCGCGGAGGTTTTCGATAAAACTACTCTTGTTACCGACGAGGTTATCCAGAAAATCGACGACCTTGCCGAGCTTGCGCCTGTACATAACCACCCTCATGCGCTTGCGCTCTGGGCCTGCAAGAAGGTTGTTCCCGCAAACGTTCCCCAGTGCGTAGTTTTCGACACCGCTTTCCACCAGACAATGCCGCCTAAGGCGTTTATGTTCGGTATGCCTTACGAATGTTACGAAAAGTACCACGTAAGAAAGTACGGCTTCCATGGTACTTCCCACCGCTTTGTTACAGCTGCTCTTGCCGAAAAGCTCGGTAAGGACATCAAGGACCTTAAGATCGTTTCCTGTCACCTCGGAAACGGCTCGTCCATAACAGCTGTTGACGGCGGAAAGTCGATTGATACGTCTATGGGCTTTACTCCCCTTGACGGTGTTATTATGGGTACACGTTCGGGCTGTGTTGACCCCTCGGCTGTTACATTTATCGCTAAAAAGCTCGGCTTATCGCCTGACGAGATGAGCAACTATCTTAATAAGCAGTCCGGATTCCTCGGTTTAACGGGAATTTCGAGCGACAACCGCGACGTTGAAGCGGCGGCTGACAAGGGCGTAGAACACGCTAAGCTTGTCGGAGATATGCTGACCTACGAAATCAAAAAGTACATCGGCTCCTACGCTGCTGCCATGGGCGGTCTTGACGCGGTAATCTTCACGGGCGGTATCGGCGAGAACGCTGATAAGGTTCGTTCCGGCGCATGCGAGAATATGGAATACTTCGGAATTAAGCTCAACGAGGAGCTTAACGCAAAGGTTCGCGGCGACTTCGTTAAGATTTCGGCTGATGACGCTAAGACCCAGGTCTGGGTTGTTCCGACTAATGAAGAGCTGCTGATCGCGAGAGATACAAAGGCTCTCTGCGGACTTTAATCAGTTATTTATTGTATCAGTAAAAAATCTGCTGTGGTTTACGCCGCAGCAGATTTTTTTGATATATTTCAGTCAATACCGCATAAAGCCGTAAATCGTTCTTTGTTTGATGATGCCTTTAATCATCATAGAATATCTCGCCCGTCGCGTATTACTACGCAACCGCGATTGTCGAGCGTATCAAGATATTTTTCAAGACGCTTATATTGCATTTTTGTTGCTCCGACAATAAGCCTGTTGGTGAAATCGTCAACATACATACTTGTCCAGTTTCCTTTACGGCTAAATATTTCATCCTTAATGGCATTCATTTCGTATACCGAATAGTCGGCTTCTCTGAATACGATTCCGCCCGTGTCCTTGAGAAGTTTTTTGACAGCCTTTTCAGCCTTTCCGTCTACCGACCAGACTACTATCATATTGTATTTAATATAAACTCCGCCGTACTTCTTCTTGTTCAGTTTATTATAGATTTTTGTCCATTTACCGCTTGTGTTGTTAAGCTCCCCGTTGACCGTTCTATCCTAGACGCCTTTCTTTGAAAATTTGTATTCGTAGCCGTCAATTGTCTGCTTTCTCGTAAGACGACCTTTAATTTCGTCAATATAGTACCAGTTTTCGCCGACAAGCGTCCAGCCTGTACAAAGGTCGCCGTCGTCCCAGTACATCGAAGCTCCGTCTGAATTTTTAGCCCACCCTGTGTAAGTGTCAACGCAAACGCCTTTAGATTTGATTTTGTAGCGGATACCGTCGATAACGCAGGATTTTTTTAGTACGCCGTCCTGATTAAAATAATAATCTTTTCCGTTAATAACGCTCCAGCCTTCTGCGTATTCATGGGTAACCGGATAGATGTAGTATGTATCTGAGCCTTTCTTTTCCCAACCTGCCGAAGCTGTTATTGAGAGATAGGAGAGGGCGAATGCCGCGAGAACGATCAGTGTTGTAAGTTTAGTTGTTTTTTTTCATTTTTTGTACCTCTTAATTATTGATTACTTGTGGTTCTGTTTTATATTTCTGTACAACTTATCTCTCCGGCTACTACTGCACAGCGCACCGATATATGCGTTTTACGCGCCCTCCTTCACGCTCTTTATTTTGTGCGCCAGCCCGCCGAATAGCGTTTATACTTATTTATATCACCTCGTTGTTTTATTCATTCCTCTCTCAAACATTCACAGTGGTTTATCTTTATAATTTTATTACACCACTCCCTTACACACTTGTCAATAGCCCTGAGCAAAACCGCACAAGCCCAATAGCCAAGCGGCTTCGCAAGGCACGAAAAACAAAATTGTCACTAAAATATATAGAAACAGCCAACCAACTTTGGTATAATTAAATTAGAAACAAAACCACACGAAAGGGGTTGGCTGTTATCTATCGCCAGGAAATTTTACAGGACATCACGCTATTCACATCTGCTCCGAAAGCTCAGTTTTACGACAAGCTCTTTCTTAATCTCGACCTCTCGGATTTTCCCGAATCCGCTGCAAAAACAGGCAGAAACGGATTCTCAAAAAGGGCATTGCTATGCGCTTTTATCGTCATGAAATGCGAATGCTTTTCCTGTATAACCGATTTAGTTGATTATCTTAACAATAACTTAGGCAAGATGTCCCCCGCCTCTTAGGCGGCGGGTTACATTTACCATTCAGTAGGGGATACAATCCCCTACTGAATGGCAGGTTGGCAAAGCCAACCCTTGCCACGTTAAATGACGGGGCAAGCCCCTTATTGAATCTCATCATTGCTCATTTTTGCGGATTTGACATTCTCAAACCGCTTCCGTCCTACTGGACTTTTGACCGATTTATCCGCAATTTGGACAATTCGCTGCTCAAAAAAATTATGCAGTCGCAGGTTTTGGAATTGTCGAAAATGGGCATTTTGGATACTTCATTCATCGCTCTTGATTCTACGCCCATCAGCGCAAACACTCGTCAGAATAATCCGAAATCTTTTGCCAAAAACAAGTTTGCAAAATCCCATCA
>CAZAXM010000035.1:0-20572 GCA_964489095.1 uncultured Ruminiclostridium sp. | reverse complement strand
CACTTCTGGTCGCTTTGCATAATTTTCCTTTTAAAACTTTGTCTAACTTTTTGGGACCAATTCATTTTAGCGCGAAGCTGATTATAAAACTCTTATTCTTTTCGCCGACTATTTCGATGTTTCGATAGACTATCTCCTCAGTCGGACGCTGAATCCGAAACTTAACCGATAAAATTTTTATTTCACTTGCAAAAAGCGATAAAGTGTGTTATAATATATTAAAATTCACCCTGACAAAAGAAAGGACATAAATACCATGGTAGAACAAATTTCAGTTTTCGCAGAAAATAAAAAGGGTCAGCTCTCAAACGTGATCGACCTCATCACCGACAAAAAAATCGACATCCGCGGGCTTATGGTTTCCGACGGAACAGATTTCGGCGTTATCCGTATGGTCGTTTCCGATACAGGCTCCGCCCTCGATACCCTTACCGCTCACGGTTATAAGGCATACTCTATGCCCGTTCTCTGCTTCTCTATCCGCGATAAAATCGGCGCTATGAATAAGGTCATGCAGCTTCTTGAACATTCAGGGATTAACGTGGAGTACTGTTACTCACTCCTCGGAAAGGACGCGAAAACAGCTGAAATTGTCGTTAAAACGCGCGAGGTTGAAGAAGCTGAACAGATTCTTCTCCGAAATGATGTGACCCTCGTTACAGCTGAAACGCTTCTTTAATATCCGATAATCTGAATCATACGGAGGCTATATTATGCACAAGAAAAGTATCGCAAATCGTTGGTTTATAAACAGCTTCAGCGTCGTTGCCATACTTCTCGTTGTGCTGGATATAGCCTTTTTCTTTATTATAAGAGCCTTTTATTACAACGCCGCACGCCAGTACATCGAAACCGAAGCGAACATTGTCGCGGGTGTTCTCGAACGCTTCTACGACGATACCTCGACAAACTATTCCGAGGAAATCAGGACTGCGGTAGAAGAATTTGAAAAAAAGAACTACGCAGAGCTTATGGCGATTAACACTCAGGGTAAGGTTTTCCTTTCGAGCAGCGGCTTTACACCCGCCGAAAGCTACGATATGCCCGATTACGACGAGGCTAAGACCGACCCTTCCGGAACAGGCTACTACGTCGGCTATCTCGAAAGTATGGAGAAATATATGGCGTTTTCGGTTGCGCTTAAAAGCGGCGCGTCGGGGAACGCTATACGGATCATAACCTCTCTTGAACAGGTTGACGCACAGATCATAATTTTAACGCTAGTTATCGGAGCGGCGAGCGTTGTTGTAATTTTACTTTTATTTGCACTTGGAATGTACTTTATCAAGTCGATCGTCCGCCCGATCCAGAACATCGGCGAAAGCGCGCGGCGGCTTGCAACAGGTGATTTTTCAGTCCGCATCGAGGCTGAACGAAACGACGAAATCGGCGAACTTTGCAGCGTTTTCAACTATATGGCGGATGAGCTGAAAAGTGCGGACAGCATCAAAAACGAATTTATTTCCTCAATTTCCCACGAACTTCGAACTCCGCTCACAGCGATACGCGGCTGGACGGAAACGATTTATGAGATCGACGACCCCGTTATGAGAAAGAAAGGCTTACAGATAATCGGACGGGAAACCGAGCGGTTGTCGTCAATGGTTGAGGAACTTCTCGATTTCTCGCGAATGCAAAACGGCAGATTCTCGCTTCAGAAAGCCAACACGGACATAATCGCCGAGCTGTCGGACGCGGTTCTGATGTACAGCGAAAAGGCTAAGGACGATAAAATCGCTATCGAATACGTGGAAAATGAAGCTGTCGCGATCGTAAACGGCGATAAGAACCGCCTAAGACAGGTGTTCATAAATATACTCGACAATGCGCTTAAATACACGGAGGCGGGCGGTGCGGTTCATATCGACGCGGCTATTTCCGAGGGTAAGATTCTTATAACGATTGCCGATAACGGCTGCGGGATCTCAAAAGCCGACCTGCCGAAAATCAAAAACCGCTTTTATAAGGCGAACAATACCGTGCGCGGTTCGGGGATAGGGCTTGCTGTTGCAGACGAAATCGTTAAAATGCACGGCGGTGAGCTGACGGTAAACAGTGAGCTCGGAAAGGGCACGTCGGTTGAAATTTCGCTTCCTCTTGTTACAAGGGAAGGTTGAAGATGGCTTATCAGCGTGGAGAAACTTTCGGTTGCGGCTGGATTTCTCCGCGCTTTTTCGTGCAATTACGGAACGCCTGCCGCAACCGCAGGGCTACAGCTTACGGCGGCTGTTTTATCGCATAAGGCTGCGAACAGAAACTGACGGTTGCGGGAAAATGCAACCAAAAATGTACAAAAAAATCAAATTTGAAACCCCGAATGTATAGCGCAACCGCGCCTGTTTCTGCTATACTCTGGCTATGGAAAACGTTTGCCAATACATCATTCAAGGAATTGCATTAAGGAGGTTCAATATGAATATCGAGATCGCCAACAGACTTGTTACATTAAGAAAAGAAAAGGGTTTTTCACAGGAACAACTCGCAGAAAAAATCGGAGTTTCGCGGCAGGCTGTATCGAAATGGGAACGAAGCGAGGCTTCGCCCGATACCGACAATCTGATAATACTTGCGCGGCTTTACGAGGTTTCGCTGGACGAGCTTCTGCGTACCGAGGATGAAATTCCTCAGCCGGAGCTTGAAGCGGAAGAACCCGCCGATAAAATCGCACCTGTGGCTGAAATTGCCGAAGAAACGGCGCCAGAACAGGCATCGCCTGAATCGACAACCGAACAGGCACCGTCATACGACAAAGTTTCAAAAAAGCTGTCGGTCATGTCGGATATAGCTTGGTTCAAGGTAATTGTTTTTATAGTATTAGCGTTTATGTCCTTTTTTGTTACACCGCCGTTCGGATTTTTAATGGCATCTTTCGCTGTAATCACGATTTTCAGCTTAATTGACGCGGTGCATTTCCGCGATTTCGGGAAATTTAAGATGTGGGCGGCGTTGCTTATGATCTGCTCGTTCTTTCTTTTCAAAATTCGGTATTATGTCTGCGATTATATGAATGAAACAATGCTTGTGCTTCTGGCGATTCCCGCTTATGAAGCAATTGTGTGGATCATACGAAGAATAAAGAAGAAAAAGAGCGATAGTAAATCGGGAAATATTCTCTGAAATTCCGTTTTTTAGCCAAAAACCCGCCTTTTATCGACATCTGCCCTTTTTCGCTTCACTCTGCGCTTTTATGGGGATTTTCCCTTATTATTTATAACACCGCGGGAAATAATCGGTGTTCGCGGCGAATATTTTCCGCCGAAAAATATTGTCTTTCACCACAAGATATGCTAAAATAATAGCGTAAAAGGAAAAAACAACACTACATATAGTGATTCCTGAACAATATTTTTGTCGTAACGCGATGTTCATCTGTTTTTCCGACAGGAACCTTCCTGTCGAGCTGCAGCGGGGGCGGGGAACAGGAAGCGGCGGCTTGACATGGAGGTAAAGACAATGACTGAAAAAACAAAGGTACTTATTGGTGATGACACGCCCGATCTCGGTTTACGCTGGGCAGGCGCGCTAAAGGAGGACGGTTTATTTGCAATTACACGGCGGAGCAACGGGAAGCTGTTGTATGACGCGGTTGTGAATGAAAAGCCGGAATACCTTATAGTTGACGCAAAGATGCCCGAAATGGACGCGGCGGAGCTGCTTTTACAGCTTCAGCACAGGCACGAGAGCATTCCGATAACAATAGTTGTCGCGAATCACAGCACTCCGCAGCTCGAAAAAGAGGTAATGGACGCGGGCGCAAGCTATTTTATTGTGAAGCCGTTTGCGCCATCGGTTCTCGTGAAGAAAATCCGTGCGCTTATGAGCTTCCGTGCAGGAAATCTTGCAAAAAACCAGGACAGCGAGATAACGAACATTGAATACGTCGTGACCGACATAATCCACCAGATCGGTATTCCCGCGCACATCAAGGGGTATCACTACCTCAGAACGGCGATCATACTCTCGATAAACGACGACGATATGATGAACAGCGTAACAAAGCTGCTTTATCCGACTGTCGCTCAGAAGTACGGGACGACATCTTCGCGCGTTGAGCGGGCTATACGTCATGCGATCGAAATTGCGTGGGACAGGGGTGATGTAGACGTGCTTAACAGCATTTTCGGGTACACGGTCCACAATTCCCGCGGAAAGCCGACAAACTCGGAATTTATCGCGCTTATTGCTGATAAGCTGCGGCTTCAGTACTTTCCGAGAGCGATGGCGTAATATAGGCGGCGCGCCGTGCGTGTTTGCAGTATATACCAAAACGGGCTGTTGCAGCGTTTGCTGTAACAGCCCGTTCAGCTTGTAAAACATTTTATCGTTTCCGGCTTGATAAACCGGGAGAAAAGCGCACAGAAAACGGGATTCCGGAGAAAAGCTCCATCTTGATTTATTCAATCGCGAAATCGAACTCCTCCGTCTGTTCCGAAACAGGCAATTCGGTAAATTCCGACAGCCTTACGGCTATATTTCTCCCGCTAAGCTTAAGCTCGTCAGGCTCTCCCGCCTCGTTCAGCGTAAGCGTGTAAAGCGAATGTTCGGCTTCACCCGAAACCGAAAGCGTTCCGCCGTTCTCTGTACAGCTACCCTCCGCCGCAGCGTCCATCGCCTCGGCAATAAGACGTGCCGCGGAAACCGTACTTTCCGAGCAGTCCGCTTCGCCGTCAAGCCCGTACATGGAAAGCGATGTTTCGCCGCCGTCCAACTTGACTACAAGCCCCTCCAGCGCATATGGCTCGGTTACGCAAAGTTCCCAGTTCCCTGAGGCAAATCGCCTGAGCTGCGCCTTACATTCCTCTTTTCCGAATGTTATTTCAGCCTGCGCCGAAAACGCACCGTCAAGCTTAGGAGCGGGCGCGCCAACGGTTGTTCCCGAACAGGACGAGAGCAGGCAGAGAGATAAAAATGTACCAAAAAATAATTTTTTCATAGCTTTTCCTTTCACAAAAACTGTGAAAGCAAAAAGGGTTCGTTTATTCCCAGAGCTTTTCCGCAAGCGCGCCGATAAGGTCGCGGGGGAGAATGCTGTAAAGAGGCTTCGTTTTTCCAAGCCTGTCGGCGGTAAGCCCATGAAGGTAAACGCCAAGAACTGTACCGTAGAAAAGGTCTGCGCCCTGAGCGATGAGCGAGGCGATTATACCCGTCAGAACATCTCCGCTCCCGCCCTTAGCAAGCCCTGCGTTTCCCGTCGTGTTGATGAACGTTTCGCCTGTCGGCGCGGCGATAACCGTGTTTACGCCTTTAAGAACAGTTACCGCGCCGTATTCGGCGGCAAAGCTTTTCGCAGCCATTATCCGGTCGGACTGGATTTCGGGGACGGTTTTCCCCGTCATTCTTGCAAATTCCGCGGGGTGCGGTGTTACAATAACGCCCTTTTTACTTTCCTTTAGTACATTTATATTCGGAGAAATCGCGTTTAGTCCATCTGCGTCAACAATTACGGGACAATCTGCATTTTTTATGACAAATTCCGCCGCGTTAGCCGTTTCAGCACTGTTGCCGAGTCCGCAGCCGATTGAAACCGCCGAGAATCCGCCGTCCGCAATAAGCTTTTTAAGTTCAGCTGTTCCATCTGCGCTTAAAAAGCCGTCTGCGGTACAGTCCAGCGGAAAGTACGTCGTTTCGGGAACAGCCGATGCAATTGCGTTCACAACGCGCTGCGGGGTCGCAAGCGTGCAAAGCCCCACGCCCATACGAAGCGCAGCGTCTGTCGAAAGGAGAGCCGCGCCCGTGCAGCGCGCACTTCCGGCGATATTCAGAAGCTTACCATACGTGCCCTTATGTGAAACAGCCTTTCTTTCGGGGATAAATTCGCGTATAAGCTCGTCGGTCAGCACCGCTTCACAGCGTTCGTAACAGCTCTGCGGTATTCCGATATCCGCAAGCATAAGAACGCCGCAATGCTCAAAGCAGGGGTGTGAGTAAAGACCTTTTTTGACAGCACCGAGCGTTATTGTAAAATCGGGTCGGAATGCGTTGGCGGCGATTTCTCCCGTGTCGCTGTTACAGCCGCTTGGAACGTCGATTGATATTTTCATGGCGGGGCATTTCTCGTTTATGAAGCTGAACAGGTCGGAAAGGCTTTCGTCAAGCTCGCCGTGAAAGCCTGTTCCGAAAACGCAGTCGATAACGATTTCGCTGTTTTCGAGAACGCGCTTTACATTCTCCTTCTGGTGTGCATAAAGGCTTACGTTAAGCCCCGTTTCGTAAATCGAGTAGCAGAGCCTTGCACAGTCGGATTTCGGGAGGTCGGAAACGAAAATCAGAATTGCGTTCGCGCCCGCTTCAAGCAGCAGGTCGGTTATGACGATCCCGTCGCCGCCGTTATTCCCGCGCCCCGAAAGAACCACGACGTTTTTATCTTTAATGTCATCTGTAAGCTGGCAGATACGGTTAAAGCAGGCCTGACCCGCATTTTTCATCAGCTGGAGATAGGGAGTGCCGCTTTCGTCGGCGTTTTTCTCCGCGCGCTTCATCTGTTCATTTGTTACGGCAAGCCGCATAGCGTTACCTCCTTATCCATTTTAAGTTTGGCTCAGCCGTTATTTTTTGCGTAGTTCCAGGCGTCGCGGCACATCTGCTCAAGTCCGCGCTCCGCCTTCCAGCCAAGCTCCTTTTCTGCCTTTTCGGGAACGGAATAGCATTCCGCCGCGTCGCCCGCCCTGCGCTCAACAATGTCAAACGGAACAGTAAGCTCGTTTATCTTTTCAAAGGTATGTATGATTTCGAGAACGGAGTATCCGTTGCCCGTTCCGAGGTTGTAGGGGGTTGCGCCGTTCTTTTCACGAACGCTCTTTACCGCCGCAAGGTGGCCCTTAGCGAGGTCTACGACGTGGATATAGTCGCGCACGCAGGTTCCGTCGGGGGTAGGGTAGTCGTTTCCGAAAACTTTCAGGCGTTCTTGCTTTCCGCGGGCAACGTTAAGGATTATCGGCATAAGATTATTCGGGATACCGTTCGGGTCCTCACCTATTTTTCCGCTTTCGTGTGCGCCGATAGGGTTGAAATAACGCAGCAGCGCAACGCTCCATTCGCTGTCCGAAGCGCACAGGTCGCGGCACATATCCTCGATCATAAGCTTTGTTCTGCCGTAAGGGTTGATAGCAGAGAGGGGGAAATCTTCCTTAACAGGAACGGTTTCGGGGATTCCATAAACGGTTGCCGACGAGCTGAAAATAAGTTTTTTACAGCCGTGCTTCTTCATCGCGTTAAGAAGCGTGAACGTTCCGCCGAGGTTGTTCGAGAAGTACATAAGCGGCTCTCTTACGCTCTCTCCGACAGCCTTATAGCCTGCGAAGTGAATAACCGCTTCAATTTCATTTTCGGTAAAAATACGTTCCATATCCGCTTCATTGCACATATCAGCTTCATAGAACGGGAAATCGCGCCCGCTTATTTCCTTGATAAGTTCAATTGCGCGCGGTTTTGAGTTATAGAAATTGTCCATAACAACAATATCCTCGCCCGCGTTAAGAAGTTCGATGCAGGTATGAGAGCCGATATAACCTGCTCCGCCTGTTACTAAAATTGACATAATGATCTCACCTTTCTTTTTTATGTTTATGAATTTTCAGTTTTTTCTTTTTCGACTTTCCCGTCAGTCTGAGTGATTTATTCCCAGCTTTTCCAAATATCGGGCTGATAGCCGATAGTAGCTTTCGTACCGTTTCGTACGATCGGCGTTTTAAATAAAGAAGGACATTCCGCAAGCTTTTCGCGCTTACCCGTATCGGTCAGGTACTTGTATTCAAAATATTCCTTACTCTTTTCGTCAATAAGCGCGTCAAGTCCGCCGGCTGCCTTTTCCACGCTTTCGAGCTCGCGCCTGCTCAGACCTTTTTCGAGAATGTCAACGCGCTGAACATTTATCCGGCGTTCCTTAAAGTACCGTTCAGCCTTTTTCGTGTCGAAGCATTTGTTCTTACCGAAAATCTGTACGTTCATTCGCCTTCCTCCTCGCTCGGTTTGTTGAGAAGCCTGTTCATCTCAAGTTTTATATCCTTAACACGCTTTTCGCTGAAGCGTACAGCCGAAAGACAAAGATACGCGCGGACGATTGAAACAGAAAACGAAATCATAAGCGCGTTTGTAAGGTCGAAATTCGCAGTGAATAATATGCAGTAGGTAATAATCAGGAAGTCGATCAGAAGCGTAGCGATAATGCCCCAGAATGTTCCCCAGACGCCGCGCGGCTTGCAGAAAAAGCCCTTTACGCTCGCGCGTTCCAGCCCTTTTTCAATGTAAAAACGCAGGCAGGTGTCGCACATATCCTTTTTATAACAGTGATGATAATTGAGGGTGTAGTCGCCGTCCTTTTCCGAGAGCAGAACCAGCGGCGTTCCTTTCAGCTTATACAGGGTCAGCTCCTTCTGCCGCTCTATTTCGCCGTCCAGTCGTTTTTTCAGTTCTTCGGCGGAATACGCGCTGTCCTGTTCAAATGGTATACGAATGAATTTCCTCATACTCGCTTACCTCCGTTATCGTTTGTATAAAGCGTTCCGCCCATAATGACAGCGGCGGGCGGGTTGGAAAGCTCATAAAAGCTGCCGCGGAACAGCACAATATCAGCGTCCTTACCCGCTTCAATACTTCCCGCGCGGTCGTCGATTCCGCAGATCATGGCGGGGTTGATGGTGACAGCTTTAAGCGCGTCCGTTTCGCTCATTCCGCCGCGAATTGCCAGTCCCGCCATCGCGTGGAGATATTGGATAGGATTTTCGGGGTGGTCGGTGCAGAGCGCGACGGTCATACCATTCTGCGCCAGAACAGCCGCATTGGAAATGCTCGCGTTTCTTAGTTCTGGCTTACAGCGGTCGCCGAAAACCGGTCCTGCAACGATCTGCGTTTTTTCCGGCAGCTCGTCCGCGATCAGATGTCCCTCGGTGGCGTGAATTAAAACGTAATCGAGATTAAATTCCTCCGAAAGGCGGATCGCCGTAAAGATGTCATCGGCGCGGTGGCAGTGGAAATGCGCCTTTATCTCACGTTTAAGGAGCGGCATAAGCGCCTCGCATTTCATATCGAAATCGGGGCGGCTCGTTTCATCGTCCGTGCCTTTTGTACGCTCATACTCCGCATAGTCGTCCATATATCTTTTCGCGGTAAGGAGCTGTTCACGGATAACTGCCGCGGTCGCCATGCGCGTAGTCGGAGCTTCGTTTTTTTCGTGGTACACGCTTTTCGGGTTCTCGCCCAGAGCAAGCTTCATGGCAAGCGGATATTTTACTATGCGCTTGTCTGCGCGCTTACTTCCGTAGGTTTTCATCGCAAGGAATGTGCCGCCGATAGGGTTTGCGCTCCCCATTCCCGTAACTACTGTTCCAACTCCGCCCATAGCCGCTTCCTCGAAGCAGTAGTCCATCGGATTTACCGCGTCGATCGCACGCAGATGCGGGGTAGCGGGGTCGGTTTCCTCATTCCCGTCGTCGCCCTCGAAGCCCAGTCCGTCCGCGAACATTCCGATATGGCAGTGCGCGTCAATAAAGGCGGGGTAGGCGGTAAAACCTGTCCCGTCAAAATCGCGTTCGTCGGGGGCGTTTTCCATTGCTCCGAACGAGGCGATTTTTCCGTTCTGAATTTCAATATATCCGTTATCAATCGTTTCCGAGGTTACGGGAACGAGCTTTACATTATATATAACCATTTATTTCACCAATTTTGCTATTTCGCTGACGATACTGTAATCATTTCCGTCCGCGTATACGATTATTGAGGAATTGCTGCGGTAAACTGCGCGGCGGGTGTTGTACAGTTCTTCAAGCTGTTCGCGTGTGTTTTTCATTACGAGCGGGCGGCGTGTATCGCCCTTTATACGCTCGTAGCATGTTGAAAATTTCGCGTCGAGAAACACAACGCGCCCTGATTTTTTAGCCGTTTCAGCGGTATTCGGGTTGATAATTGCGCCGCCGCCTGTTGCAACAACGCAGTTTTCAGGCATTTCGCGGATATACCTTGCTTCCGCTTCTCTGAAATACGGCTCACCCTTCTCGGCGAAGATGTCCGAAATTTTCATACCCTCTTTTTCCTCTATGTAGCTGTCGAGGTCGATAAATTCGCAGCCGAGCCGTTTTGCAAGCCTCCGCCCGATATGTGATTTTCCACAGCCCATAAAGCCGCAGAGGTAAACGTTTCTCATACAAGCTCCTCCATATCGGAAATAAGGCGGCTCAGGTCGCTGTCGATAAAGCTTGCGCCGTACCATATCTCGTGAGCGGCGGCAGCCTGTAAAACCAGCATAGCCATACCGTTCATAGCTGCTGCGCCCTTTTCACGCGCCTTTTTTGTAAGGAGGGTTTCCTTCGGATTATAAACAACGTCAAAAACATAATCGACCTTTTCGAGAACTGCTTCGCCGCACGGCATATTCTCCGTTTTAGGGAACATTCCGATAGGAGTTGCGTTTATAAGCAGGTCATAGCGTTTATCGGTATCGTTTACGGGGCTTCCGATAATTTCAACGTGTGCGTCGGGCTTAAGCGCGGTTATTTCCTTTTTAACAGCCTCTGCCTTTTCGCGGTCGGAATCCAGCACGGAAATAGTCAGCCTGCCGCCTGAAAGCACTGTTTCGATCGCAATCATTCTTCCTACGCCGCCGCAGCCGATAAGTAAAACCTCTGAATCGAGCCTTGCGCCCATAAGTTCAATGGATTTCACGAAGCCGAGAACGTCGGTGTTATAGCCGACCTTTTCTTCTCCGACTTTAACGCAGTTCACCGAGCCATAGCGCGCCGCGCCGCTGTCGAGTCTGTCGCAGAAGTCGATTATTGCGAGCTTATGCGGTATTGTGACGTTAAAACCGCGAAGCGAGGAGAGGTAATCGTTTTTTTCGGTGAGCTGTTCGGGGGAGATCTCGGTTTTTTCGTAATGCGCGTCGGTTCCCGTAAGCGAGAAAAGCCGTGCGTGAATCTGCGGGGAAAGCGAATGTCCTAAAGGGTAACCGATAAGTGCGTAGTTGTCCATTTCTTTATCCGTCCTTTTTTTACATTTTTTCATTTACACGTCGCTTGCCGAAGCGGTAACATCGGAGAGCGTCTTTTTTACAAGTCCCGTAAGGGTTTTGCCCGGTCCGCATTCGGTAAATACGGTTAATCCGTCGTTTTTCATTGCCGCAAGCTCTTTAGTGAACAGAACGGGCGAGCAGATATGCTTTGCAAGCAGGCTTGTCATATCAGAAACGTCGTTGAGGCGCGTACCGGTAACGTTCGAGTAAAACGCCTTTTTCGGCTCGGCGAATTTAACACCCGTAATGAGCGCGGAAAATTCTTCAGCCGCTTCCTTCATATATTCGGAGTGGAACGCTGCCGCAACTGCAAGCGGCACTATGCGCTTAACGCCCGCCGCCGTAAGCTTTTCAGCTGCCGCCGAAACGCCCTCGGCGCTGCCCGCGATAACGGTCTGCTGGAGAGAATTGTAGTTTACGGGAACAACATAGCTTCCCGCCGCGGTTACCTCCGCGCAGATATTTTCAATGAGCGCGGTATCAGGAGAAAGTACGGCAGCCATCTTTCCGCCGTTTTTCTGCGCTGCTTTTTCCATACACATAGCGCGGTTTTTTATCAGCTCAAAGCCTGTCGTTAAATCGACCATGCCTGCGCACACCATCGCCGCGTATTCGCCGAGGGAATGTCCCGCTACGGCGTCAAATGTTCCGCCCTCGTCAGTGTATTTTTTTGCGCAAAGAAGCGACATTGTGAAAATAGCGGGCTGTGAAACGCTTGTTTTCGCCAGTTCCTCTGCGGAAGCCGTGAACATTGTGTTCTTGACATCGAATCCGAGAATGTCGCTTCCCGCCTCAAAAATCATTTCATATGCGGCGGGGTTTTCCCGATATATTTTTTCTCCCATCGCGGGGTACTGTGAGCCTTGACCCGAAAACAGCAGTGCTTTTTCCATAAAAAACCGTCCTTCCGTGTTGTTTGTCAAGATTATCTGTCAAATTTTCGCGGTTTATTTCGGTAAAATGAACCGCGTAATCTTGACAAATACTGCAAATATTGTTATAATAAATTTTGTAGCTTTTAGCTTACGATAAACCATTACCTTTCTATTATATACTATTTACGGAACAAAATCAAGGAGAATTTGTAAATGCGTGGAATAAAAATTTTAGGAACAGGAGTCTACCTCCCCGAAACCGTTGTTACTAACGAGGATTTCGCCCGGTATGTAGAAACGGACGATGAATGGATCTCTTCGAGAACAGGTATTCGCGAGCGCCGTTTTTCGCCCGACGTGTTCAACTATGAAATGGCTGTAAACGCGGCTAAGGCGGCTCTTGAGAACAGCGGAACGGCGGCGAAGGAAATTGATTTGATTCTCGTTTCCACCTGTACACCCGAATTTTTCTATCCCTGTACAGCCTGCCTTGTCCAGCACGAAATCGGCGCGGTCAACGCCGCTGCCTACGACATAAGCGCGGCGTGCACGGGCTTTATCTGTGCGCTTGACTCAGCGAGCCGCTATCTTATGGACGGTGACTATAAAAAGGTGCTTGTAATAGCGAGCGAGCGGCTCTCAAATCATATAGATTTCACCGACCGTTCGACATGCGTCCTGTTCGGCGACGGCGCGGCTGCGGCGGTTGTTGAGCATTCCGAAAAGCCGCTTTATTCATACCTTAACGCAAAGGGCGACCCGTTCGAGAGCCTTTATTGTCACGTTGACCTGAAGCCGAACTGCCCGTTCCACCGCGAAAAGGAGGTTCCCGCTTTTCTCGACACCGAGAGTAAGCGCAGGTATATCCAGATGAACGGTAAGGAAGTCTACAAGTTCGCGGTTGACGCTATGGCGGCGGCAATGGCGAAAACGCTTGAAAAAGCGGGACTTACCGCCGATGATATCGACCTTGTAATTCCTCATCAGGCAAATATCCGCATTATCCAGAGCGCAATGAAGCAGATGAAGCTGCCTGATGAGAAGGTGTATATAAATATTCAGAAGCGCGCAAATACGTCAAGCGTTTGTATCCCAACCTGCCTTGACGAGCTGAACCGCGCTGGACGGCTGAGAGAGGGTATGAAAATCTGTCTTGTCGGCTTCGGTGCGGGGCTTACAAGCGGAGCGATAATTTACGAAATCTGACGGATTAACAAACGCACAGAAGAAAGGGTAAAAAATATGCAGACAAAAATTACGGAGCTTTTAGGAATCAAGTACCCGATTTTGCAGGGCGGAATGGCATGGATTGCGGAAAGCACTCTTGCCGCGGCAGTTTCCAATGCAGGCGGCGCAGGAATAATCGCAGGCGGCTCAGCTCCCGCAGATTATATCCGCGACCAGATTCGCCGCGCAAAGGAGCTTACCGACAAGCCGTTCGGTATCAATATCATGCTTATGTCGCCCAATGCGGACGACCTCGCGCAGCTTGTAATCGATGAGAAAATCCCGTTTATCACCACGGGTGCGGGAAATCCCGGAAAGTATATGGAAAAGTGGCTCGAGGCGGGAATAAAGGTTATCCCCGTTGTACCGAGCGTTGCGCTTGCTAAGCGTATGGAGCGTTCGGGCGCGGCGGCAGTTATCGCCGAGGGTACGGAGAGCGGCGGACATATCGGCGAAAATACAACGATGTGCCTTGTTCCGCAGGTTGTTGACGCGGTAAGCATTCCTGTTATCGCGGCGGGCGGAATTGCGGATGGACGCGGTATTGCGGCTTCGTTTATGCTCGGCGCACAGGGCGTTCAGGTCGGAACACGTTTCCTCGCCTGTGAGGAATGCCAGATCCACCCGACCTATAAGGAGCTTGTTATCGACGCAAAGGATACCGATAACATTGTTACGGGAAGAATGACGGGTCACCCCTGCCGCAATGTCAAAACAAAATTTGCGAAAAAGCTCCAGACTTTTGAAAAGGACGGGGGAACTCCCGAAGAGTTTGAGCAGATTACAGTCGGTTCGCTGCGTAAGGCTGTTCAGGACGGAAATCTTGAAGAAGGTTCATTCCTCTGCGGTCTGATTGCGGGAATGGTAAACGAAATCAAGCCCGCAAAGGCGATTGTAGAAGAAATGTTTGAACAGGCGGAAAAACTTTTGGAAAGGAAGTAAAAAAATGGCAACAGCACTTATAACAGGCGCGTCCCAGGGTATCGGCGAGTGTATCGCAAAAAGACTTGCGGAGGACGGCTATAATATAGCGATAAATCATTTTCCGAGCGATTCCGATAAGGAAAAGGCAGAGGGAGTTGCGGCAGCGTGCCGCGAAAATGGCGTTGAGGCAGAGATCTTTTCTGCTGATGTTTCCTCATTTGAACAGTGCGAGGCGATGGTAAAAGCGGTTAAGGAGCGTTTCGGCACGATCGACGCGCTCGTAAATAATGCGGGTATCACAAAGGACACCCTCTTAACGCTTATGAGCGAGGAGCAGTACGACGCAGTTATCGCGGTAAACCAGAAGTCGGTTTTCAATATGATGAAGCCTGTCGTAAAGCTTATGATGAAGCAGAAGCACGGAGCAATTGTAAATATGGCTTCCGTAGCGGGACTTTACGGAAACCCCGGTCAGTTCAATTACAGCGCGTCAAAGGCTGCGATAATCGCTATGACAAAGACGGCTGCAAAGGAAGTCGGCGCGCGTAATATCCGTGTAAACGCGGTCGCTCCGGGACTTATCAAGACCCCGATGACCGATATCCTTACTCCTGAACAGAAGGATAAGATTTTCGCACAGGTCGCTCTCCGCAGATTCGGTGAGGTAAGCGAGATCGCGTCGGTTGTATCGTTCCTTCTTTCGGAAAATGCTTCCTACGTTACGGGACAGGTTATCGAAATAAGCGGCGGACTTTCAATGTAAGAAAGGATAATTTATGAGCAGAGTTGTTATTACAGGTCTTGGCGTGTTAAGCCCGATAGGGAATACGGTTGACGAGTTCTGGGACAGTATTGTTGCGAACCGCCACGGCTTTACGCTTGATGAATGGTTTCCGGGACAGTCGGAGGAAAAGAACGTTGTCGCAAAGGTGAAAAACTTTGACGTGAGCGAATATATTGACAAAAAAACAGCGCGGAGAACCGACCTTCTTACCCAGTACGCCGTTTATGCGTCAATGAAAGCGATGGAGGACGCGGGAACGGATTTTTCCGACCTTGACCCGTACCGCTGCGGCGTTATAATCGGTTCGGGAATCGGCGGTATCCTTACGACCGAGGAACAGGTTCTTACTTATCATAACAAGAGTAATTCACGTGTTTCCGTTTTTACAATTCCTATGATGATAGGAAATATGGCTGCGGGAACTGTTTCGATAAAAACAGGCTTCAAGGGCGCAAACTACTGTACAGTTTCCGCCTGCGCTTCCGGCACCCATGCGATCGGAGAGGCTTTTCATGCAATAAAGAACGGCTATCTCGACTGCGCTATTGCGGGCGGCGCTGAGGCTTGCCAGATGGGCTTTGCGCTTGCGGGCTTCAACAATATGCACGCAATTACAAAAAGCACCGACCCCGACAGAGCCTCCATTCCGTTTGATAAAGAGCGTTCGGGATTCGTTCTCGGCGACGGCGCGGGAATAGTTATTCTTGAAGAATATGAGCATGCAAAAAAACGCGGCGCTAAGATTTACGCGGAGCTTGCGGGCTACGGCGCAACGGGCGACGCTTTCCACGAAACCAGCCCCGACCCCGAAGGAAAGGGCGGCGCTAAGGCGATGGAATTTGCCGTTAAGGAAGCGGGCGTTCCGTTTGAAACAATCAATTACTGCAACGCGCACGGAACATCTACCAATCTCAATGACAAGACCGAAACGGCTGCGCTTAAAATTGCTTTCGGTGAACACGCGCGCAGTATGGTCATCAATTCCACAAAATCTATGACGGGACATCTTCTCGGCGCGGCAGGCGGCGTTGAAGCGGTAGCAACAGCTTTACAGATTAAGAACGGCCTTGTTCACGCTACGGTCGGCTTACAGGTTGACGACGAGGAATGCGACCTTGATTACTGCAAGGGCGGCAATCGTGAAATGAAGATAACGGGTGCGATAAGCAACTCGCTTGGCTTCGGCGGGCATAACGCTACGCTCTGCTTCCTGCCCGTAAACGACTGAAAGGAGATTTTTTATGCAGTATGAAAGCACTCGGCTGATTGACGCTGTTAAGGAATATATTCAGCTGATGAAGGACAGCGAGCTTGATTATTTCAGGCTCAAGAACGATAAATTTGAAATCGAGCTTGGTGAAAAGCGTCCTCCTGCGCCGCCAATGCCTCCGATGCCCACTATGTCCGCAATGCCCGTTATGCCTATGGGCGGTGCGATCCCGCAGCCCGTTCAGACGGAAGAACCGCAGACTGCACCCGAAAAGGCGGCAGGCACTTTTGTAAAGTCGCCGATTGTCGGCACGTTCTATTCCGCTCCCGCTCCGGGAAAAGCGCCCTTTGTAAGCGTAGGAAGCACTGTGAATAAGGGCGACGTGCTGTTCATTATCGAAAGTATGAAGCTTATGAACGAGGTAACGAGCGAGGTAAGCGGACGTGTTGCGGAAATACTCGTTTCCGACGGCGACGCGGTCGAGTTTGACCAGCCGATTCTTCGCATAGAATAAGGAGTAAGCTATGAAAATGACTCAGGAACAGATTAAGGAAATTATCCCGCACCGCGACCCGTTTCTTTTGATTGACGAAATCGAGGAAATCGAGGAGGGTAAGCGCGTTGTTGCGTACAAACACGTTAAGGCTGACGATTTCTGGTTTAAGGGGCATTTCCCCGATTACCCCGTTGTTCCCGGCGTGCTCATTCTTGAAATGATGGCGCAGGCGGGCGCGGTCGCAATGCTGATGCTCCCTGAAAACAAAGGAAAAATCGGCTTTTTCGGCGGCGTTAAGGAAGCGAAGTTCCGCAGACAGGTTGTTCCCGGCGACGACCTTCGCCTTGAGGTTGAAATTATAAAGGTTAAGGGACCTGTCGGCGTCGGAAAGGGAATCGCTACCGTTAACGGCGAAAAGGCGTGCGTTGCGGAGATTTCCTTTGCAATAAAATAATCGCCGAGGAGATTATTATGTTTGATAAGATTTTAATAGCTAACCGCGGTGAAATCGCGCTGCGTATTATCCGCGCCTGCCGCGAGCTTGGCATAGAAACCGTTGCCGTTTATTCGACTGCGGACAAGCAGGCTCTCCACGCGCAGATTGCTGACCAGGCGGTTTGTATCGGCGGCGCGAGAAGCTCCGACAGCTATCTTAATACACGCGCAATTCTTGCGGCGTGTGAAATAACGGGCGCGAAAGCGATTCACCCCGGATTCGGCTTTCTTTCGGAAAACAGCCGTTTTGTCCGTCTTTGCGACAAGTGCGGGATAAAGTGGATCGGACCTAACGCAGCCGCAATGGAGGCAATGGGCGACAAGGCAAACGCGAAAATTGCGATGATGAAGGCGGGAGTCCCCGTTGTACGCGGTTCTGACGGCGTTGTAACAAGTCTGGCAGACGCGAAGGCAATTTCTGCGGAGATAGGCTATCCCGTTCTTGTAAAGGCAAGCGCAGGCGGCGGCGGCCGCGGAATACGGCGTGCGGACAGCGAAAAGGAACTTGAAGCGGCAATAACTGCGGCTAAGCAGGAGGCTTTGCAGTTTTTCGGCAACGACGACGTGTATATCGAAAAATTCATTGTCAATCCCCGCCATGTCGAGGTTCAGATTCTTGCGGACGAGCATGGAAACGCGGTTCACCTCGGCGAACGCGATTGTTCCTGCCAACGGCGCAACCAGAAAGTGCTTGAAGAGAGTCCAAGTCCGATAATGACTCCGGAGCTGCGCGAGAAAATGGGCGAGGCGGCTCTGCGCGCGGCAAAGGTTTACGGATATTATAACGCAGGTACGGTCGAGTTTCTTGTTGATAAGGACAGAAATTTCTATTTTATGGAAATGAATGCACGTATCCAGGTTGAGCACCCTGTAACCGAAATGGTAACGGGAATTGACCTGATCAAGGAGCAGATCAAAATTGCAATGGGGCTTCCTCTTTCGTATAAGCAGGAGGATATTTCACTTACGGGACACGTTATCGAGTGCCGCATAAACGCGGAGGATCCGAAGCTGGGATTTCGCCCCTGTCCGGGAAAAATCCAGTCTATACATCTCCCCGGCGGCTTTGGCGTTCGTGTAGACACCGCAGTATATCAGGGTTACGAAATTCCGCCGTATTACGACAGTATGATTGCAAAGCTTATAGTAAAGGGCAGAAACCGCAGCGAGGCGATTACGAAAATAAAGGTTGCGCTTTCGGAAATGCTTATCGAGGGGATTCAGACGAATATTGATTTTCAGCTGAATCTGCTGCGCGATAAGGAATTTGAAAGCGGGATTTTTGATATAGGCTTCCTCAATCGGAAAAATCTGAGCTGAAGCCCGTACATACGGAGGTAAAATGGCAATAGAGGATTTATTTAAGGTGGTCAAGGACCGCTTTAAAGAGGATAAAAAGGTCGAAAAAAAGTCTGAGGGCGTCGAGATACCAAAGGATCTGCTGTTCAAGTGTCCGCGCTGCGGCACTATTGTTTACCGCGACGATTTTGTGAAAAATAAACAGGTCTGCTCGTCCTGCGGTTATCATGCGCGTATTGGTTACCGCGAGAGGCTGGCTATGACTGCCGACACTAACAGCTTTACCGAGTTTGACGCGGGAATGACGTCGCTCAACCCGATCGATTTTCCTGAGTATGAGGAAAAGGTTGCGGCGCTTCGGGAAAAGTGCGGAATGAATGAGGCGGTTGTAACGGGCGTCTGCACAATACGCGGATACAGAACCGTTATCGGGATTATGGACAGCAATTTTATGATGGCGAGTATGGGAAGCGTTGTAGGCGAGAAGATTACGCGTGCCTTTGAGTATGCGACCGAGAATAAGCTGCCCGTTATTCTTTTTACAGCTTCGGGCGGTGCGAGAATGCAGGAGGGTATCGTTTCGCTTATGCAGATGGCGAAAACCTCAGGGGCTATTGCGCGCCACAACGCGGCAGGTCAGCTTTATGTTACGGTAATGACTGACCCGACTACGGGCGGCGTTACGGCTTCTTTTGCGAGCCTTGGCGATATAATCATCGCCGAACCGAAGGTGCTTATTGGATTTGCGGGACGTCGCGTTATTCAGGACACGATTAAACAGCAGCTCCCCGACGATTTCCAGTCGGCTGAGTTTATGCTTGAAAACGGTTTTGCGGATATGATTGTCGATAGAAAAAATATGCGTTCAACACTGGCAAAAATTCTCAGAATGCATAATTATGTAAAAGCGGATAGTAATTCGGGAAAGGAAGCTGCGTTATGAGCAATTTAAGTGCATCGGAGCGGCTTGCCGTTATCCGTACAAAGAATCGTCCTACTGTTATGGACTATATTCCCGCGATTTTCAGCAATTTCCTTGAAATGCACGGCGACCGCTTCTATGGCGACGACGCGGCGATCATGGGCGGAATTGCAACGCTCGATTCGATCCCTGTAACGGTTATCGCTCAGGTTAAGGGGCGCAATCTCGAGGAAAATAAGCGGACGAATTTTTCGATGCCGCACCCGGAGGGTTACCGGAAGGCGCTGCGGCTTGCGAAGCAGGCTGAAAAGTTCCACCGCCCCGTTATCTGTCTTGTGGACACTCCCGGCGCATTCTGCGGGGTTGAAGCGGAGAAGCGTGGACAGGGCGAGGCTATTGCGAAAAACCTTATGGAGTTTATGACGCTGAAAACGCCAGTTATTTCAGTCGTTCTCGGCGAGGGCGGAAGCGGCGGCGCGCTGGCGATTGCGGTGTGCGACGAGCTTGCTATGCTTGAAAACGCGCTCTACTCTGTTATTTCACCGCGCGGATTTGCCTCCATTCTATGGAAGGACGCGAGCAGGGAAAGCGAGGCTGCCGAGCTTATGAAGATCACGGCGGAGGATCTGTTGAAATTCGGCGTGTGTGAGAAAATTATAAGCGAGCCTGCGGGCGGCGCACACAACGACCCCGAACTTATGACAGCGAATCTTTCCGAATATCTTACCGAGGCAGTGCCGCGGTTTATGAAAAAAGATGCGTCTGAGCTGCTTGAAGCGAGATATGAGAAATTCCGTAAAATCGGTATGTTCAACGAGTAACCCGACGCTGTATAAGCTGTACAAAAAATACTTTTTTCAGCGCGTTTTATACAGCAAATGGCAAAAATTTAAAAAAATGCAAAAAAAAGCGGAAAAGCTATTGATTTTTTATTTTTTATCATTTATAATGGTAAAAGTCAGGGCAATATAAGCCACAATTTACTAAAATATATGGAGGACATTAAAATGATTTTTGAAAAGGTTAGAAGCATTATTGTTGACCAGCTTGATGTTGACGAGGATAAGGTTACTATGAATGCGAACATTCAGGACGACCTTGGCGCGGATTCGCTTGACGTTGTTGACCTCGTAATGAGCTTTGAGGACGAATTTGACCTTGAGATTCCCGATGATCAGGTTGAGAACATCAAGACTGTCGGCGATGTTGTAAAGTACATCGAAGAAAAGACAGAATAATTTTCAATAAATGAAAAATATCCCTCACTTCAAGTGAGGGATATTTCAGCCTGTCCAAAAACCCCTAATCCGAGTATGGATTAGGGGTTAAAAAATATAA
>CAZAXM010000034.1:0-20984 GCA_964489095.1 uncultured Ruminiclostridium sp. | reverse complement strand
ATGATTTTTTGGATTTTGGGTGGAAAATGTGTCAAGGGATATTGACAATATCATTCAAAGGCGCAACGAACACCGTCAATCAAAAGGCTTAACGCATAAGCCGAAGCCGCCGCACAAATAAAATTGAATATGTAAACCATTAAGCCGATTGCAGAAAAGCAGTCGGCTTTTTGTGTTTTCCGGCACGATTGGAGGTGATATAAAACGAACAAGCCTACATTTAACCTCGTTTCATTTTCGGGCGGCAAAGACAGCACGGCTATGCTGCTCGGAATGATGGAACGGAAAATGCCGATTGACTGCGTTCTGTTCTGTGACACGGGCATTGAATTTCCGCAGATGTACGAGCATATCCAAAAGGTTGAAAAAGCCGTAGGAATACCGATTACCCGTGTGAAATCCGATTTGAGCTATGAATACTTGATGTTGGAATGCCCGATTGAACGCAAGGACAATTCGCTGTCCACAAAGCAAGGCGGCAACAGCTCAAACGGATATAGCTGGGCAGGACCAAAAATGCGGTGGTGTACCTCTCGGCTAAAGGACGCTCCTCGTGAGAAATTCTTGAAGCCGCTTCGTGAGAACTACAATGTTTTGGAGCATGTCGGTATCGCCGCCGATGAGCAGTACCGCCTTAAACGCAAGCGAAATAAATCGGCAACACACATTCACCCATTGGTAGATTGGAATATGACCGAAGCCGACTGCCTGAAATATTGCTATGAAAAAGGCTTTGATTGGGGCGATCTTTATGAGCATTTCCATAGGGTATCTTGTTGGTGCTGTCCGCTGCAATCTCTTGATGAACTGCGGCAGTTATACAAGCATTTCCCCGATTTGTGGGAGAAGCTGAAAGATTGGGATAACCGCACTTGGAGGAATTTCCGTGCGGATTTCTCTGTCAAACAGCTTGAAACACGCTTTAATTTAGAGGATAAACACCTCGCAAACGGCTTGACGATAAGGAATAGAGCCTTTTTCAACGAGCTGCACAAGCTTATTGATTAGCAGAAGAAATTATTATGGCAAATCGGCTTGACAATCTCAATTGTATTAAGGCAACACCGCACAAAGGCCCCTTTTTTATGAGAGTTTTTTGTATTTTGTAATATTGTTCCAGTTCGTCGGAAATCCCATTTCATTCAGAATATCGACATAAGAAATACTGGAGTGTTTCAGATAGTCATTTATCAGTTTGCTCAAAGCTCGCTTGTATTCCGTGAACTGTTTTGTGGGCAGTAAATAACGCAGGGATATAACGACGGAGAACAAATCGTTCTTTCCGTACTTATACTGTGTTCCTTTCTGCGGTATAGAGAGCTTTTTATGAATAAGCAAGTCGGGAATGCTATCAGCTGTCTTATATGTAAACAAGCGTTCGCCGTGCGCACAGGCATTTCGAAATTTTGTCAACACGGTTGTAATCTGACCAAGCTGTTTTTCGTTAAGAAACTTGTAATTCTTGCTTATGCTTATACGCAGGCTTTGAGGGAAAAGCAGATACATTTTTGAAACATTTCCGAATGTCAATGCGCTTATCAATACCCATAACGGCAGATTTCCATGTTTTGCTTTGGTATGATTTATATAAGGATAATCCGTTTTGTGGCTTATATAGTTGTCATTGAGCAGCTTTACAAGCCTGTCAATATCTCGTTTGTTTTTCGGCGTAGTGTAGTCATAATTTGTCTTGGTAAGATATGCCGTTTGTGAATCGCCGTATCTGTCACAAAAATAATATGATATTAATGATTTGAGCTGCTGTTCCGCTTTTAAGATGTATTTCAGATTAAGCTCGCGGAGCATTTCATCAAACATATATGTAATCGGCAAGTACAGCAGTAATCTTTCTGCTTATGACGATTACGATGACTCCCTTGCAACATTTTCCGTTGATTTTCGCTTGGGCGGTGAGACAAGACTGAATGATATTCTGCAAGCCCTTGAAAAAAACGCGGGGGAATCAAATGTGGACTTCATAAGGCTGCGTTTTCTTGACACGGAATTAAACGAGGAAGCTGTTGAATTTCACTATGCAATCTGTTATGCCAAAGACGAGGAAAACAGAGTTAGTGATTACTTTGAACAATACGATATAAATTCCTTAAGTGCAAAAGAATTTATAAACTCCGAAAACAGCATAGTTGCTGTAATTGACAGCACAAATTCAAATCAAACCGACTGGTTTGAATTACAGGGAAAGCAATACGAAATTGCCGCAACGCTTTTAAGGGGAAAAAACGAAGCGCTTTTCCATTTGGTTTCATATAAATCTGTATTGAAAAACAATCCGATTATTCGTGAAATGCAGATAAAATATAACAGCATATCCGGATATAATCAGCTAAATCAGATAACCTATGACCTTATGGCGGATTTTCCTTTAGCCCAAGTCAATGCGCCAATTGTTAGGGATTATAGCCTTGAAAGTATTTTTTCTATTGGCAATGTTTTAGTTTATCTGGTGTTACTGCTGTCGGTAGTTAATTTTATATACATCTTCCAATATATCATAGAAAAAAGGAAAAAGCAGTACAATATTTACTTTTTGTGTGGGTGTTCGTCAAGAAAAATAATGGTATTCAGCGGGGTTGAAATATTTATAGTATCAGCAATTTGTTCGGCGGTTGGAATAGTGCTTTTTCATTTTGCGATAAAGCCGCTGGTGATATACCTTGAACCTTTGTTAAGTTACTCCTTTCATATAGGAATGTACCTTGCAGTTTGTGCTTTGTCAATAGTTGTCGGGTGCGGAGTTTTAGCTTGCGTATCGTTATTTCAAAAGAGGGGTAAAGTAAGATGAAAACACTGACTGTGGCGTTAAGAAGTATCCGCTGCCGAAAAATTTCTTTTGCTATTATTTTCGCGCAGCTTTCGATATGTATTTCTATCATAATATGTACGGTCTGCGCACTGCTCTCTCAGTTCAATATTTTATATACAGCAGGCGATACGGTTGAAAACTATCTAAGACTTACCCGTGATGTGGTATTTGTTGATGATTATCGCTATAATTATCAAAGCTCGGTGGATTTCTTCCTTATGATGCAGGATTATATGAACGAAAACCAGCTTGAACAGGTTACAGACGAGCAGTATTACGAAATCTACAAGAAATATACCGAATTGCAAGACGAGGAATTTGACCAAAACCATTACCTCGGCAAGTATCAGTATATGGATTTATATGAGGCTCTTACGGACAGTGGGCTTGTAACCGACATTCTAAGCAATTACAGCACATTATCCACATATAAAGCCAATAACGGCGAAAGATATGATGTTTCTGTTACGATGATGGACAGCAAATTATACGACGATTTACGCTTTAACACAAAGCACGGAACAAATTTGCATAATTACAGCAATGCTGATGTTCCAAATTATTTTTATGCGGTAATGTATCCTAATATTTCGATTGGAAATGAAGAATACAAAGTTTCCTACAGTGTTGGTGATGTTATAGTGGACAATCACGTTTATAATATAAAAGAACACCGCTTTGAAACATTTTATTACGAAATAATTGATGAGTTTTCGGAGCCTGCCTACGCTTTGACAAGTCTTGAATACAGCGGCACAAGCGAGAGGTATACATATATCGAACAGGCTTTTTTAAGCGAACAGGAAATGAAACATAATGGCTCGTTGATTGTGCTAAAGCCTGAGGGCTTTGACAGAATGGCATATTACACAAACTTTGATGAATGCTTTACAATGGTAAAACTTCGGGAAGATATTACCTCCGAGGAATACAGCGAATTCCTTGACAAAACAATAGCGTGCGGCTTTAATACCATTGACCTAAATAAGGCAAAGGAAAATACCATAACCTCAATCTGGCAGTACATACGCGAAAACAGTTTCATACTTATTGCGGCAATGTTGATGGTGGCGTTTTCTATAATAAGCATTTCTGCGTTGCTTGGAAATCGGGTTAAGCACGAATATGCAATATATAAGCTTTGCGGCGCAGATAAGAATAAGCTGAAGATAATTTCCGCGGTTAAATGGGGAATGATTTTTATTCCCGCGATGATTTTTGGAATATTCATTGCGTGGATTTACCTTTGCGTTAATTCCTTGTCGGTGCGTTTTATTCCAATAAGCGCCGCTTTTTCAAGCGCAGTATTTATTATTATGTATTTGCTGTCTGTTGCTTTGTCATACAAAGCTGCCGTCAGCGCGGGTTCTACAAATAACATATCGGAGGAAAACAATGATTGAACTTCAGAACATTACGAAAGCGTACAAGACAGGCGATACACAAAAGCTGTATGCCATTAACAATATTTCTCTCACAATAAACGACGGTTCAATGGCGGCGATTATTGGTGCGTCAGGCGCAGGAAAATCCACCTTGCTTAAAATCATTGGTTTGACAGAACGCGCAGACGGCGGCAAATATTTTCTTGACGGCAAGGATATTGCAAATTGCTCCGATAAAGCTGCGGCTCAGCTGCGAGGAAATAAAATTGCTTTTGTTATGCAGGATTTTGCGCTTGTCAGCCAATTTACGGTATACGAGAATGCGGAGCTTCCGCTGCTGCTGAACTCCCAAAAAATTTCCGCGAAAGAGCGAAAGAACCGTATTATGCCTGTGCTTGAAAAGCTTGGCATTTCCGATATGGCGCAGCGAAAAGTTACGCAGCTTTCGGGTGGTCAAAAACAGCGTGCGGCTATCGCAAGGGCGTTAGCGTCAAGCGCCGATATTATTCTCGCAGACGAGCCGACAGGCGCTTTGGACAGCAACACAAGTGCCGAAATAATGGGCTTGCTGAAATCCGTAAATAAAAGCGGAAAGACAATTATTATTGTAACTCACGATATGCAGGTCGCAAACCAATGCGACAGGATTATCGAGATTTCGGACGGAAAGATTGTTTCAGAATAATCGTCAATGCGGCAGTTCTCAAGCTGCCGCATTTTCATAACTCGAAATTCCCGAAAAACGAAAACCCATTCCCGAAATTCGGGAAAAAAGTCTGTGAAACCCTGTTATAATAAATGCAAGAGCATTTATTATAGATTTTAAATCCTCGCACATACGCAAATCAAAGATTTGCTTCGTGCGTATCGGATAGCAGGGGGTGATATTTTGAAAGAGAGGGCTAACAGGCTTTATGAATTGCGTAAAAGCCGTAATCTCACCCAATCAGCAGTGGCGTTACGGCTTAGCCTTTCTTTGTCGAGATTATCAGCCTATGAGAACGGCGAAAACATTCCTTGCGATGTGTTGAGGAGCTTTGCCTATTTTTACGGCGTATCCATTGATTACATACTTGGTTTTTCGGACAGTAAAACAGCTGATTTTAGCTCTAGCCTTCGTATTTCAGAAAAAAAGCTGTTGAATATGTACCGAAATCTTACACCCGATGCGAAAGCATTGATTGACGGTATGGTAAACGGTTACACTTCTCAAGACAGCAAATAAAGTGAAATAAAATCCTGCAAAAAGGGCAAAATAACACCAGCTATACCTTTTCGCAAATTATTTCCATTTGTGAAAGGCTAAATCGGCTAAAAATCGCAATTCTAAAGCCAAAAATCACGATAATCATATTGAAGACAGCTAATCCGAACCGTAAAACGCTCAGGACTGAAAAGAGAAAATGCTATTTTCAAGCGTATTTACCGTCAGAAATGTTGTCAAGAACGGGGGATACAGTATGGCAAGACGTGGCGAGAACATTTATAAGAGGAAAGACGGTCGCTGGGAAGGTCGCTATAAAAGCGGTGTCAGGGCTGACGGAACGGCAAAGTATTCCTCAATATACGGAAAGACTTATGCCGAGGTCAAAGCAGCATTGTCGGAAAAGCGTGTTAAAACTGCAGTTTCGACTGATCCGAAGAATTTGACGTTAAATAATCTTTTTGCAATGTGGTTTTCGGATATTCGGCTGAAAGTCAAGGAGTCCACCTATATGAACTATCAGATGAAATATGAAAAGCACATCAGCTCATCGCTCGGCAAAACGCTTTACGATAGATTGACGGTCGAAAAACTTAATGATTTTGTTCAGGCAAAGCTGTCAAGTGGGCTTTCCGCAAAATACACAGCAGATATTGTTGCTGTGATAAAATCTGCCTGCCGTTTCGGCAAAAAACGCTTTGGTTATGAGGACAAATCGGAATTTATGGCAATACCCAAAGGTAAGGCAAAAGAAAAAGAGCTGCTCGACAAAATGGAGCAAGCTCGGCTTAATAACTATTTAATCGCTAATCCGACACTTTCAAATGTCGGTATTTTATTATCGGCGGCAACGGGGATTCGTATCGGTGAGCTTTGTGCGCTGAAATGGGAGAATATCAATCTTGAAAAAAGAATTTTGACCGTCAGGAACACAGTTCAGCGCATAAAAAATATCGACGGAGAAACTGCTACAAAGTTGGTTGTGACATCGCCCAAGAGCAGTTCATCTGTTCGGGAAATTCCTCTGCCGGAGTTCATCGTTCCGATTTTATTCGAGCTTAAAGCGAACAATTCCTGCTATCTTCTTTCGGAAACAGGGAGCATTGTTGAGCCGCGAGTTATGCAATACCGTTTCAAGCGCATTCTGAAAATACTGAAAATATCAGATGTATCCTTTCATTCTCTGCGTCATCTGTTCGCCACGAATTGCATAGCAATCGGAGTTGATGTGAAATCTCTGTCGGAAATTTTAGGGCATAGCGGTGTGGAAATCACGCTCAATCGCTATGTTCATTCGTCAATGGAAAGAAAAGCTGAGTATATGAAGTCAGTTTCAGCACTGTTCTCGGTTGCATAAAAAGAATATTTACCGTCAAATTTCTTGTCAGAAAAACAAAAAATCCCGCTTTGTTACGCGGAATTTGGTCTTAATATCACAAATGGAAATAATTTGCGAAAATCACACAATAATTATATAATATTTTTTTCTGACAGTCCAACCCCCAAAAACTGTAATAATTTCTGAAAGACGAAAACTCATTTTCAATATTCGGGATTTATTAGAGCAAATCTATAATACAATTAAATCACAGGCAGAAACCGACTTTTATCTCGGAAGCCTTGACTAGCACCTTGACAATTGAATAGCAAAGCAAACACAGAAATTGCAAAGCTACGCTGTTTTTGACAGACAAGCGCCAAGACATTCCTGCCGCAGGGTGAATGCCTTTGATGTGCGGCGTCCGTGCCGCACTTTGGGCATTCACCTTACAGCGTCCTGCTGTCTATTTTCAAGGTTATTTATTATCCGTGACCACACATATTTTGCGCGAGAATAACAATAACCGAGGACTTGCGAGCGGTTAGCCGAAAAGCGGTAACGCAGCCGCCGAGTAGTAAAGGAACGAGCGTATTTGCAGCTTGCAATATAATGATACTTCCGTTCAGACGTAACCAATCGTAACGGCTGTCCCATAGGAATGGGCAGAGGTGAAAGTCCTATGTGCGAGCGAATAACCTTACGGTTAATCTGCGTGAATACTCGCGGTTTGCTTTGATAATATACAGTTTAACAATAGGTCGGACTGTACGCCGCCGAGTGCGGAAACCGTAATGTCCGACCTATTTTTGGTGTATAATCTGTTTACACAAGAGAGTGTTAAGGGTGCTATATGTATCACCTTTTGATTTCTATATTCTGTATTTAACATTCCTTTGTGTAAGCAAGTTTTTGAACAAGCGTAATAAAGGAGTTGATGTGATTATGCTTAAAAAACGAGTTCTCACCATAAAAGAAGCTGCGAACTTGATTGACGGACTAACACCGTTCAGAGTGCGGCAGATGTGCATTTCGGGTCAGCTCCCGTGCTTCAAAGCAGGCAAAAAGTACCTTATATATGAGGAAAACTTGTATAGGGTGGTTCTCTGCGAGGGAACGAAAAGCAACTACAATGAAAAAGTTGAAGAAATCGCAAATTAGGTATTGACAATTTACCGCATTAAAGTGTATAATTATAGGTGGTAAGATGTGTCATAATCTTAAATTGACGAGGAGGAGTTTAAGTATATGGCAACAGTCACAAAAAGAGGCGGCAGCTACCGAATAAAGGTATCCTGCGGATATGATGTAAACGGCAAACAGGTTGTTCAGACAAGGACGTGGAAGCCTGCCCCCGATATGTCGGCTCGGCAAATCAAGAAAGAGTTGGACAGGCAGTGTGTAATGTTTGAGGAAGAATGCAAAAAGGGACAGGTCGTAGCTACAATCAAGTTTGAAACTTTCGCAGAGCAGTGGTTTGAGGAATATGCAGAAATCAATCTCCGCAACACCTCTTTTGAGCGAATGAAACAGCTTACAAACCGAGTTTACCCTGCAATCGGGCATTTAAGGCTCGACAAGATAACGGGCAGACACATTCAGCAGTTTGTCAATGACCTTATGAACAGCACGAGTGAGCGAACTGGAAAACCCCTTGCAAGAAAGACCGTAGTTCATCATTTGAGTTTCATATCCGATGTGTTTAATTACGCTGTGAAGATGGATATGATTTCCGATAATCCTTGCCGCAAGGTGACAGTACCCAAAGGCGAGGTCAAGGAAAAGAACATCTACACCATACAGGAGATTACTCGTATCTTTGAGCTGCTTGACGGTGATGATGTTCCGACAAAGTTCAGAGTTTTTTTCAAGCTCGCCGTTTACAGCGGCTATCGTCGTGGTGAGCTGCTCGGTTTGGAGTGGAAGGACGTGGATTTTGAAAACAACACGATTAAAGTCCGCAGAACGTCCAACTACACGGCAAGGAAAGGCATTTACACCGACACAACCAAAACAAGGAAATCTCAAAGAACGCAGAAATATCCGCAGTACGTTATGGATATGTTGTGGGAGTTGAGAAAGGAACAGGACGCAGAGTGCGCTCGTTTGGGTGACAAGTGGCAGGATTTTGACCGCTTGTTCATCAAGTGGGACGGAAGCCCTATGCACAACAACACTCCGTACTTTTGGTTCAAGGAGTTCTGCGAGAAGAATGACATAAGATTTTGCGATATACACTCATTAAGGCATTTACAAGCAAGTCTGCTCATAAACGCAGGTGTTGATGTGGTGGCGGTATCAGGCGATTTAGGGCACGCTCAGGTTTCAACGACGAGCAACATCTACTGTCATATGTTCCAAGAAGCACAGGCGAGGACAAGTCAGGCAATCGCAGAAGCACTGTCCTTTGGCAAAAAGAAAACGCAGGGCGGCAATAATACCGTTCTCCCTGCGTAAAGACCAAATAAAGACCAAACCCAAAATCGAGTAAAAAACAAAAGCTCCCAAACGGCTTTATAAAGCCATTTAAGAGCTTAGCGTGTTGGTGACCCGTACGGGAATCGAACCCATGATTCCGCCGTGAAAGGGCGATGTCTTAACCGCTTGACCAACGGGCCGTTGGTGAGCCACCCGGGAATCGAACCCGGGACACCCTGCTTAAAAGGCAGGTGCTCTGCCGCCTGAGCTAGTGGCTCATTTACCTTCTTACGCATACGCGTTGTAAATTAACATCAATATTATATCACAATTTATCTCTTTTGTCAACCCTTTTTTCCTATTTTTTTTAGTGTACAAACTGCAATATACAGATGTCACTTTTTAACGAAAAAATCGTTTATAGCAGCAGCTAATTCTTTTGGATCATCAATATTGACCTCATGACCCGAACCTTCAATCACAGCAAATTTGGCATTCGGCAGCCTTTCTGCGAGCATTGCCGCTGATTTTTTATTAACATTATCTCTCGCGCCGCAAAGAACAAGCACAGGACAGGACACTTCGTCAAGACCGTTTGTAAAGTCCATATCTGCCATTGAATTTGTAAGCGTGATAAAATCTTTTTTGGTAAGCCCAATGTCCTTTAACTGGCTTTCCGGCATAAATCTGAACAGCACATTCTGAACTTTAAGCAGGAATTTCGGCATATCATACTGCGGCGCAATAAGTATCAGAGAATTGACTTTCTGCGGAAATTCGATAGCATAGTTCAAAGCAAGAACCGCGCCGAGAGAAAGTCCACACAGATTTAACGGTTCAGAAAAATTACCACAGTAATCGCAAAAAGTATCATACATTTTACCATAATGACATTTCCCTTCATCGAAAAAACTGCTTAACTCCGGGCAGGCTGTTTCCGCGTCATCAGACAAAAATGATACTGTTTTATCCCAACTTGAAGCAGTCTGTCCCATTCCATGCAGGAGAATGTATTTCATTTTAACACCTCGTCAAATCTTGATTCGTCGGACGGCTATATGCAGCCGGCACTCTGTATTATGCCGCATTTACTTGCAGCCTTCAACACTCCGTTCGCTGCTCTCTCTGCTTATTGAATTTCACGCAAAGACAGATGTTCAAAATTCAGTAAGCAACAATATCATTCTCCGATAGACCCGCGCCGATAACCGCATAGCTGCCGTAAACGCCGAGAAGCTCAACCGGCACTCTCACACGCTCGCCGTTGTCGATCAACATACAGTAATCCGACCCCGAAAAGCTCTTTACAGCCTCGGACGGAAGCGTCAGAACATCATACTTTTCCGCCGTAGGAACTATTATCGTCGCCCAACCCGCCGAAATCAGATTATCTATATCCGAAAGCGCGCGGTCAAGCTCGCCGTCCTCAAACGCCATCACAACCTGATTGTTCAGGCTTCCCCGCTTTCCGCCGGATCCGTCGGGCGTCATCACAACCCGCGCCTTGTACTCGTCAGAACTGCCGAATTTTACCAAAACAGCCATTCCTGTCCGGAAGCTGTCCTTGTTCTCGTCAGCCGTAATGTATATCTCGCCTTCGCGCGCAACTGTACACACCCGCTCTCCTGACTCTACAACCGCTCCCGTTTCAAAACTCGCCGTTGATGTCACAATGCAGTCATATGGCGCACGTATCGTAAAACTGTCCTTACGATAAAGCGCCAGCTCGTATTCCTTTTGACGGATTTCATATTCCAGCCGCGCCGCCTCGCCGCCTGTCGAAAGATACGCAGAATAAGCGTTGTCCGCAAGAATTTTCGCCGATGTACAGTCGTAATCGACCGACGACGAATCGAAAACCGCAATAACGTCGCCTTCTTTTAGCGACTGTCCGCGTTCAGCCTTATATTCAATTATGTTCGCGGTAAAATCCGTTAAAAGCTCGTCTGCATAGATATACCCGATTTTTCCTGCAAAAGTCGCCGTCTGGGTAATATCACGGCGTTCGACCTGTGCAGTCTGATACTCCGCCGCGCCTTCCTCCAGAATCGGTATCTTTATTTCAGCTTTGACAGCCTCGTCCGCCCCACAGCCCGAAAGCGCGAGCAGACACGCTATAAATGCCGCAAAAATTCCTTTTCGCATTATTTTTTCCTTACTCAGCCTTTGTTCTGTTCAGAATCTCCATGCACATTCTTCCGTTGTGGTACGGACACTTCCACGGGTCAACAACCGCCTTAAAGTCCGCGGGAACGCCGTTTTCATCAAGCTGCGAATACCATTCTCCGCCCTCGCGCTTATCAACGATATTATCGCGTATGTAGCCCCAGACGCTCTCCGAAATTTCACGATACTCCGCGTTTCCATATTTCTGAAAAGCGTTGTAGAAGCCGACAACAGCCTCCGCCTGAACCCACCAGATGCGCCAGGTGTTGATCTCGGTCTTATCGCGCTCGTTAAGCAGCGATCCATCTCTGAACGCCAGTTTTTTTATGTTCGCAACGATTTTCTCGTTCATTGCCGAAACCTCCGCCGTCAGCGCAGGTTCTCCGATGACTTCGCAGGCGCGGTCAAGCAGCCATGTTGCTTCAATGTCGTGCCCATACGAATGAATATCGCCGATCACGTTAAGCTCACGGTCAAAAAATACAAGCAGCCTGTTTTCGGGCTTGTAGTAAATCTTGTCGAGGAAAATGCGAAGCTGGAACTTAAGCCGCGCAAGAACCTTTTCATTTTTTGACACGCGGTAAAGCTCGGTATACGCTTCAAGCAGGTGCAGGGTCGTGTTCATCGTCTTGTCAGCCATAAGCCCGTTTTCGGAAAGCGCGTCGTTCTCCACAAGACTCCATGTGCGCGACATCGCTTCAAGGTAAGCAATATCGTCCGTGCAGTGCTTTTCGACTGTTTCAAACATTTCTACCGCAAGTTCAAGCGCGCTCTTATCGCCGCTCGCGTCATAGTAGGAAGCAAGCGCGTAGATGAAAAACGCCTGACAATACGTGTGCTTCATATCGTCTTTAATGCTTCCGTCCGCGTTTACTGTCCAGTAAACGCCACCGTTTTCACGGTCAACGCAGTTTTTCACCATAAAGTCATAGCAGTGCTTAGCCTTTTTAAGACAATCTTCATCTTTAAGCGTAAGGTAGCAGTTGGAATAAAACCAGAGTATGCGCGAATGAAGGATCACGCCCTTTTCAGCGTTTTTGTCAAGCTTCAGGTTATTGTCCATAAAGCCGTAAAAACCGCCGTTTTCGTTGTCCTGTAAGCTGTTCCAGAACGGAATAATGTGATTAACAAGCTCATTTTTTATTTCTTCGGTGAACATTTTGTTTCCCTTTCTTTTGACATACTGCCCCGCAGAGGTTATCTGCGGGGCAAGTGTATTTTTATTCTTCGTCAGCCTTGTCAGCGCCGCAGCACTTCTTGTACTTCTTTCCGCTTCCGCAGGGGCAGGGGTCGTTTCTTCCGATTTTTTCAGCCGCCGTCTTACGTACAGTCGTTTTCGCGCCCGCATTTTCAGCAACAGGCTGTAATACGCGAACTCTCTGGGGGGGCTGATGCTGCTGGTTAAGGCGCGCGGTAAGAATCATTCTTACTGTATCCTCGCGGATAGACGCTATCATCTCGTCAAACATTGCGAAACCTTCAAAGCGATATTCAACAACAGGATCTTTCTGACCCATCGAACGTAGGTAGATACCCTGTTTAAGCTCGTCCATAGCGTCAATATGATCTTCCCACTTTGTATCAACGTTTTTCAGGAGGATAACACGTTCAAGCTCGCGCATTGTATCCGAGCCGTATTCTGCTTCCTTAGCCGCGTAAATTGCAAACGCGCGGTCGGTAAGCATTTCCGTAATATCCGTCTTTTTCAGGTCGTTAAGCTCTTCCGTTGTATAAACAAGGTCGTCGGGAGTCGTAAGAACGCCTGCATAATGCTCGCGAAGTCCCGTAACATTCCAGTTCTCGGCGATATCGCCCTGACAGTACATATCAATGTTTTCCTGAATACTCTCGGTAATCATCGACTTGATGCTTTCGCTGATGTCATCGCCGTCAAGAACCTTTCCTCTCTGTGAGTAGATGGTCATTCTCTGCTGCGACATTACATCGTCAAAGTCAAGGACATTCTTTCTTATTCCGTAGTTTCTGCCCTCGATCTTGCGCTGTGAGGACTCGATCGTCTTAGTAAGAATACCATTTTCGATTGGGATATCATCGTCGATCTTGAGCGATTCCATTACCGCCTGAACCTTTTCACCGCCGAACAGACGCATCAGATCGTCCTCAAGCGATACAAAGAAGCAGCTTTCGCCGGGGTCGCCCTGACGTCCCGCACGACCTCTTAACTGGTTGTCGATACGTCTTGATTCGTGGCGCTCTGTGCCAAGGATATAAAGACCGCCCGCATTGCGAACTTCCTCCGCTTCTGGAGCAATCTGCTTTTTAAACTTTTCATTAAGCTCGGAGTAGAGCTTTCTTGCGCTGAGAATTGTTTCATCATCGGTTTCAGCGAAGCCTGTCGCTTCAAGAATAAGCTCCTCGTCAATACCCTGTCGGCGCATTTCTGCCTTTGCGAGGTATTCGGGGTTACCGCCGAGCATAATATCCGTTCCGCGTCCTGCCATATTTGTAGCGATAGTAACCGCGCCTTTTTTACCAGCCTGAGCGACAATTTCCGCTTCGCGCTCGTGGTTCTTCGCGTTAAGAACCTCGTGCTTGACGCCCGTCTTTTTGAGCATTTTAGAAAGAAGCTCGGATTTTTCAATAGAAATTGTACCGACAAGAACAGGCTGTCCCTTTTCGTGGCATTCCTTAATCTGTCTTATAGCCGCGGTGAACTTGCCCGACTCGTTCTTGTACACCTGGTCGTGGTGGTCGATACGGATAACGGGCTTATTTGTCGGGATTTCGATAACGTCGAGGTTGTAAATGCCTCTGAATTCCGCTTCCTCGGTCATTGCGGTACCTGTCATACCGGAAAGCTTCGCATAAAGGCGGAAGAAGTTCTGGAAGGTGATAGTAGCGAGGGTTTTGCTCTCGTGCTTGACCTTAACGCCTTCCTTTGCCTCGATAGCCTGATGCAGACCTTCGTTGAAGCGTCGGCCGAACATAAGACGACCCGTGAACTCGTCAACAATAACGATTTCGCCGTCCTTAACGACATATTCAACATCAAGGTGCATACAGCCGTTAGCCTTGATAGCCTGATTTACGTGGTGGAGAATAGTTAAATTATCGGAATCCATAAGGTTTTCAATTCCGAAATATTTTTCAGCCTTTTTAACGCCGTTCGGGAGGAGCGTAGCGGTTTTTGCCTTTTCGTCAATAAGGTAATCGCCGTCATAATCGTCCTGTTCTTCCTTAGCGTCAACCTCGACGACCTTGATAGCCTTTAAGGTCTTGGCGAACTTGTCAGCCTTTGAGTAAAGGTCGGTAGGCTTATCGCCGCGGCCTGAAATAATAAGCGGCGTTCTTGCTTCATCTATTAAAATTGAGTCAACTTCATCGACAATAGCGAAGTTCATTTCACGCTGAACCTTTTCGCTTTTTCTTAAACACATATTATCGCGCAGGTAGTCGAAGCCGTACTCGTTATTTGTACCGTAGGTGATATCGCAGGCGTAAGCCTGTCTGCGCTGGTCATTGTTCTTATCGTGGACAATAAGACCGACAGTAAGACCGAGGAAGCGGTGAACACGTCCAATAAGCTCACTGTCGCGCTTTGCGAGGTAGTCGTTTACCGTAACAACGTGAACGCCCTTGCCCGTAAGTGCGTTAAGGTAAGACGGGAGAGCTGCAACGTAGGTTTTACCTTCACCCGTTTTCATTTCCGCGATACGACCCTGATGGAGAACGATACCGCCGATGATCTGAACGGGATAAGGCTTGATACCGATTACGCGCCACATTGCCTCACGGCAGACCGCGAAAGCGTCGGTTAAAATATCGTCAAGGGTTTCCCCGGCCGCAAGACGCTCCTTAAGCACGTTTGTCTGATTCTGAAGCTCCTTGTCGGTCATAGCCTGATACATAGGCTCAAGGTTAAGAACAGCCTGTTTCGTGCCCTCTATTCTCTTTACTTCCTTTTCGGAATAGCTGCCGAACAGCTTGCTGAAAAGTCCCATATTCGTTATCCTTTCCTTTTCGGGGTAACCCGTTTCAATTTATCTTGCATACTTGTTTATTATACTATATTCCCGCACGTTTGTCAATCGCTTTTTAAAAATTAACACATCTATTTCAAATACGCAAAAACGCGGGCTGTTAAGGCAATACCGCACGTTACCGATCTGCGCGCGCGGCGGTACTCGCCCGCAAAAATCCGAACCCGCAATCCCCGCACAGTGCCGCATTTACAAAATTCGCGCCCGCTTATTATTTTTTGCTTGACAAGTTCCCCCGACTGTACTATAATAATATGTAATAAAATATACAAAAGGAAGGCTAAAAAATGAAATACGATTTCAGCGCAACCGAAAAAAAGTGGCAGAAATATTGGGAGGAGAATCAGACGTTCAAAACCGACGTCTGGGATTTCTCTAAGCCTAAGTATTACGTTCTCGATATGTTCCCCTACCCGTCAGGCGTTGGTCTGCACGCAGGTCACCCCGAGGGCTATACCGCTACCGATATTATGTCCCGTATGAAGAGAATGCAGGGCTATAACGTGCTCCACCCAATGGGCTACGACTCGTTCGGACTTCCCGCCGAGCAGTACGCCGTTTCAACCGGCAACCACCCCAACGGCTTCACCGAGAAGAATATCGCAACCTTTACCGGACAGCTTAAAGAGCTGGGCTTCGACTACGACTGGTCAAAGCAGGTCGAAACAAGTAACCCTAAGTTTTATAAATGGACGCAGTGGATCTTCAAGAACCTCTACCTCGACGGCTACGCAAAGTATATAGATATGCCCGTAAACTGGTGCGAGGAGCTTGGTACGGTTCTTTCCAACGACGAGGTCATCGATGGAAAATCCGAGCGCGGCGGCTACCCTGTTGTAAGAAAGAATATGAAACAGTGGGTTATCGACCAGCCCGCTTTCGCCGAACAGCTCTTAAAGGGTCTTGACGAAATCGACTGGCCCGAATCCACAAAGGAAATGCAGCGTAACTGGATCGGTAAGTCAACCGGCGTCGAGGTTGATTTCAACATCGTCGGCGGCGGCAAATTCTCAATTTATACCACCTGTATCGAAACTATCTACGGTATCACCTTTATGGTTCTCGCGCCCGACGGCGAAATTGTCAAAAATCTTATGGATCGCGTTGAAAATAAGGACGAGGTTCAGGCGTATATCGACGAAACGCTCAAAAAGAACGATATGGACAGAACCGAGCTTAATAAAACCAAATCGGGCTGCCAGTTAAAGGGAATTTACGCGGTAAATCCCGTAAACGGTAAGGAAGTTCCGCTCTTTATCGGCGATTTCGTTCTTGCAAATTACGGTACAGGCGCGGTTATGGCCGTTCCATCCCACGACCAGCGCGACTTTGAATACGCGATCGTTCACAATATTCCGATGATTCAGGTAATCGACGGCGCGGACGTAAGCGAAAAGGCGTTTGAAAAGCAGGATTACCTCGGAAAGGGCTGTAAGCTTATCAATTCCGAGGAGTTTACGGGTCTTACCGTCGAAGAAGCGAAGGAAGCTATCACTGTAAAGCTCGAAAAGGCGGGCGTTGCGCGCAGAACTGTAAATTATCACTTCCGCGAGTGGATTTTCGCAAGACAGCGCTACTGGGGCGAGCCTGTTCCTGTCGTATATCTTGAAGACGGTAAAATCCATGTTCTTGACGACGAGGAATTACCGCTCATTCTCCCTGAACTTGACGATTACAAGGGCAAAAACGGAAAAGCTCCGCTTGAAAATGCGACCGAGTGGAAAAAGTACGAGCATAACGGTGTTACAGGAACACGTGAAACCTCGACCATGCCGGGAAGCGCAGGTTCAAGCTGGTACTATTTACGATATATCGACCCCGATAACGACAAGCAGCTTGCCGACCCCGAACTGCTTAAACACTGGATGCCGGTAGACCTGTATATCGGCGGACCCGAGCATGCGGTAGGACATCTTATGTACTCCCGAATCTGGAACAGATACCTTTACTCTAAGGGCATTTCCCCGGTTGAAGAACCGTTCAGGAAGCTTGTACATCAGGGAATGATCCTCGGCGAAAACGGCATAAAGATGGGTAAGCGTTTCCCCGAATTTGTCGTAAATCCGAGCGACATTGTGCGCGATTACGGCGCGGACGTTCTTCGTCTTTACGAAATGTTTATGGGACCTCTCGAAGCCTCTAAGCCCTGGAACAAGGACGGCGTTGAGGGTGCGAAGCGCTTCCTGACACGCGTTTGGAATTTCTTCAGCGAAAGCGCTAATATAAACGATGAGAAAAAAGACAGCCTTAAAAAGGTATACAACCAGACAGTCAAAAAGGTGACCGACGACTTTGAAACACTCGGTTTCAACACTGCGATAAGCCAGCTGATGATTTTCGTCAACGCGGTTTATAAAGAAGGCGGCTGCCCGAAGGAATACGCAGAAGGCTTTGTGAAGATGCTGTCGTGCATCGCGCCGCATATCGGCGAGGAACTCTGGCAGCTTCTCGGACACGATGGAACTATCGCGTATGAGAAGTGGCCTGAGTACGACGAGGCTGCGACAAAGGACGACGAGGTTGAAATCGTTGTTCAGATAAACGGAAAGGTTCGCGGACGTTTGCTTGTTTCCGCCGAAGCGGGACAGGACGAGATGGTGACCGCGGCGATGGAGCTTGATTCCATCAAGCCGCTTGTCGAAGGAAAGACGATCGTCAAGAAAATCGCCGTTCCCGGAAAGCTTGTAAATATTGTCGTAAAATAAAAAAGAGAGATTGGGGACGCCGTCCCCAAACCCCTGCCAAAGGGATTTAATCCCTTTGGAATCCCGTTTTTGCTGCAATTTTCCACAATCTATCAAGCCGAACGTTTTAGCAAATCAAATCAAAATTCTCAGAAACAGTTTTATCAACAAGCGGAAAGACCGGTTTCCCGACAAACAGGAACCGGTCTTTAAAACTGTTGAAAAAGATGAAAAGAAAAGAAAAAGAGAGATTGGGGACCCCGTCCCCAAACCCCTGCCAAAGGGATTTAATCCCTTTGGAATCCCGTTTTTGCTGCAATTTTCCACAATCTATCAAGCCGAACGTTTTAGCAAATCAAATCAAAATTCTCAGAAACAGTTTTATCAACAAGCGGAAAGACCGGTTTCCTGACAAACAGGAACCGGTCTTTTTGATACTATTACCTCTTTTTATAAATGACAAGCTCAGGATTTTCACCGTTTTTTTCGTAAGTACAAACGAGAATAAACTCCATATTTGCAGCAACTCCGAAGCACCTGTCGCCGCCAAATTCGCTTTCAAGCTGATTACCGAGATATGTGGCGTTGTCGTCAAGGAATTTTATGGTTTTTCCGCTGGGAAGCCTGTATTCGAGGTTGATATAGCTGCCGACAAGCGCGTTGAGCTTTTCGAGCTTCGGCATACCCTCTATGTTAAGAGCGTTGATTTCGTCAACAAGCGTTTTCTTAAACTCCTCGAACACCTTATTTCCGCCAAGCTCCTCATAACGCTTCCAGTAATCCAGTTTCGGCAGGGTCGCTTTCAGATATGAGCGCACCTCCTTCTCCGAATGCTCAGCACTTACCATGTTCTTCACGCAAACGTCAATCAGGTCGTCCATATCGCTGTACATATACTCTCCGTCTGCGTAACACCACTTACAGTAGCTCTCGTTAAAACCGCCGTCCTTTTCCTTACTTATAAAGGCGTCCTCAAGCGGCATACCGCAGCACTGACAAATCAGCCTTCTCGGCGAACCAAGAAGCGTGTTGATAGACACGTCAAACAGCTTAGAGAGAAGCTTTAGCGTTTCGGTGTTCGGAACAGTTTCGCCGTTCTCCCAGCGCGAAACCGCCTGCCGCGTAACAAAAACCTTTTCGGCAAGCTCGTCCTGCGACCAGCCTTTTCCCGTCCGAAGCTTTAGTATTACATCTTTTACTTGGATTTCAGAATTTTCTTCCATCTTATCGCCTCCTTGTGCTTATTATACAACACCCGTCGCAAATAGTCAAGCAACCTGCTGTTGCTGTCCGGGCAAAAAAAGTGCCGCCCTTTTTAAGAGCGGCAAATTGGAGGGGAATATAAAAATGAAAAACAAAAAATTTGGAAGAAAGCAAATTAAATTGTGTTTATGTGCATTCAGCTTACATAAACATCTTCGCAGTCGTCTGCGACCTCGTGGGTTACGCGGTCAAGAACCTCTGCGCGCTTCGCATTGTTGAAACGGTCAAGTGTACCTACAAGGTAGCCCGTGATCCTGCGGATCCTCTCGAACGGTCTGTCGTCATAACGATAAGCTAGATCGACATAATCGCCGTCAACGTTAATATCGACCGCGAGGAGCTTCTGGGAAGGCTTATTTTCTCTTCCTCGATTTACATACTCCTGGATTTCCGCGTCGGAAAGAGTACCGCCTGTAATATTAAGCTCAACGTTCTTCATAAAAATCGTCTACCTTTCACAAAATATAGTATCGCGCTGAATACGCGTGGTTGTTCTAAAACGGCACATTTTGTGCTGTAATTGTATTATACCACAAGATATAGTAAATTGCAATAGGTTTTTCAAAATTTTTTCAGAAATATTAAGGCATTCGACAAAAGTCGATTTTTATCGTGCGGGATCGCGCAGGGGATAATAGAATATCCGCCGGTTTTACAGGCGGATAAAGCATATCATATTGGATAAATAAAAACAGCCCCTGCTTTAAGCAAGGGCTCAAGGGCTATTACAGACCGTCGAAAAAGATGAAAAGAAAAGAAAAAGAGATTGGGGACGCCGTCCCCAAACCCCTGCCAAAGGGAATTATTCCCTTTGGAATCCCATTTTTTGCTGCAAATTGCACCGATCTATCAGGTCGATAATCTTGCAAAACGACACTATACTCTCCAAAACAGGTTTTTCAACAAGCTGAGTCCCTGCTTTAAGCAAGGGCTGTTATGAATGATACAATTTGCACACGGCTCTGAGCTTTTATTAAAAGGTTTAAAGATTTCAACAGAATCTGTTGACAGATTCAACTTGATGTGTTATAATGATAAACAAAAGGAGTTGATACGAGTGATTACAGAATTTGGTAAGGCTTTAAGAAAATTACGCATAGACCGTGGCGAAATCCTTAAAACAATGGCAGAAAAGCTCAATATGACTTCTTCATATTTATCTGCGATTGAATGCGGAAAGCGAAATATTCCTTCTGATTTAATCAGCAAGCTGGCTTCAATTTACGATTTGACGAAAGAAGAACAAGAAATTCTATCGGAAGCCCGTGATAAAAGTTTGAGCAGTATCGAAATCGAATTAGGGACAAATAGCACGTTTAAACGTGATTTAGCATTGCAGTTTGCAAGAAAATTCGATGATATTGACGACGAACTCGCAGTACAGATATTAAAATTTCTTAATCGCAATAAGGAGGAATGAATTATCAGCAAAATATGTGTAGAAGCCAAGTTGAGAGTAGAGTTAAGTCGACTGGCGAAAATGATACGTTAAGCGTTAGATTTAACAAACGAACTCTATTTTCCAATAGTAGAAGTGCTTGAATTATTACATAAGTTTGATAAGATGCACATTTTGAAATTGTTGAAGCTGATGAGTTAGAAGAAAATGAACACGCTGTTACTGACATTATTTCAAAGACAATCAAAATTCGTGCTGATGTATATGAAGGCAAATGTTGTTGTGGTTATCCAAAAGGATAATGGAAGGACAACATACAAAA
>CAZAXM010000033.1:0-22125 GCA_964489095.1 uncultured Ruminiclostridium sp. | reverse complement strand
AAATAAACTTGTTTGTCACTTGATTTTTGTGGACACTTTATATTGCAATTTATAGTACGGAAACGGGGTCGTTTTTTCATTTGATTTTTTCATTATTATGTGCTATAATATATAGGATAGGCTTTTTAAGGCAATGCGGCGGTATTGCCTTAAGGAAAGGAAACGGAATATGAAAAAGAAAATAGCACTGCTGCTCGCGTTCATTATCGCAGCGGCAAATGTATCAGCTTGCAGCACAAACACCGAAGAAGAAACAACTACGACAGTCGAAGGCGCACCTCTCGCTGACGAAATAGTGGTTGATTTTGAAATCTGGAAGGATATCGCCCCTGACGCGGTTGTCGCTTCTGTTGAGGGTAAGAGCGATATGAACATAACCTTCGGCGATTTTTACAACGAATACCGCTACTACCTCGTTTCTAACGGCATCGCGGACGACTTCGCCGAGGAACAGCAGGAAACTTGTAAAACACTCCGGAGCAGCATTATAACCTACCTCCAATACGAAAGAATCTTCCTCGCAGTCGCCGAAGAAAGGGGTATCGGCGTTTCCGCTCTCACAGAAAACGAAAAAGCGGAAATAAGAGCGACAGCCGATGAAACTATCGCTAATATCTGCACACAGTACTACTCAAAAGCCTCCGCAAAGCTTGGCGAAGGAGCAACAACGGCTGAAATAGAAGCGGCGGAAAAGGAAATGCTTGATGAAGCACTCAGCAAGTGCGGCTTATCCTCCGAAATTTTCTACACATGGGAAATGAACAGCTTTGTTCAGGAAAAATTGTTCAGCAGCTTAACCGAAAACATCGTAATCACCGACGAACAGGTTTCGGAAATGTTTGACGAATACGTTCAGCACGCTAAGGACGCCTACGCTAGCGACCCGTACACCTACGAGTCCAACTCCGCTTACACAAGCGTATATATTCCCGACGGAACAAGAACAGTTTCACAGATTCTTATTCTTTTTGATGAGGACACTCGCTCCGCTATAAGCGCGGCACGTTCGGCAGGAAACGACGAGGAAGCCGACCGCTTACGCGAGGAGGCCTACCAGAATGAGAAAGTCCAGCGGAAAACAGCCGACCTCAAGAAGCTTATCGAAAGTGGAAATGATTTCACGGAGCTTCAGAAAACCTACAACGAGGACAGCTCTGACCTTCCCTACCGCGTTGTTGTCGGCTCAAAACAGTACGTAAGCGAATTTACAGACGCGGTATTTTCAATCGACGAAATCGGCGACGTTTCCGCGCCTACTCTTACCGATTACGGCATACACTTCATAAGGTACGACGGCGACGCGGAACTTTCCGAAGAGGAAATAACGGAAACCTCCGAAAGTATGAGAAACTATCTCGTTGAAGCCGAATCAGCCAATATCCAGAACAACGCTTACGCACAGTGGCTTGAGCTTTATCCCTACACGACTGATTACGAAACGCTCAGGATTGACGATCCGAATGCGGAAAGTGCTGAAACCGAATAATAACGAAAGGATTTTATGACAATGAAAGTTATTGCTTTAAACGGAAGTCCCAGAAAAGAGGGGAACACCTACCGTGCGCTTAAAGAGGCGTGCGACGTGCTCAACGCGGAGGGTGTTGAAACAGAAATACTTAATGTTGGCTCGCTGCCGCTTACGGGCTGCCGTGCGTGCGGAGCCTGCGCGAAGCTCGGAAAGTGCGTTATTGACGACGGCTTTAACGAAATCGCGCAGAAAACTGCCGCCGCTGACGGAATAATCGTCGGCTCACCCGTTTACTACGCCGATATAAACGGCACTATGAAATGCTTCCTCGACAGATTTTTCTATGGAAACAGCGCGAAAATGCGCTTTAAGCCCTGCGCCGCGCTGGTCGCTCTCAGAAGAAGCGGTGTTACACATTCCTACCAGACTATTTACAACTATTTCACAATTGCGGAAATGCTGATCACACCTACAACCTACTGGCCGGGTGCACACGGCAGAGCAATAGGCGAAGCGGAACAGGATCTTGAAGGTATGCGTATCGCGCGCGGAATCGGGCATAATATGGCGTACCTGCTCAAGCTTCGCGACCAGAGCAATCTACCGCTCCCACAGCCCGAAGAAAAGGTAATGTTCAACTATATCCGCTGAGAAAGGAAAAGAAAATGGCTGAAAATAAAATACCGCAGAGAAGCGAAATAAACGATGAGTTCAAATGGCATTTAGAGGATATTTTCCCGACCGACAAGACTTTTGAGGAGGCTCTCGCCGACGCCGGAAAGTATCCCGAACAGCTCGCTGCATTCAATGGGAAAATCTCGCAGAGCGCGGCAGAGCTGCTGGCTTACCTGCGGCTTGACGACGAAATAACAGAAAAAGTGCGCGATCTGCTGAATTACGCAAACAGAAAAAGCGACGAGGACACCCGCGTCAGCCTTTATTCGGGCTACTGCGAACGCACCGAGGCGCTTCTCACTGCAATCAGCAGCGCGGCTTCATTCGCCGTTCCCGAAATTCTCACGATTTCCGATGAAAAAATGCAGCAGTTTATGGTGGAAGAAGCGGGTCTTAAACTGTACGAACTTTCATTAAACCGTATTCTCAAGCGCCGCGAGCATATCCTCTCCCCCGCCGAGGAAAAAATTATCGCAATGACGGGCGAAATGTCAAATACCCCCTCGACCGTTTTTTCAATGCTCGATAACGCGGATATAAAATTCCCCGACGCGATCGATTCAAACGGAAATGCGTACCAGATAACTCATGGCAGCTATATCCCGCTTATGCAGGACGAGGACAGGGCGCTTCGCAAATCCGCTTTTGAAAACCTGTACAAAACCTACAAGAGCTACGAAAACACCTACACCGCTATCCTTTCGGGTCATCTCAAAACGCTTGCGTTTAACGCGAACGTGCGCCGCTATGAAAACACACTCGAAGCCGCGCTTGACGTTACGGAAGTGCCTCAGAGCGTTTATCACAGCCTTATCGACGCGGTTCACGCAAACCTGGACAAAATGTACAGATATGTAAGACTGCGGAAAAAGCTGCTGGGTGTTGACGAGCTTCACTATTACGACCTGTACGCGCCGATGGTGAGCAGCGTTGATATGAAAATCACCTACGAGCAGGCAAAAAAGCTTACGCTTGAAGCGGTCAAGCCGCTCGGCGAGGAATATGTAAAGCTTATGTCGGAAGGCTTTGAAAGCGGCTGGGTCGATGTTTATGAGAACGAGGGAAAGTGCAGCGGCGCGTATTCGGCGGGAGCTTATGTTCACCCGTATGTACTGCTGAACCACACGGACGACTTGCAGTCGGCGTTTACGGTCGCCCACGAAATGGGACACGCTATGCATTCCTACTTCTCAAATAAACACCAGCCAACCGCATATTCGGATTATGAGATATTCGTTGCGGAAGTCGCTTCGACCTTTAACGAGTCCCTGCTTATGCAGCACCTGCTCAAAACGACCGATAACAAGCGCGAGCAGGCGTATCTTATAAACTATTTTCTTGAACAGTTCCGCACAACGCTTTACCGTCAGACGATGTTTGCGGAATTTGAGCTGAAAATAAACGAAGCCCAGGCGCGCGGTGAAGCAATTACCTCGGATTTCCTCTGCGACCTTTACGGCGACCTGAACCTGCTTTATTTTGGCGAGGATATCGTTCCCGACCCTGAAATAAAGTATGAGTGGGCGAGGATCCCGCATTTTTACTATAATTATTATGTGTACCAGTACGCAACGGGCTTTTCGGCTGCAATCGCACTTTCGCAGAGAGTGCTTAACGGCGGCGAGAAGGAGGCTTCGGACTATCTCGGCTTCCTTTGCGGCGGAAGCTCGGATACACCCGTAAATCTGCTGAAAGGTGCGGGCGTGGATATGACCGACCCGAACGTTGTGAATGACGCGCTGAAGCTTTTCGGAGAGCTGCTTGACAGAATGGAAGAGCTTTCGGGTGAATTATAACAGGCAGCGCCGCATAAAGACCGTGCGGTGCCGATTATAGACTGTATTTGCCCCTTGTGCTATGCAAATGTCATAAGGGGCAAGTAAAAATTTCAGCGAAATTCAACATTTTCAGACAAATACTATTGCATTTTTTTCCAAATTACTGTATAATAAAAATGTGCAACGTATGATTGCAAATCAGGGTTTTACCGAACAGCGATAGTTGTACGGCAGCACCTAAACTTAAAAGGAAAATCGTTATGCTTCAACTTCTCGAAAAAATAATTGGCAAGAGCAGCGCGAAGGAAACCATTTATCGATTTTTATACGCCTGTTGCCTTATTATCCATACACTTTTCGCAATCATTTTCTTTACCCTCAACGTTACCAACCTCGCTTTTTTCAACGTAGGGAGCGTTATTCTCTACCTCGCGGGCTGTATATTTATAAATAGTGAAAAAACAAGTCCGGTCTGGCTTGGGCTTCTTTTCGCCGAAATTGTCGCGCACGACTTTTTGTGTACAATTATGCTGGGATGGAACTTCGGATTCTCGTTTTTCGGACTTCTTATTATCCCTGCGGTTTATTATGTAACATTTATAGATAATGCGATAACCCACCCGGCTATTTTTTCGACAATTCTTTCGATAATCGATATCGCATTGATGCTTATTTCCTATTTCTTCGAGGGTGTTCTTTATGAGGGAGGATTCCCGCACGAGCTTGAACAGCTTATATCTTGTATGAATATGCTGATTACGGCGGTCACTCTTATCATTTTCTCATTTCTTTTTGTCTACAACATTCGCAAATCCATGAGCAACCTGAGTCAGAAAAACAAGGAGCTTGACTTTTTAGCGAACTACGACGCGCTGACTCACCTGCGCAACCGTCACCACATCGCCGACCAGTTCCACATCTACGAACAGGACACAGCACCTTACTGTGTAATTCTCGGCGATATTGACGATTTTAAGCGAATCAATGATACTTATAGCCACGATTGCGGAGATAAAGTCCTTGTAAACGTTGCCAGCACGATAAGCGCAGGCGTCGGCGACCGCGGAACAGTCTGTCGCTGGGGCGGCGAGGAAATACTCATAATTATGTCGGGAACAAGCGACGAATGCTATGAACTCGTAGAAAATATCCGCCTCAAGATCCAGAATATGGACCTTAATTTTAACAAGCGCGAAATAAAGGTAACAATGACTTTCGGCTTTTCGGATTACAGCGAAGCCACGAACATCGAAAAGCTTGTTTCCGTTGCCGATTCCCGCCTGTATAAGGGTAAACGGAACGGAAAGAACCAGGTCGTATACCACCAATATGACAGGAATTGAATACGCAAAGCGGCTGTATGACTTAACATACAGCCGCTTTTTATACCATAAATTATATAACCCCCGAAATATCCCGGACAACCTCACCCGCAAGCACAAGACCTGCCGCAGATGGAACAAAAGCTGTGCTGCCCGGAACAGCGCGGCGTGTACCGACAGGCTTCTCGTCGGTCAGGCTCATATCCGGCGAGCGGGGAATTTCCCTTGAATATACGACCTTAAGGTGTTTTACGCCTCTTTTTTTCAGTTCATACCGCATCACCTTAGCGAGTGGGCATACCGAAGTTTTATAAATATCGGCGACCTCGAAAGCGGACGGGTCAAGCTTATTGCCCGCGCCCATTGAGCAGATCACAGGAGTTCCCGCCGCCTGAGCCTGCATTACAAGCCCGATTTTGCCCGTCACAGTGTCAATAGCATCAATAACATAATCGTACTCCGAAAAATCAAACTCCGAAGCGGTTTCGGGTGTGTAAAAAGTACGGAAGGTACGGATCTCCAACGCGGGATTTATGTCAAGAAAACGCTCCCGTGCCACATCGACCTTGTATCTACCGACAGTACTGCGGAGGGCGACAAGCTGACGGTTAAGATTTGAAACGCTGACCGTATCGTTGTCGATAAGATCAATTGCACCGATTCCGCTCCGCACAAGAGCCTCGGCGGCGTGACCGCCCACGCCGCCTATCCCGAACACCGCTACGCGTGCGGCGGCAAGCCGATTTATTCCCGTTTCTCCGAGAAGCAGCGCTGTACGCGAAAATTCTTCTTTTATCATTTTTACTCCTACTGCCAAAAAAGTCACCCCACTCCGAGGTGACTTTTCTGCTTGTTAATGGGTATCCGCCTTATCCCTGCTGAGCCTTTTTCTTAGCTTCGATATCGGCAAGAGCTTCCTTACGGGAAAGACCGATCTTGCCTTGATTGTCAATCTTGATGATCTTTACGATAATCTGGTCGCCGACGTTGCACACGTCCTCAACCTTTTCTACACGTCTGTTTTCAAGCTCGGAGATATGAACCATACCCTCCTTGCCGGGAGCGAACTCAACGAATGCGCCGAATTCCTTTACGCGGACAACCTTGCCCTTGTAAATTGCGCCGATTTCGGGTTCGGTAACGATGGACTTGATGGTTTCAATACAAGCGTTAGCCTTATCGCCGTCCTGACCGCAGATGAACACGTTGCCGTCCTCGTCGATGTCGATTTTAACTTCAAAGTCAGCACAAAGCTTCTGGATAACCTTACCGCCTGTACCGATAACCTCGCGAATCTTGTCAACAGGCACCTTCATATTCATCATCTTGGGAGCGTACTTGTTTACAGTAGCGCGGGGAGCGGGGATAGCCTTAAGCATAACCTCGTCGAGAATCTTTATACGAGCCTTATGTGTTTTTGCAAACGCGTCTGCGATAATTTCAGGAGTAAGACCGTCAATCTTAAGATCCATCTGGATAGCAGTGATACCCTTATGAGTACCGCCAACCTTGAAGTCCATATCGCCGAAGAAGTCCTCAAGACCCTGAATATCAACCATTGTCATCCAACGGTCGCCCTCGGTGATAAGACCGCAGGAGATACCTGCAACGGGTGCCTTAATCGGAACGCCTGCGTCCATAAGCGAAAGTGTAGAGCCGCAGATGGAAGCCTGTGAAGTAGAACCGTTAGAGGAAAGAACCTCGGAAACAAGGCGGATAGCGTAAGGGAATTCTTCAACAGAGGGGATAACGGGTTCGAGAGCGCGCTGAGCAAGTGCGCCGTGACCGATTTCGCGGCGTCCGGGACCTCTGCTTGCCTTGGTTTCGCCAACGGAGTATGCGGGGAAGTTGTAGTGGTGCATATAGCGCTTGGTTTCTTCCTCGTCAAGACCGTCAAGGCGCTGTGAGTCGCTTATCGGACCGAGGGTTGTAACGGTGAGAACCTGAGTCTGACCTCTTGTGAACAGACCCGAACCGTGAACGCGCGGAAGAAGTCCGACTTCGGAAGCGAGAGGACGCATATCGTCCATGCCTCTGCCGTCAACGCGCTTCTGTTCATCAAGCAGCCAACGTCTTACGATGAATTTCTGGAGCTTGTAAATGCACTCGTCAATCATCGCGCCCTGTTCGGGGTACTGCGGGTCAAATTCCTCGTGGATAGCGTCCTTGATAGGCTGTAAACGCTCTTCGCGAATGTTTTTGTCATCTGTGTCAAGTGCGAACTTAACCTGATCGGTGTACTTATTCTGAATAGCCTCAAAGAGGTCGTGGTCAACGTCCATAGAGGGGAAGGAAAACTTCGGCTTGCCGATTTCTGCCTGAATGCTCTTTATAAAAGGAATGAGGGACTTGTTGATTTCCTCGTGACCTGCCATAATAGCCTTGAGCATAGTGTCGTCGTCAACCTCGTTTGCTCCGGCTTCGATCATAACGACCTTCTTTTCACTTGAAGCAACGGTAAGCTGTAAATCGGACTTAGCGCGCTGTTCAGCGTCAGGCATAAGCACGATCTCCCCGTCAACAAGTCCAACGGAAATACCGCCGATAGGTCCGTTCCACGGAATATCCGAGATAGATACAGCGATAGAAGCGCCGATCATTGAGAGAATTTCGGGCTGGGTATCGGGATCGACCGCGAGAACTGTCATAACGATAGCAACATCGTTACGCATATCCTTCGGGAAAAGGGGGCGCATAGGACGGTCAACAACACGTGAAGTAAGGATAGCCTTTTCGCTGGGGCGACCCTCTCTCTTAAGATAACCTCCGGGGATTTTTCCTACGGCGTAAAGCTTCTCCTCGTAATCAACGGCGAGAGGGAAAAAGTCAACGCCCTCTCTGGGCTTAGGGCTTGCGGTTACGTTTACCATAACCACGGTTTCGCCGTAGTGAATCCAGCACGAACCGTTCGCAAGTCCGCAAACCTTACCTGTTTCGACCATAAGCTCGCGTCCGGCAAAAGTCGTTTTAAATGTCTTATAATTTTCAAACATTTTTGTTCCTCATTATTTATTTGAAGGCACATGCTTAGCAATAAAGTCAGCCTGAAAAATCTTTCAGACTCAATTTACCGCTAAATGCGTTGTGCGCTTCATATTTTTACGACAGCTGTTACTGTCGAAGATTAACATTAAAAGGGCAGAACAACGCTACCGTTCTGCCCTTTTCGGCGCCATAATTACTTACGGATACCAAGCTTAGCGATGATTGCACGGTAACGCTCGATGTCCTTCTTCTGAAGGTAAGCGAGGAGATTACGTCTGCGACCAACCATCTTAAAAAGACCGCGTCTGGAGTGATGATCCTTCTGGTGAGTCTTTAAGTGTTCGGTGAGGTCGTTGATTCTCTTTGTGAGAATTGCAATCTGAACCTCGGGAGAACCTGTATCGTTTTCACTTGTACGGTTCGCCTCAATAATCGCTGTTTTTTCGTCCTTGAGCATCATGATAAATACACCTCTTTAAAAATATTTGCACACACATAGCAAAGGGCAGCAGTGTTTCTCCGAAAGGAGCATAAGCCGCAATGCCAAGTATATGTTGCTGCATAACGCAGTAGGTATATTATACCACAAACATTTCAGTTTGTAAATAGCTTTTTTCAAAAAATACGGATTTTTTTGCAGCGTTATTATCCACTCGTTTAATATAGTATAACACAATTATCAGATCTTTTCAAGGTTTAACACGTGCTTATCCGGATTTGTTACGGGATCTCACGCTTTTCAGCCAAAACCGTAAGGGGGTTTTATGCGGAATTGCTTTTATTATATACAGCATATTGACTAAATTCGGCAAAAATGGTATAATAAATGTAAACCAAACTTGAAAGAAGGAAATTTTGGAAAATATGCTGACTTTAGAACACATTGCATGGAGCGTTCCGAACGGCGAGCGGATAGTTAAGGATATAAGCTATACCGCCGAGAGCGGGAAGCTTATTGTTGTTACAGGTCCGAACGGCGGTGGAAAAACATCGACGGCGAAACTTATCGCAGGACTTGAAAAGCCCGAATCGGGCAGAATCATTTTTAACGGCGAGGATATAACCGACCTTGATATAACGGAACGCGCTAAAAAAGGAATCGCATTTGCATTTCAGCAGCCCGTCCGTTTCAAGGGACTTACCGTAAAGGATATGCTGGAGCTTGCGGCAGACGAAGAGCTTCCCTACCACACTCTCTGCGACCTTCTCGGAAAAGTCGGGCTATGTGCGAAGGAATATGTTGACCGCGAGCTGAACTCGGGACTTTCCGGCGGCGAAATGAAAAGAATCGAGATAGCGTCGGTTCTTTCACGAAAAGCTCCTCTTTCGATTTTCGACGAACCGGAAGCGGGTATTGACCTGTGGAGTTTTTCAAAGCTTGTTGAAACATTTAAGAAAATCAGGAACGAGCAGCACGGCACGCTCCTCATAATCTCACACCAGGAAAGGATTATCGAAATTGCGGACGAGGTTGTCGTTATCGCAAACGGAATGATCCGTTCAAGCGGTAAGGCGGCGGAAATCCTCCCTAACCTGCTGACAGGCGAGGCGGTAAGCATCTGTCCCCGCGGAAAGGAAACGTTATGAACGAGATAACAGAAGCTCTTCTCGCCGAAATATCCGACTATAAAGGCGGCTTTAAGGGCGCATTTAACATTCGCGAAAACGGCAGCTGTGCAGGTCGTCAGTCAAGCGAGCATATACGAATCGAGCCTAAGGCGGACAAGTCCGGCATTGATATTTTCGTAGACCCGTTCACAAGCGGCGAAACTGTCTATATTCCGGCCTGCGTCACAAAAAGCAATGTAAGCGATCTCGTCTACAATGATTTCTTTATCGGAGAGGGCGCGGACGTTGTTATTGTCGCAGGGTGCGGCGTTCACGCCGACAACGAGGGCGAGGCGAAGCACAACGGTATCCACCGCTTTTTCCTCGGAAAGGGTTCAAAAGTCCTGTACCGCGAAAAGCATATAGGAACGGGTTCAAGTGCCGCTTTCCGAAGGATCGACCCTGTTACGGACGCATTTCTCGCCGAAGATTCATATTTTGAAATGGACACTGTTCAGATCGGCGGAGTAGACAGCTCCGTTCGTAAAACGAGCGCAAAGCTTGACGCGCGCGCTAAGCTTATCGTGCGTGAGCGGATAATGACAGACGGGAAAGAGGAAGCGAAAAGCGATTTCGTTGTCGAGATGAACGGCGACGACAGCGTTGTTGACCTTGTTTCACGTTCTGTTGCTAAGGGGACATCGTACCAGGAGTTTAAATCCCACGTTCTCGGAAAAAGCCGCTGCACGGGGCATTCCGAATGCGACGCGATACTTGTTGACAACGGCAGAGTAAACGCGCTCCCCGCCCTCGAAGCGGCGAATATTGACGCTGCTCTTATTCACGAGGCTGCAATCGGAAAAATCGCCGGCGAACAGATCTTAAAGCTGCAAACGCTTGGTCTTACCGAAGAAGAAGCGCAGCAGAAAATTATATCAGGATTTTTAAAGTAATAAAAAGGCTGTCACAAAAATGTGACAGCCTTAAAGCTATTCAACGGTTTCGTTATTCGGATTCACAAAAGGATCACGGTAAACCGAGTCAATGCCCAAAAATTCCTCAAGCGTGAGCCCACTGAAATGCACCTCCTCGGCAATATCGCCCAGATAGCGGATATGCCACGGCTCAAACATATACCCCGTAATATCCTCCGTGCCTTCCTTATATCGGATAATAAATCCGTATTTCCAGCAGTTTTCCGCCAGCCATATCCCCTCAGGCGTATCCGCAAAGCTGAACTCGACTGAATTTACGTCGATCGCAAGTCCGAGCTGGTGTTCTGAATGACCGGGGCGTGCGGAAACCCTGTCGGCTTCGTAGTCGTACTTTTTCGCCCAGCCTTTATAAACAGTCTGCTGCTCCTCATACGAGCGAAAGCCTGACATAAAAACTATGTTAAACCCTTCCTCAGCAGCGTCGCTCCGCAGCCTCTCAAACGCCTCGAACGCTTCCCCGTCAAGTCCGGGATTGTAGTCTTTCGGAACAGGATAGGTCTTATTCGCAATCGGGATCCCGTTCACAAGCGGAACAAAATCAACATCCTCCGCCGTATCGACAACGTGAACCGTAAGCGAATCCGTTAAGCCGTTTGAAATGTCGGTAACAGTAAGCATAACTTCGCCCTTCTTCTCCGCTGTAAACAGTCCGTTTTCGTTCAGGCTCCCTGCCTCTCCGTCGCATTTCCAGAGAATTGTCGCGCGTTCTGCGTTCCGATGGCTGATTTTATAGGTGAACTGAAAGCTGTCGCCCGTATAGACGAGGTTCGATCCGTTAAGGTAGATCCTGTTGCTGAACTGCGGTTCCTGCGCGGTCGTTTCGGTCACTTCGGTCGCTGCGTCCGTTTTTTCCGTTTGCGACAATTGTTCTGTTTCCGAAGCGTCGGCTGAATCGGCGGTTGTTTCCGGAATTGTTGTTGTCGCAGTCGTTTCCGTGGTTGTTATTTCCGGTACGGTCTGCACGGTTGTTTCACCGGAAAGCGTAACAACAGCGGGCTTTTCAGTCGTTATGTACACGGCGGCAGGGGTATCTTCGCGGCTGTCCGAACAGCCGCAGAGCAAAAATGTTATAAAAATTAAATAGATAATCTTTTTCATTCTTTAACCCTTACCTCTCCGTCGCCGTCTATTTCAACGCCGTAAGGAAGCGAAATACCGCGGATAAGCTCAAGTATCTCCCCGCGCATTTCGTTTTCCTCGCCAAGCAAAACAGATTTACAGTTTGTAATGAAAACAGGGTGTATTTTTCCACCGACAAATCCGTTTTTGTCAATTTCAATTTCAAACAGCGCGGTTTTTCCCGCGTCGTCGTCCATCTTATAAAAAAGGAAATTGCCCATACTGTAAAATATCACGCTGTCCTGATAAGCCTCAATCGGCTGAAGCACGTGCGGGTGATGTCCGAGGATAATATCTGCACCGCTGTCGCAAAGCTTATGTGCAAATTCCTGCTGCTCGCCGGTAATCGTGTTGTAGTATTCCAACCCCCAATGCACCGAAACAAAAAGCACATCGCACCTTTTATCATACTCCGAAATAAGCTCCAATTGCCGCTCGCATTCCCACGAATCAACGCAGTTAAGCCCCGCGCGCTCATCTGTCGCGTACCATGTCGGGTTCATATTTATCATATTTACCGCAGTAAAACCGACCGTTATTCCGTTCAGCTCGAATATTTCCAGCTTTTCGGCTTCCGTCTTATTCATTCCCGCACCGACATATCGGATCCCGTACTCATCAAGATGCGCGAACGTATCGGAAAGCGCGTCCATTCCGAAATCGCGCGTATGGTTATTCGCACAGGAAACTATATCTATCCCCGCCTCAGTGTAAACCTCAAGAAACTTCGGGTCTGTACGGAATCCGTAGCCTTCCTTTTTTTCACTTTCGCCGCGTGTGCTGACAGATGTTTCCAGATTTACGAAAGCAAGGTCGGCATTTCTGAACAGCTCTGCTACGTCCTCAAACGGGTATGTCATATCGCGCCAGCTTGTCGCGTCGCCGAAAATATCCGACTGGGTCGTATCCCCTGCCGCGGCGATAACCGCCGTTGTATATGTATCAGGCTCTTCGGCTTCCTCTGCGGTTGTTTCGGTAACAGTCGTTCCGGGCTTATCGTCGATAGAAAGCACAAATGTTTCGGGCGGTCTTGCGGAGGTTGTCGTAGTAAGCGTAACTCCGCTTTGTTCCGGCTTTAGCGTTTCGGACGGCTCGGACGAACAGCCGCAAAGCAGTGCAAGCGCAAGCGCTATATATCTTCTCTTTTTTTTCATTTTCTTCATTCTTTCACATTTTTCTGAATTGCCTTTAATTTTACCATAAAAAAGATTGCGTGTCAACACTCATTGTAAAATTTGCACACCCGCGGGATAAAGCGGGTGTGCGCTTAATTTACAGATCGTCAGCGTCCTGAACGGGAACTTCGTTCGGGTCGGCGGGAACGCCCGTGTACATTCCATTCGGGTCAAATTCTTCCGCTCCGACCGAGTTGGTCATTTTATCAATAATTCTATCTGTTATCTGCTTTTTTCGTTTTTCCATTCTGCACCTCCGAATTGCGGAGAAAATCCGCGCAGAATTATTTTATGCTATCGCCCGAAAAATAATCAAATCAATTTTTCACGGAAAATTCAACAACCCAAGGAGGTAAAAAATGTCAAAAATAATATCTTCTGAGTTCTATTCACAAACCGCGCTCGTCCTCGCTCCGCAGCTTCTCGGGAAACTCCTCTGTACCCGCATTAACGGGGAAGTGCGCAGGCTTCGCATTACCGAAACGGAGTGCTATATGGGAACGGGCGACCTCGCCTGTCACGCAAGCAAAGGAAAAACCGAGCGGACCTCCGTAATGTTCGGACGCGGCGGGGTTTCTTACGTTTATCTGGTTTACGGTATGCACAATATGTTCAACGTTGTCTGCGGCACGGAGGGAAGCCCCGAAGCCGTGCTGATACGCTGCTGCGAGGGATACAACGGACCTGCGAAACTGACGAAACACCTCGGAATTGACCGAAGCTTCAACAAAGCTGACCTTATCACTTCTGAGAGCATATGGCTTGAGGACGACGGTTTTTCCTGCGGTTATTCGACAAGACCGCGCGTCGGGGTTGATTATGCGGGAGAATACTGGAGCAAAATAGAATGGAGATTTGTAGCTGATTCCGTATGAATTTTAAGTGAAAGGACTTGAAAAATTTATTTTTTTATAGTATAATATAAATTAGTATTTTTTGTTCTCGACCGAAAGGATTTTTGACTATGCTTGATGTTCTCCTTAGCGGAAATATGCTGAATATTGTTATCAGCCTTTTCTCCTATCTTATAGTTTTTGTTGTTTCAACACCTATTCACGAAAGTGCTCATGCGCTTGCCGCATATTGGCTCGGCGATGATACCGCCGCTTCACAGGGCAGAATTTCACTTAATCCGCTTGCTCATTTCGACCTGTTAGGTACAATCGCACTTTTCCTGTTAGGAATAGGCTGGGCAAAACCTGTTCCCGTAAACACGTACCGCTGTCGTAAAGCCAAGTCGCAGAAAACGGCAATGGCTTTAACCGCGGCGGCAGGACCTGTTTCAAATATCCTGATGGCGCTCGTTTTTATGGTCATCTATAAGCTTGTGCTTCTGCTTGTGCCCGCAACAGATGTAACTTTTTACGTTGTGGTTGTTTTAAATATGATCGTAAGCATAAATATTTCGCTCGGCGTTTTCAACCTTCTGCCTATCCCGCCGTTTGACGGCTCGCGAATTTTCCTCTCGTTCCTCCCCTCGAAATACTATTTTGGTATTATGAGATATGAACAGATAATAATGTATGTCGTTATGTTCTTACTTTTTACCGGCATTCTCAATATCCCGTTCGGCGCGATTTCCGATCTTATTTACAACGGGCTTGACTTTATCACGGGATTTATCGGGTAGGGACAATGGAAGAGCTTAGCTTTAAACTGGAAATTTACGAAGGACCGCTCGACCTTATGCTCGACCTTATACGTAAGCATAAGCTTAATATCCGCGATATCGAAATTTCCGTTTTATTGGAACAGTTTCTTCTGTATATGGAAAAAATGCAGGAGGCTGATATTGAGCTTGCGGGCGAATTTGTCGAAATGGCAGCGCATCTCATATTCATAAAAACAGCCGCGCTTTTACCGAAGCACGAGGTTGAGGAGCTGAAAAAAGAACTCAGCGGTCGGCTTATAGAGTATGCAATGTGCAAGGCTGTTTCGGAAAGACTGCGGCGGCATTTCGTAGGCGACAGCGTTTTTGTCCGCGAGCCGCTCGACCTGCCCGTTGACAACACCTATCGCAACCATCACGAGGTTTATGAGCTGCTCGACAGTTACAGTGCTGTCAGCGGCAGAGGTGAAAAGCTGAAAAAGGAAGCGCGGCAGGCGCTTCAGCCTATCGTTACGCAGACATACGTTACGGTGTTCACTAAGGTTTTATATGTGCTGAAAAAAATCCGCCACGGCGAAACAGTTGAGATAAAATCGCTGTATAAAGGTCAGACGCGCTCTGAACAGGTCGCAACTTTTCTAGCCCTGCTTGAACTTTCCAAGCACTCGCGAGTTACCTTTTCAGACGACGGAACACATATGGCTATGACGAGGAGGGAGGAAGCTTCCGATGAAGCTGAATGAAGGAATTGCTATAATTGAAGCGATACTTTTCGCGTGCGGAGAGCCTGTTTCTCCTGATAAGCTTGCCGAGGCAAGCAAAATTGACGTTGAAACTGTCGTAAAGCTTATTGATCAGCTTGAACGGCGTTATAATGTTCAGGAAAGCGGGATACGCATTATACGTGTAAATAACTGCTTTCAGCTTGCAACAAGAGAAGAGCTTGCCGATTATGTAAAGGCAGCCCTCGAAACACGCAGGCAGACTCCGCTTTCACAGGCGGCAATGGAAACCCTTTCAATTGTCGCGTACAATCAGCCCGTCACCAAAGCTTTTGTGGAACAGGTGCGCGGAATCGACAGCAGCAGCGTTGTCAACACGCTTGTCGAGCGTGATTTACTTGAAGAAGCGGGACGGCTTGAATTGCCGGGACGACCTGTTGCGTATCGGACGACAAATACATTTCTGCGCTGCTTCGGCATTTCCTCGCTTGAAGAGCTGCCGCCGCTGCCAAATCAGGAAGGACAGCTTGATTTTGACGAGCTTGCGGAGCTGGAGCTTGAAAAACGTGAGCAGGAGCAGAAAAACGACTAAGCTTAGCAGAAACGGAGGGGTTATATGCTCGGCTGGATATTTTTCGGCAGCATTGTCCTTCTGATCGTGCTGCTGTTAATGCAGTCGGTAAAAGCAACATTTTGTTACGAAAACGGGAAACCGGATTTAAAGGTTAATTTTCTTTTTCTGACATTGTTCCCGCTAAAGCCGAAAAAGCCTAAAAAAAGTAAACGGAAAAAGCGTAACGAACCAATAGAAAAAAGAATTCAGATTGAACAGAACGAAAAAGCCGCAGTGCATACGGAGAAGCCTGCTGATAAAACGGAGCTAAAGACGGAAAATGCAAAAAAAAGCCCGGATAAGCCGAAAAAAGCGGGGTTCGATTTCGATTTTGAAATGATAATGGACTACGTGAAAAGCGCGTCGCCGCCTGTAAAACGGCTGATTAAGAAAATCCGCGTCCGCGACTTGTATATCGACTATGCGGTCGGAACGGACGACGCGGCGAAAACTGCTATAAAATACGGAACTGTCTGCGCGGTCGTTTATCCCGTTATCGAATGGCTTACGACATATTTTTCCGTGCAGGCGCGCGAGGTCAGGATCGAAGCTGATTTTTCACGTGAAAATGACGATATTTTCGTGTACTTCGTTGTGAAGCTGCGGCTCGGAACTGCGCTTGCCTGCGCGATCTGGTTCGCCGTGCGCTTCCTTAAAACGTATCTGAAATACAACCAAACACAACCGAAAAAGCCTGTAAAGGCATGTAAAAAGAAAGGATAAAATTATGGCACAGCATCTTGAAGGACTTATGAGCACATCTATGGAGAAAATCCGTGAGCTTGTTGACGTAAACACAATTATCGGAAACCCGATAACCTCCCCCGACGGAACGATCATTATCCCCGTTTCAAAGGTTTCATTTGGCTTTGTTTCGGGCGGAAGCGATATTCCTGCGAAGGTTGAAAAGGAAGTTTTCGCAGGAGGAAGCGGCGCAGGTATCACCATCAAGCCGCAGGCTTTTATCGTGATCCAGACTGACGGAAACGTGAAAATGCTTGAGCTTGGTTCAAACGGCGGCGTTCTCGACGGAATTATGGACAGTGCGCCCGATTTTCTCAACAAGGTAAAGGATATTTTCGGAAAGAAAAAGGATTCCGACGAGGAAGAAAAGAGCGAATAATATTTTGTCCCGCTTTCGCATATAATTTTGCGAGGTGAGCGGAATGAAAGGATTTGCGGCGGCTCTTACCGCTGTTGTTTTTGTGACAGCCTGTGTTTTTCACGCGGGCGCAGAGCCTGCCGAACCGTCTGTTTCGGCAGTGAGCGCGGTGCTTGTCAACGTGGATACGGGCGAGGTTATTTATGAAAAAAACGCGGACGAACACCGCGCGATCGCAAGCACAACAAAAATAATGACGACCCTGCTCACCCTTGAAGCGGGTCAGCTTGATCGTCGTTTTACCGTTGACAGTATGGCTATCCGCGTAGAGGGCACATCTATGGGGCTTCGCGAGGGCGATATTGTAACGCGCCGTGCGCTTTGCTACGGTATGCTTCTCCCATCGGGAAATGACGCGGCAAATGCGGCGGCGGTAAATATTTCCGGCAGCCTGTCTGCTTTTGCGGATAAAATGAATGAAAAAGCCGCACTCCTCGGTATGAACGACACGCATTTTGTCACGCCGTCAGGACTTGACGCTGATGAACATTATTCCACCGCGCGTGATATGGCGAAGCTTGCTTGTGCGGCATTAAATAATAAGGAGCTCCGCGCAATATGCGGACTGACTTCGGCTACGCTTGAATTTGGAAATCCGCCCTTTAAGCGTACTCTTTACAATTCCAACAAGCTGCTGAAGCAGTACGAGGGCTGTATAGGTATGAAAACAGGTTTTACGGATAACGCGCGCAGATGTCTTGTATCAGCGGCGGAGCGCGACGGAGTAACGCTCGCGGCAGTCACGCTTAACGCGCCAGACGACTGGAACGACCATAAAAAGCTGCTCGATTACGGATTTTCGCTGGTAAATCCACAGGAAATTCTCCCTGAGAGCATCCCTGTTGAGATCGTCGGCGGAACAAAGCGGACGATGTGCGCTGTTCCCGAAAAAACGGCGATTTTTGGTGCAGCCGACCGTGAGCTTGCGGAAATAAGAATTGAATACAATGTTCCCGAATTTGTCTACGCGGAAATTGCCGAGGGAGAGGTTCTGGGAACGGCTGAAATTTATTATAAGGAGGAGCTGCTTCGGAGTATACCGATGCTCGCGGAGGAAAGCTGTCCGCGTGAAACGGCGGAGCAGAGCCTTTTAGAGCGTATCAGAGCGTTGTTTACGGGCTGAACGTTCGGGAGGATAATATGGAAAAAATAAGAATACAAAAAATAATTGCCGACAGCGGATATTGTTCGCGCAGAAAAGCGGAACAGCTTATCGAAAACGGAGAGGTAAAGGTAAACGGACGTCACGTTTCGCTCGGAGATAAGGCTGATCCGAAAAACGACCTTATTACGGTAAACGGCGAAAAAATCCACGCGGACGGCGTAACACTCCGTTACATAAAGCTGTATAAGCCGCGCGGCTACGTCACTACAATGAGCGATGAACAGGGCAGAAAAACCGTAACCGACCTGCTTGACGGCATAGAGGAGCGTGTTTACCCGATAGGGCGGCTCGACAGAACCTCAGAGGGCTTGCTGCTTCTGACAAACGACGGCGCATTTGCGAATTCGATAATGCACCCGACGCATCATGTTCCAAAGACCTATCGTGTAACCGTTGCCGAAAAGGTCAGCGAGGAACAGGTGAACATGCTTATGACGGGCGTTGAGATCGAACCGAACGTGTACACGCGCCATTGCGTTGTAAACGTGTTGGTTGAGGAAGAAACACGCACGGTTCTTGAATTTGTCATAAAAGAAGGAAAAAACCGCCAGATACGACGTATGTGCGAGGCGGTAGGTCTGACTGTAAAACGACTTCGCCGCACGTCGATCGGCGGTGTTAAGCTAGGTATGCTAAAACCCGGCGAATATGCGGAGCTGACGAAAGAAGAAATGCGCGCACTCCGCAGCGCTATGGGCGAATCTGTTAAAGAGAAGCGGGGCGGACGCAGATGATCACGATTTTACAGAACAAATCGGTTACGGATTACATTCTCTACGAGCTTCGCGACGGCGAGGAGATTTTAGGCAGCGTTTCCGCGAAAATTGACGGCGAAGAATTGGTTATCTTTGCACTTGAAAGCGTTGAGGAGATTTTCTATGACGGACTTGTTCGGGCAATTCTCGCATACGCTGATAACCGGTTTATTGAGCGTGCGCGGTTTGAAATTGACGATGAACGTAAACGCAAACGCCTGCGCGGTTTCGGTTTTATCACCGACGAAAGCAGCGTCCTCGAAAGTATACAAGCCTTTTTCCGCGAGGATAAATGCGGAGAAAAATGACGTTTACCCCGCTGTATAGCGGGGTCAGACTGTCGAAAAAGACGAAAAGAGAGAAAAAAAGAAATTGGGGACGCCGTCCCCAAACCCCTGCCAAAGGGAATTATTCCCTTTGGAATCCCATTTTTTGCTGCAAATTGCACCGATCTATCAGGTCGATAATCTTGCAAAACGACACTTTACTCTCCAAAACAGGTTTTTCAACAAGCTGACCCCGCTGTATAGCGGGGTTTCTTTTGTTAAAAATGCGTCATTTTCGGGTAAAAAAATTCGCCTCAAGCAGAATGCTTAAGGCGAAACTTGATGCAGCGATTGCCGCATGGTCGAGGTGACGGGACTTGAACCCACGGCCTCTGCGTCCCGAACGCAGCGCTCTACCAAACTGAGCCACACCTCGATATTATTCTGTTTTATGGTGCGGATGACAGGACTTGAACCTGCACGGTATTGCTACCATTGGCACCTGAAGCCAACGTGTCTGCCATTCCACCACATCCGCAAACTTCTATCACAAACTTGCAGAATATATTATACCATATCACCACCACAAAAGTCAATACTTTTTTTGAATTTTTTTTAATTTTAATCTTTTTCCTCATTCTTCGCGTAGAACTCCGACAAACCTGCACTGATTTTCCGCAAAAGCTCCTCGTTCCACTCCTCATATTCCCTGCCCCCCAGCTCGCGTAATTCCATATATTCACCGTTAAGCTTACATTTAGACGCCCTCGCGCGGCTCCCGTCCTCGAAAATTCTTGTTCCATCGGAAAGCCGCTCGATTACCTTCATAATCCTGATCGACCCGTTGTCGTTCCGATACTCAAATCTGTTTTTTGCCATTTTTTCACCCCCGTAAATTATACACGCTTTTGGTTTTGTCCTATGCGGAAATGTCCAAAAATAAACTCAACCCCTTGACAATAATTCCTGCCTGTGTTATAATATTCCTATCAATTATGAAAACGATTACAACGGAGGTATTCATTATGCTGAAATGGCTTGATGACGCGGTTTTCTATCAGATTTATCCCCAGTCCTTTAATGACACTAACGCAGACGGGATCGGCGATTTTAAAGGGATCGCCGAAAAGCTCGACTATATTAAAGAGCTTGGCTGTACCGCTATATGGATAAATCCCTGTTTTATGTCACCGTTCGGCGACGCGGGGTACGACGTTTCGGACTACTGCACGGCTGCTCCGAGATACGGCACAAACGAGGATTTACGTCAGCTTTTCGGCGAGGTTCATAAACGTGGAATGCACGTTCTGCTCGACCTTGTTCCGGGGCACACCTCTGTCGCACACGAATGGTTCAAAAAGTCAATGAAGGCGGAAAAGAACGAGTTTTCCGACCGCTACGTCTGGACAAACAGCATCTGGGAGGACACGGACGGAATGGCTTCTATACGCGGCATTTCCGACCGCGACGGCTGCTGCGGCGTAAACTTCTTTTCACATCAGCCCGCACTGAACTACGGCTATTATAAGCCCGAAAAGCCATGGCAGCAGTCGCAGGACGACGAGGGGCCGCGCGCGACGCTTGAAGCTATGAAAAACGTGATGCGATTCTGGCTGAAGCTTGGCTGCGACGGATTCAGGGTCGATATGGCAGGCTCGCTTGTAAAGAATGACGAGGACGGAAAGGGTACGATAAAGCTCTGGCAGAACGTTCGCGGATTTCTCGACAGGGAGTTCCCCGACGCGGCGATGGTATCCGAATGGGGAGAGCCTGATAAATCCCTCCTCGGCGGATTTCATATGGATTTTCTTTTACACTTTGGTTCCTCGCATTACAACGACCTCTTTCGCTGTCCCGAACCCTTCTTTTCATCAAGAGGTAAGGGCGACGTCTATGAATTTGTCCAAAAATATAAAGAAAATCACGAAAAAACAGGGGGAAAGGGGCTTATCTGTATCCCATCGGGAAACCACGATATGGACAGACTCGCGCGAAATCTCCACGGCGACGAGTTAAAAGTAGCCTTCGCATTCCTGCTCTCTATGCCGGGCGCACCGTTCATTTACTACGGCGACGAGATCGGTATGAGATATGTTGACAATCTTATTTCAGTCGAAGGCGGTTACGGGAGAACAGGCTCGCGTTCACCTATGCAGTGGGACGACAGCCTTAACGCGGGATTCAGCAGCGCACCGTCAGAAAAGCTCTATATTCCGCTCGACCCCTCACCCGACCGCCCTACGGCAGCTGCACAAAAAAGCGACAACAATTCCCTTTTTAACGAAATCAAGCGGCTGATTTCGATAAGACGCGCCTACCCTGCCCTTTTAAACAAGGGCGGAATCGAGTTTGTTTTTGCCGAAAAGAACGCGTACCCGCTCGCTTACATACGAAAATCTGATGACGAAAAAATTCTCGTTATTATAAACCCCGCTGACCGAGAGGTTGGTTTTAAGGGCGATTATACGATCAAGAAATGTATTTACAGCTTTGGCGGCGAAGCGAAATTTGACGGCGAAAAGATTATCGCCGCGCCTGTTTCGGCAGGATTTTACCTGCTCGGATGATGGATAAAGGCTTTCCACGCGAAACGTGGCAAGCCTTTATTTTTAACGGCGCAATGCGCTTTTTATTTCACACATGCCGCCTTGTCACAATGCACAAATTTACGTACAGATAATTGCTGTACTGCATAAAGGGATTCAACAAAATATGCCATTCGCGCAAAGTCTATTGACTTTTAAAAGAAAATGTGATATAATTTCACG